>JAJDXD010000124.1 GCA_022823405.1 Gammaproteobacteria bacterium
TTTAATATAGAAATAGGGACTTTTCGGCCGACAGATAATCATCGTGTCGGCCGATTCGAGGGTCATGCCGCTAGCAACTGCATGATAGATCGCCTGCGAGTCCAACCAGGAAACAAGTCCCAGATTCAGAATTCTCAAACGTGGTGACGACCGCATTGCTGGCAAAAACTAATGCGCACGGCGAATTTTGCAGACGCTGACCGTCAAATTTCTTTATGCGAGAACTACGCCTCTTCTAAAGCTTCGATTGATTCCGGTATGGTTTGACCGCCATCCACCACGATGGTTTGACCGGTAATATACCCCGCTTCGTCCGATGCAAAAAATAGTGCCGCGTTGCCAATGTCTTCGACAGAACCCAATCGCTTCAGTGGAATTGATGCTGCCATCGTCTGTAAATATTCAGCTCCCAAATCCTGCAAGCCTTCAGTAATGATGTTTCCAGGCATTACCGCATTGACAGTGATCCCGTATTTCGCAAACTCCATGCATGCAGTTTTCATAAATCCCAACTGACCAGACTTACTTGCACCGTAGTGAGTCCAGCCTGGGTAACCGGTAATTGGACCGGTAATCGAAGATGTAATGATAATTCGCCCTGAACCGCTCTCTTTCAAATTTGGCAGACAGCTTTTGATCGCGAGAAATGTGCCTTTCAAATTTGTTCCAAGCACCAGATCCCATTCATCGCTCGACATGTTTTCCAGATGATTCTGGGGAAAAATTCCAGCGTTGCAACACAAAATATCTATTCCACCATTTCTTTCTGCCGCTGCTGCAGCCATTGCGTCCAGACTATCTGAATTCGTCACATCTGCTGAAAATGCAGATGCGGTTCCGCCTTCGCTACGAATTTCATCTGCTGTTGCTTCAGCATCGTCCAAACCGCGCGCAACAATCAATACCTTTGCGCCTTGCTTGGCGAACACCTTGGCGATGCCCTTTCCGATGCCTTTGCTTGAACCAGTTACTACGACTGATCTGCCTTCTACTGATGTCAGCATTTCTGTTTTACCTCCTGTTGAAAAGGTCAATAAACGAATTGTTCGTGACTAATTTACTGATTATTGACACAAATTTTCAGATTATTCACCTCAAATAATTGTGTTATCAAAAATTTGCTGTCTAGTGTCAAGTTTTGTTTTGAGATATTCCTTAAATTATCCTGCAATAGATTAGGGTTCTCCGTCTACAGGAGAATAGAGGAGGCGCATATGCAAGAAACCAAACAGGAATTTCTCGAACGAACGAAGCAGTATTGGAATCCTGGTAAAACCACCGACTGGCAAAACTTCGGTGTCGACCTCGTCATTGATCGCCGTGAAGGATACTATCTCTACGATATGGATGGACGCCGGCTGATCGATGTCCATCTCAATGGCGGCACTTACAATCTTGGACATCGAAATTCTGAAGTGGTGGCCGCAGTCAAAGAGGGAATGAAATACTTTGACATCGGCAACCATCACTTCCCATCCCTGATGCGAACGCATGTCGCGCAAATGCTTGCTGAATGTACCCCCGAAGGTTTGCAATATACCATTTATGCATCTGGCGGCGGTGAAGCGATCGATATTGCACTCAAGTGCGCACGCCACGCAACTCAACGACGCAAAATGATTTGTATTGATCATTGCTATCACGGCCATACAGGGCTCGCAGTACAAGTTGGAGATGATCGATTTTCGAAACTGTTTTTGAGTGATGCACCTCAAACGGAAGTAGTGAAGGTTCCGTTCAATGATCTCGAAGCAATCGAACGCGAAATTCGGGTTGGGGATGCGGCCTGCGTCATTATGGAAACGATCCCTGCCACTTACGGATTTCCGATGCCGAATGAAGGCTATCTGAGCGCAATTAAAGCCGCATGTGAAAAAGTCGATACGTTCTTTATTGCCGATGAAGTGCAAACGGGTCTAATGCGATGCGGTGAAATCTGGGGCATTGACACCTATGGCGTCAAACCCGATATTCTTGTGACTGGCAAAGGGCTGTCTGGCGGTATCTATCCGATCGGCGCAGTAGTGGTCAACGAGCGCGCCGGTGCCTGGCTTAAAGAAGATGGATGGGGACACATGTCCACTTTTGGCGGAGCGGAGCTTGGTTGTATTGCTGCTGCGAAAGTGCTTGAAATCTCCAATCGGCCCGAAGTTCGGTCCATGGTTCACTATATCGCCCGATACATGCGAAATGGACTGGAGCAGTTACGCAAAAATTACTCAGACTTCTTTGTCGGCATCCGCCAGCGCGGGGTTGTGATTGGATTGGAGTTCGGGCACCCTGAAGGTGCCGTTCACGTAATGAAAGCGTTGTTCAATAATGGCGTATGGGCTATATTTTCCTCTCTTGATCAAAGAGTTTTGCAGTTTAAGCCTGGCATTCTCGTCGATAAGGAACTCTGTGACGAGATCTTGAACCGCTTGGATACAGCACTGGTTCAGGCCCGGGCATCTGCATTTAATCGTGGATCAGCAGACCGAAGGACGACTACCGATAAGCAGGTCCAGAGGGAAGAATTGGCTGATGCCGCTTAAGCAGATTGGTGGAGGAATGAATGCCAAAATTTGAGGACTTACCACACGAAGAGCAGTTGGTGCTGCTGGAGCGCGTCGCGAAAAACGCAGTCGCTCACTATGATGTACCATCTGACGTCTCAGTTGAGATGATTAACCTGTCGGAAAATGCAACTTATCGCGTTGATGATCATCCAACTTCCCGAAAATGGGCGTTACGCGTTCACCGGGAGGGATACCACTCATATACCGCAATCCAGTCCGAACATGCTTGGACTGATGCGCTGCGCGAGCAGGCAGGAGTCATCACCCCTGTCATTGTGCCTGGTAAAGATGGTAAAAACATTCAATCTGTCGAGGCGGAAGGAATGCCAGGAGGGCCGAGAAACGTAGTGATGTTTGATTGGGAATCCGGCATCGAACCTCCCGAAGAAAACCTCATCGGACCGTTTGAACTTCTCGGTAGCGTTTCCGCTCAAATGCACAAGCACTCAAAACACTGGCAACGACCGGAGTGGTTTGAACGGTATACCTGGGATTTCGAAACCAGTATTGGTGATAAACCGCACTGGGGAAGATGGCAGGATGGCATGGGAGTTAATGAAGCAAATCAGGCATTGTTCGGTAGAACTGCTGATTTGATCAACAAGAGATTACAAGCATTTGGTCAGGGACAAGACCGCTGGGGACTTGTTCATTGTGACATTCGGTTGGCAAACCTGCTAATTGAAGGCAGTGTCACTAAAGTAATTGACTTTGATGACTGTGGATTCAGCTGGTTCATGTACGACTGTGCTACAGCACTGAGTTTTATCGAAGGAAGGGAAGATGTTCCTGAACTGATTCAGTCTTGGGTGAAAGGTTATCGCTCAGTGATGGATCTGTCTCAAGAAGATGAAGCAGAAATCCCGACGTTCATCATGCTTCGCCGTTTACTGCTAGTCGCTTGGATTGGGTCTCACTCCGAAACGGATCTTGCACAATCTATGGGGTTTGCCTTTACAAAAGAAACTGAAGGCTTGTGTGAAAAATATCTCGCTAATTTCAGCTGAACCGAACAGGCTGCAGTACCTATCCCTCAATCTTTAGTCTTTACAGCGCAATTCAGACAAATTCAACCGAATTGCGCTGTTCCCAATTTTGTTCATTCCAGCGACCACTGTGGTCTTTGTGACGTTTGATTTCCTGATAAACTAAATGAATCGTTACATTAGATTCACAATGCAAAAGGGCTATTGATGATTAATCTTAATCGAATAAAACTATTCAGCATCGCTGCAATTTGTTTAGCCGCAGTCTCCTCCACCCCTGTTTTTGCCGCAGAAGATCCCGTTTTTTCCAACTGGAGAAACGTTGCAATCAGGGGGTATGACACCGTGGCTTACCACCTGGAACAGAATCCTGTAAAAGGAGATAAAGAATTTACTACGGAATGGAATGGTGCAAATTGGCGTTTCAAGTCAGCTGAAAACCGCGATCTCTTTCAGACCGATCCGGAAAGGTGGGCGCCAAAATATGGCGGGTATTGCGCCTGGGCTGTTTCAAATAACTATACGGCGTCAACAGTTCCTGAAGCCTGGACCATTGTTGACGACCGTCTTTATCTGAATTTCAGTTTGAGCGTGCAAGAACAGTGGCGCCGAGATATTCCGGGCAACATAAAGCGCGGTGATGCCAATTGGCCTGGAGTACTCAACAAATAGTGCCTCAATTATTGCAAGAGGCATGAATCTCTGGTTTGGGTAACGGGAGTACTTCGACCTACCAGTCGCGCCCCGGGGTGTTCTCTATCATGTCTAGCACATGTGCCAGCGCTTTCTGGGTGTTTTCTTCCGTTCCAGCGATGAATACCCTGCCAGAGACACCAAACATCTGGCAGTCTACCAGTACATTTTCTGCGACTGCACGTTCTGCCGCATTCGCGGCAGCAGCCGCAAAAAGTGCAGGAGCTGTTTCCAGCAATAGCATTGATTCACCAGGAAGAATCATTGATGCATCCCTTTGTCGGTTGATGATGACTGCGTGCTGGTCAATGACGTTGCTTACAAGATCCGAATAAAGAACCCTTGGTTTCAGTTGTGAAGCGGCTTCAAGTTTGAAACCCGACAATATTGCCTCACCGGCCGCATGCAGGTCATCCAACTGTGGACTGTGTAACTCCAAAATTCCAAACTGTCGTTCGACATACAGAATGCCTGGCTCAATTGTCGGTACTGACTTGAGTGCGAGATCTATGACACGGTGTATGGCGAGTGCAGGTGCAATCTCAATGATCAGAGAATGCATACCCTGTAATGGAACATAACCACGAGCTCGCAACGCGGTTGCCATATAAGCCGCAAATTGCGTCTGCAGATTTTCGATCTGCAAATAAACTCGTAAATCAACCACGTTGCCCTACTGCTTACTCGCGTCCGATGGTATTGGCGAACTGCGGCTGAGTTCGCCAGTGATTACCTGTTCCATTGTGTAAATGACTTACTTGCCTGCGGCAACGTCAAACTTTTTAACAACATCCGCATGCGGTCGCGGAATCACATGAACAGAATGAACCTCACCGACAGCACCGGCGGCTTCAGCACCAGCCTCTGTTGCAGCCTTGACAGCACCAACATCACCTCGAACCAGAACTGATACGAGACCAGCTCCCACCTGTTCTTTAGTCACGATTTCCACATTGGCGGCCTTAACCATTGCGTCTGCAGCGGTGAACGCGCCAACGTAGCCGCGAGTCTCAATAAATCCAATTGCATTTGACATGATTTTCTCCGTTTACAAAATTTGAGAAGTTAAAACAATAAGTTATTTCTTGCTGCCGACCTCTTCATCGACAATTCCAATAACGAGCGCGTCGATAACAGCATCACCTGAATCGAACCAACCCTTCGCCACTGAACCCTGAGTGATCAGAACCTGTTCACCAGTACCGGCTCCGAGCGGATCGTAAGCCAGAACTCTTTCCGAAACTTTCCCGTCTTCGATCAGGTCGATCTCTAAAAGTGCTCCATTCGGCAATTCATCCAGTTTACGAGTTGCCCAAATTTTTCCCATTACCATTCCTACTTTCATGGCTATTGCCTCACAATTTGAAGTTTCAGTCGTCGCGCACGATCTCGTGCGAGTGGGGTCATAATGACATTCCTGCTGACCTCAATACACGAATGGTTCTTGGCAAGTGCCAAGACCTTTGATTCAGTTAATACGCCCGTTTCAATCCGCCCGGTGGAATCAGTATCATTTTTTGGTTTGCCATTTGATTCAGCGTTCCTGCTGCTCCGACCCGATGTGGAATCAGGACCATTCCGATGGTCAGCACCGGATGATTGGAACTTCATTCGCCCAGAGCGAATGAGTCCGGCAACATTCTGATCCTGCATACACTTTGCCAGGTCAATCGCAAATTCGTTAAGCTTTCGCTCATTACTGAGATCAACGGCAACGGGTGTTTTGCAATTTCCTTTGGCAGACTCCAGTATCTGCTTCATCAACTGGCAATTGGGCGCCACCTGTTCAGGTTTACGTTTTTTGTCCGCCGGTGGTAACGCTTCAAGCAGCGCTTCCCGAACCGCAAGACGTATTTCCTCTCTAGAAAATCCCGACTCACTCACGGCATTACATCCTTGCTTCCAATGCTTCTTCTGCTGCTCGGGCTGCCGCCCTTACGTCACTTTCCGGACCACTTAAATAAACTCGCCCGGTCGCACCAATCATCCGGTAGTCAACAACTTTGATATCAGCCGCTTTTTCAGCCTCGTTCACTGCCAGTATGCTGTATGAAGCAGGCTGCATTTCAAATACAAACAACGATTCACCTGGCAAAACCATGGAACCCAACTTGTTTCGATTGATCAAAAATGCGTGATAGTCATCGACCCGCTTGACAATTGTCGAAGCCAGAATCTCAGGTGGCATTGCATCACTCGGTGCAGCATCCAGCATCTCAAGTACAGCTTCGCCACCCGCGACTACATCGGCAGTCAATTCCGAGTGAAACTCCAGATAGCCAAACTGACGTTCTACGACAAGAATCCCAGGCTTAACATTGACATTCTTGAGTGCGATGTCGGTGATCCTTTCGATGTGCAAGCCGGGGACAACCTCGATGATCATTGCAGCCATGTCAGTTTTGGGTAAATAGCCGCGAATCCAACTTCCCAGATAGCACATCGTTTTTGGCTGCATCTGGTCAATAAATATGTAGGATCGAATATCCGCCATTAGTAGCGAGTCTCCCGAACGAGATGCAGTGAACGAATCTCTTCAAGAATGATCTTATGGATCTCTGCTCGTAGATCTTCACCAGTCAGTGCGTTGTTCCCGTGAGAATGCAAACCAGATGTTTGTGAGTCGAAGCCGTCCGCGAACGAGTAGTCGATTACCTCATTCGGGTAACGCACTTTTGGAGTTGGCTGTGATTCAATGAGTTCATATTCATTCATGTCGATTTCAGATTCCTTACTGAACGCAATCTTTGACCACTGAACCAGATGGTGAGGACCGACATTGTCGGCAACCGAACTCCTACCAAAAAATCCGGTTCCAACAGTCATCGTCGGTGCTAGATTGGTATCAAATCCTGAAGCACCGGTACTGCAGGGAGCATTAACGGGAGTTCTCAGAACTGCGAGTTCAGATCCAAACCGGAGTATCATCTGCGGGTCTTTGCAGTGAATGGCTGCCGAATGGCCGCTACCCATTCTGCGAGTCATGGCGTTGCAGGCCTTCATTGCAGCGTCTCGCCCGGCTACTTCGTAGAATCCGAGCACTGGGCAAAGTTTCTCGCGACTCAAAAGATAATCGTCTCCTATCCGTTCCAGATTCACCAGAAGCACTCGAGTATTTTGCGGTACTCGAATTCTCGCCCGTTCCGCAATCCACTCCGCAGATTGACCAATGACAGCCACATCAAACCTTCCCTCTGGGAAAAGAACTTCGGACAGACGGTCGCGTTCTTCGTCGGTGCACAAATAACAACCTTCTTTTTTAAATGCAATGATCAGGTCACTGCTGATGTCCTTGTGTGCAATGACTGCGGATTCGTTCGTGCAAAGGACGCTGTTATCAAAAGCTTTGCTATTTGCTATGCACTTGGCTGCTAATTCAATATCGGCAGTTTTGTCGACATAAGCAGGACAATTACCGGGTCCGACCCCGAGTGCTGGATTACCGGAACTATAGGCAGCCCTCACCATCGGTGTTCCGCCGGTTGCAAGAATGACATCAATACCATCTGAGCTCATGATGCCGTTAATAACTTCTAGGGTCGGATTTTCCACCACCTGAACAACACCATCAGGAGCACCTGCGCTCTCTGCGGCCTCAGCAATTTTTTGCGCTGCATCCGAGCAGCATTCACGAGCTGCCGGATGTGGACTGATCACAATTGCATTACGTGTCATCAAAGCGAGCAAAGCCTTAAAAAACACGGAACACACCGGATTGGTTGAAGGTGTTAAGGCAAATATCACCCCAGCGGGTCGTGGAATTTCAATGACCTTGTGTTTGTGGTCAACCCGATGGCGAGTGAAATCATGATTTTTATAGTACTCGTAAATTCCCTCGCTGCACAGCCGGTTCTTCAGTTCTTTGTGATCAGCGTTGCCGAAACCGGTTTCGTCTACCGCCCAGTCGGCGTAGTATCTGGCAGTTTCTTCACCGACTTCAGCAACAGCTTTGACGATGCGCAGGACATCATCGCGGCGAAAGTTGGCATATACACTCCCAGCCCAGCGCGCACGATTGACGACTCTGGTCGCTTGGAATATTGGGGTTGGTTGTGAATGGACCGGCATATCTTCCAAAAATAATGAACACAATTCGGCTTTGTAGCACAGAATTCTATAACCCCGTATCGACAGTGGTCTTGACAGTTCAAACCAAATTGTTGACTTCTGAACGCGAAAAACCGACTACTCATACACCATTGTCCAAATTAATATCAAATTGAAGTCAATGAGAGAAAAATTACAAACTAATTAAATTTAGACACTGCTGTCCCGTTGTTCAGAGAAGAATGTCTTGTATCTAATTGATAGTATTAAAA
>JAJDXD010000030.1 GCA_022823405.1 Gammaproteobacteria bacterium
ATCTTGAAGGTGGGGCTAAAAAAGTGCTGCTTTCTGCACCTGGGGGTGGTGTCGACGCAACCGTTGTATACGGTGTCAATCACGACATTCTGAATGCGTCCCACACAGTTATTTCAAATGCCTCATGCACCACAAACTGCCTTGCACCCATTGCCAAGGTATTGCATGAAAATTTTGGCATCCAGTCTGGTCTCATGACCACTGTACACGCATTTACCAATGACCAGGTATTGACTGATGTTGTTCACTCCGATCTGAGACGCGCCCGATCGGCGACACTGTCAATGATTCCGACCAGTACCGGTGCAGCCAAGGCGATCGGTCTGGTGTTGCCGGAACTGGATGGAAAGTTGGATGGATTCGCAGTGCGAGTGCCTACCACCAATGTCTCGTTAGTTGATCTCACGATTGAAACAGAGTCCGAAGTTTCGGCCAATGCCATTCATGATGCGGTAAAAAAAGCGGCAGCAGGTCCGCTTGAAGGAATTTTGGCTTTCAACGACAAGCCACTGGTTTCGATTGATTTCAATCATTGTTCTATTTCGTCAGTTTTTGAGGCTTCAACCACTCGCGTAGTGGGTAGTCATGCGGCAAAAGTTTGCTGCTGGTATGACAATGAGTGGGCGTTCTCAAATCGTATGCTGGACACCGCAGTCGCATTTATGAACGCGAATTAACCGTGGTGGACATGATAAAACTCCAGCAGGTAGACTTACGCTGTAAACGAGTTTTATTGCGAGCCGACTTGAATGTATCTGTTGAAGACGGCGAAATCACATCAGAGCAAAGAATCCTCGCCTCGCTGGATTCTGTCAGGTATGCACTTGAAAATAATGCTGCAGTACTGATCATTTCTCACTTTGGCAGACCAAAGGCTGGTGAATATGACGCTCGCTACTCACTTGTACAGGTCAGAGAGGCGATTCAAAAGTGCCTAGGCTGCAAGGTCAGACTAATATCAGACTGGATCAACGGGTTTGAAATCAAACCAGGTGAGATTGCACTTGGAGAAAATGTCCGATTTCTGGAAGGTGAGGTGACTTGTGATCCTCAGTTGAGTCAAAAAATGGCTCGAATGTGTGATGTATTCGTGATGGACGCATTTGGTGCCTCCCATCGTGCTCATGCATCAATTTCAGGTGTGGTGGAATTTGCACCGGTTGCGTGTCTTGGATTGCAATGCCAGAAAGAATTGGATTCATTGAATGCTGCACTCAATCAGCCAGCCGAACCACTGGTGGCGATTGTTGGTGGTGCGAAAGTGGACGGGAAACTCCAGGCGCTCAAGCGGTTATCGCAATTGGCTCAAACTCTGATTGTTGGCGGTGGTATCGCCAATACATTTTTGGCAGCTCAGGGTTTCAATGTTGGAAATTCCCTTTATGATCCGGAACTAGTTCCAGCTGCACAAAAAATATTGGATGCTGCAGAGCAGAATGGCTGCGAGATTCCAGTTCCGATTGATGTGATTGTCGCACCATCATTGAATGACGGCCGACATTCTGAATCAAAATCAGTTGCAGACATATCTAATGAGGACATGATTCTGGATATTGGTTCTGAAACACGCAGCATCTATCACCAAAAAATTGATCAGTCCGAAACCATCATTTGGAATGGGCCGGTTGGTGCATTTGAATTTCCGCCCTTTGATGCTGGGACCAGGGCAATTACTTCCTCAGTGGTGGAAAGCAATGCCTTTTCGGTTGCTGGCGGCGGTGATACACTGGCCGCGCTTGAGCGGTTTGGAGACATCGACAAAATTTCTTACGTTTCTACAGGGGGAGGAGCTTTTCTCGAATATGTCCAGGGTAATTTACTTCCGGGATTCACAGCCCTGCAACATCATGCCGAACGTGCTTTCATGCACGGTGCTAAAGTGGTGTAGATAATGGCATTGAGGCACACCAAAATTGTTGCCACCCTAGGCCCGTCGACAGATAGTGACCATGAAATGGCACGCCTTATGCAAAAGGGATTGAATGTCGCACGGGTGAATCTTTCACATGGAAAGGCGGAAGACCATAAAAAACGAATTGAACTGGTGCGCAAGCACGCGGTTGAACACAAACGAGCCGTTGGAATATTGGCAGATTTGCAAGGTCCCAAAATTCGGATTAGTAGGTTCAAGGACAAGAAAATACACTTGGAACAAGGTGCTTCTTTTACTCTCGACGTGGAGTTGGACGAAGGTGCTGGAAATGAAGAAAGAGTCGGTGTTACCTACAAGAATCTTCCCAAAGACGTCAAACTCGGCGACATTTTGATTGTAGATGATGGGAACATCGTACTTGAAGTAAGCGAGGTTTTAGATCCCATTGTCAAAACTAAAGTGCTGATTGGTGGCGAGTTATCAGATTCCAAAGGGATAAACCGCAAGGGCGGCGGGTTGACCGCAGCATCGCTGACGCCAAAAGATCACCAGGACATCCGGCTTGCAGGTGATATGGAAATTGACTACCTGGCGGTGTCATTCGTTCGAAATGCGGTAGATGTCAGCTTTGCCCGCGAGTTGCTGCAGGTAACTGGATGTCAGGGCGGTATTGTGTCCAAAATCGAACGGGTTGAAGCGGTTGAAAATATCGATGAGATCGTAGATGCGTCTGATGGAATCATGATCGCCCGCGGTGATCTGGCAGTGGAAATTGGGGATGCGAAATTGCCTGGTGTACAGAAAAAGCTGGTGGCTGTTGCACGCAGCCGTAATCGATTCGTGATTACAGCGACACAAATGATGACTTCCATGATCGAAAACCTAATGCCAACTCGGGCTGAAGTACTGGATGTAGCGAATGCAGTCCTCGATGGTACTGACGCAATCATGCTGTCACAAGAATCTGCGGTTGGCAAACACCCAGCCAAAGTTGTCGCAGCAGTGGATCGGATTTGTCGCGGTTCGGAATCCACCAATCTCGGAATGGATCGGATTGAACGCGGAGCTGACCAGTTTTATAGTACGGAAGAAGCCGTGGCGATGGCCACCATGTATACCGCCCGACACTATAATGTCGCAGCAATACTGGCGCTGACGGAATCGGGTTCTACAGCGAAATGGCTTTCACAGCAACTGTCCGGAATTCCGATATATGCGATTTCACCGCATGCCAGAACACATCGACGGGTAACGCTGTTCAGAGGGGTGTTTCCGATTGATTTTGTGGTCGATTTGAAGTCAGAAGTGCCGATTGAGCTACAGGCTGTTAAGGAACTGCGACGGCGTAAAATTGTAAAAAAAGGCGATCTGCTTCTCGTTACTCGAGGAGACCGAGCCGGGGTTCAGGGTGGAACGAATACGATGAAGATTCTGACTGTTTAAAAATAATACGGAGATTTTGTGATGAATTTGGCAAAGCTAGAGTCAACTGCCCGTGAGATGGTATCTGGAGGGCGTGGCATTCTGGCAATGGATGAAAGCACCGGCACTTGTACTTCCAGGTTTGACAAACTTGGTGTGCCGTCCACTGAAGAAAATCGCTTAAGTTATCGCTCAATGCTGGTAACTGCAGAGGGCCTATCCGAATTTATCAGTGGAGCAATTCTGTTTGACGAAACCATTAGGCAGAGCGTAAATGGAGACACTCCATTTGCCACCTATCTAAATGACGCAGGTATAGTACCAGGTATCAAAGTCGATACTGGGGCCAAGGCTCTGGCCGGTCATCCCGGCGAGAAAGTAACTGAGGGCTTGGATGGTCTTCGAGAACGTCTGCAAGAGTATGTTTCTTTAGGAGCAAGATTTGCAAAATGGCGTGCAGTGATTACCATCGGCGACGGTATTCCAAGTGATGCGTGTCTGATGGCAAATGCTCATGGACTAGCTCGCTATGCTGCTCTGTGCCAGGAAGCGGATGTTGTACCGATCGTGGAACCCGAAGTGTTGATGGATGGTGGGCACTCCATTGAACAATGTCGAGATGTAACACACCGCACTCTCAAAACAGTCTTTCAGCAACTTGATAATCAGGGGGTTGTGCTGAGTGGAATTGTCCTTAAACCAAACATGGTTTTATCTGGCAAAGAATGTACCGAACAGGCTGGTGTTGACGAGGTTGCCAGACAGACGGTCGACTGCTTTTTGGATTGTGTGCCTGCATCAGTACCCGGTGTTGCTTTTCTTTCGGGAGGCCAGACCGACGAACAGGCGACGCAGCACTTGAACAAGATGAATCAGTTAGGCCTAAACTTGCCATGGTATCTGACGTTCTCCTATGGACGTGCACTGCAACAGGCTCCAATGAAAGCCTGGAGCGGTGATAACAGCAAGACCGTCGAAGTTCATCAGCAAATATTGCAACGCGCTGAAGTCAATGCGCTTGCTTCACAAGGGGCCGTTTGAGGAAGCCGTCAGCGCCTAAACTCGATTCACATTGCAGGTATGTCAATCAGAATTCGATTTTTTGCTAGTCTGGCAGATCGCGTTGGCATCAGAGAGATGACAGTCGACGGCGATGATATCAAAACCGCTGAAGACGCCTGGAAGGCCTGTGTAGACGGAATGGATATTCCGGGCAACGCACGAGTTGCCATCAACCAGCAGTATGCTGACTTCGCTGATCCTGTCAAGCAAGGTGATGAGATCGCATTTTTTCCACCGGTAACAGGCGGTTGAAAATGCGGGTCGAGATTTTGGAATCTCCGTTTGATCCCTTGCATGAGGTGGCCAAGCACCAGGAATCCCTGCTTGCCGGGCAGTTCGGCGCAATGGCTGTTTTTGTGGGAACAATGCGGGATTTCAACGAAGGTGATACCGTGACCTCCATGGTTCTCGAGCACTACCCTGAAATGACGCAGCAACATTTGCTTGACCTTGCTCGGATTGTCGCAGATCAGCACAAACTGACGGATTTGTTGATGATTCATCGTGTCGGTGAGATTCATCCGGGTGAAGCAATTGTTCTCGTCGCTGTTTGGTCCGCACACCGAGCCGCTGCTTTCGAAGCATGTGAAGCGATGGTGGAAGACTTAAAGTCGAAAGCACCCTTTTGGAAAAAGGAACAGCTAGTGGAAGGGGAAAGCCGTTGGGTTGAGCACAACACTGCAGGTCCGCGTACAACTGCTTAAGAGGTAGAAAAGATATGGACGATAAAACAAGAATAGAAGTCGAAGCCGCAACTTATAGACGCTTGGTAGAGCACTTCCGTACGCATACCGAGGTACAGAACATTGATTTAATGAACCTCGCAAATTTCTGTCGCAATTGCCTTTCAAAGTGGTATCGATCAGCCGCCGAAGAGCGTGGCCACGAACTGAGTTATGAAGATGCTCGTAAAATTGTTTATGGAATTCCGTATTCAGAGTGGAAAGACAAGTACCAGATCGAAGCGACTGCGGAACAGAAAGCAGCTTATCAGGCAAGACAGGATGCCCAGGGTAAACACTGAAACTGTTATTCCACAGGAAGGTTGGCAGCAAGCATCGGGGTTAGAAGTAAGGGAATCAACCTTGCGATCCCTGTCCAATTTTTCGCCTCACCGTCGCACAATATTCAAAAATAGCTCAGATTGAGTAAGCATTTCGTTATGCCGTGATACTCCACGATAGGAGTAACGAATCCTGATCAATTATGGACGATTGAACGCTCGTGCAGCGGTGTCAAACAACTCGGAGGGAGTGAAGCTCAGGTTGCCGGAAAGTTGTGTTTTGA
>JAJDXD010000090.1 GCA_022823405.1 Gammaproteobacteria bacterium
AGCAGGCTATACGGTTAACATTACTGTGCATCGAAGTCTCGAGGCAGCTGATCGACTCATCTCACTTGGCGCAACGCTTCATCAATCGAAATCTGATGCTGTCAAGGTCAGTGATATTGTCATCTTTTGTCTTCCAAATTCCAATGTAGTTGAAGAGACGATAAATGAAATCTGGCACGAGTTGGATGAGCGATATCTGGTTGTTGATACAGGAACATCAGCGGTACGTCAATCACTTCAGTTGGCTGAAAGACTTTGTTCGAGAGGCATTCAGTTTGTTGAAGCACCGCTAGCTGGTGGTAAAGTCCAGGCGGCTGCTGGCGAACTGGGAGCATTTGTTGGTTGCAGCAACCAGACATTTGAGCGAGTCGAACCGCTGCTCGATAAGTTCTGCGAATCAATTCAGCATTTTGGTCCAGTCGGGTCCGGTAGCAGTGCAAAACTGATCAGCAACCACCTTGTTCTCGGTATGGTTCGTCTCATAATTGAAACCTTCCACGCGGCAGATTCACTGGAAGTTGATTGGGCCAAGTTTTATGAAATCATCCGCCAAGGATCTTCAAACTCTATGGCGCTACAGCGAATAATAGGTAGCATCCTGGAAGACGACAACTACGGTGGCTATGTATTTACAGTGAGAAACGCCCTCAAAGACTCTCGTTATATTGCCGACCTAGGCGAATCAATTCCCCAGGCTGTTCTGAGCGACGCCGCGTTGAAACTATTTGCCGAAGCTAACGAACTTGGATTTGGAGACTTGCAGGTTTCAGAACTTCTGCAGCGCGAGGTTCGACTGCAACTAAGCGAACTGAGCAGCGAAAAAAATCGCCCTGTTAAATTCAATCAATGACTGCTTAGTGTAGCCGTTCGCGTTTTGGTAACGTGGTCTGCCTGGGTGGCTGGCAACCGGTGTCGCAACATTGACCCGGCTGTGGCGTTACACCCGGAGAGTCTTTATGCAACCCCCTTTCGATCAATCGTTCGACCAGATCAGCCTTATCGTCGACGGGGTAATTTCGAAATATCTCCCGCTTCAGTGCTTCGGGGGAGCCGCCGCCGTGTACGCTGATGACTGAGTACCAGGCACCTGAATGGGATGCGGTTAAATCCTCAATTAATCGGGCAACGGTCGCGCGCCGGTGAGGCGGCATGTCCGCGCTGGCTGACATCAGTGTGTCCAGCTTGTCCATGGTGTCCGGATTGTGGTCCTCTTCGGGATGCGGAAGCGTAACAATCAGTCCACCCGAGACTGAGTTGGCAATCCGGTGCATGTCATAGATGGAGTGCGCCAACAGCAGCTTACCAATGTTCGAGTACACTGCGTCCGGTTCGTAATTTCCGGCAGCGGTGGTTTTGCCGTACACCGAAGCAGAAACGCCACATGCATAAAAGCTCTCAACTGTCTTGATCAGATCTACCATCGCCTCATGTAAATGAGGTTCAGCCTCCACATCAAGCCCGTTGGTTTCGATCATCATTGCGGATGCACCAATTAGCAGATCTCCAAAGCCTGCACGTGCTCCAATGCATGTGTGCCGATGGTGGTTCGCATAAGTCTTGGTGAGGTGCTCCGAGTGTTCCCACTCTCCACACATATAGACTCGGTCGTAGGGAACAAAGACATTCTCAAAAACGCAGACTCCCGTCGACTGGCCGAAACGACTGGAAAATTGAGCGGAGGCATCTCCGGGTCTTCCAGCTGGGCGCGCAATGATGGTCAGACCCTGCGCATCAATAGGCACTTGGCAGGCCACCGCAAAATCCTTATCTTCCCGTTGCATGTTGCGGCCAGGTAGTACGAACAGTTCGTGCACATAGGGTGCCGCAGTAACAATCGCCTTGACTCCTGAAATTTCTATACCGTCAGGCCGTCGTGCAACAATTCGCACGTGACTATCAGGTTTTGGCTGTTCGTTTGGTCTGAGAGAACGGTCTCCTTTGGCATCCGTCATGGCGATTCCGACGGTGAGATCATTATCCTGAATACGGTGCATTTGTTCGATGAGCCGTGAACTGTATTCCGTATTGTTTGTGGAGTCAATTTGATAAGTTGACTGATACAGTGCGTTAAGGCCGTCCATGGTCAGGTAGCGCATGGCACAGCCAGTCAACTGGCAAAGTGCGCGCACATATTCAAGCTTTGAGAGCAGGTCCTCCGTATCTCGATTGACGTGGACAAAGCGATTTACCGTGCGGCCCGATGTGTGCTGTTCGGCGAGTGCATACTCGCGGTGTTCTGTAAGTCTGGCAAAGTCGTAGGTCATGCCGATGGCATTGACACCAGGAGCTAGCTGAGGATAATCAGCGACAGACTCGACACGGTCGCCGCGCACATAGACTGTGGGGTTGTATTCTCGAAGTGATTCGCAGTAGTCTTGAGAAGTCATTAAATTCATGAATCGACCTTCCTTGAAACGGTTGGTTCGACCTGATCGTCATCCATCAGAACCCGCATCGGCTCGCGGTCCAGATCTTCGTATTGACCGCTTCTGACTGACCAGAGAAAGAATGCGGCGATTACAATCGACACGATAATCGTTAGTGGAAGCAGCAGATACAGGATTTCCATTGATTAATCAAGTGTTGCCGTGTTCATACGCAGTAATCCTGAGTGAATTGCCAACGACCAGGATCGAACTGACTGACATGCCGATCGCCGCGGCAAGTGGCGGAACAAATCCTGCAGCCGCCAGTGATATACCGATTAAATTGTACGCGATTGCCCAAACCGTGTTGTTGCGCATCACTCTGACAGTAAATTCAGCGAGGTTTCGTGCGATCATCAGCAATTCCAGTCTGTCGTCAAGCAGTAACATATCAGCATTCGCTTTTGCAATCTGTTGAGCACGCGCCGGTGCGATCGAAACATTGGCTATTGCCAGAGTCGGCGTGTCATTGATACCATCGCCGACCATCGCGACACACTCTCCAAGTTTTTGATGACTGCGTATGATGTCCAATTTCCCTTTCGGCGAACAGCCCCAGTGTACCTCTGCAATGCTTAATTCTCCAGCAACCCGTTCTGCTTCGAACTGTCGGTCTCCAGTTACCAGCGCAAGTCTGGCTGGCAGGTCCTTTATCCGACCGATCACACGCAAAGCATCATCCCTTAAGGGGTTGTCAAAATGAAGTTTGGCCAAGACACCGGTGTCATCGCTCAGATATGCGATCAATCCAACTTGATCTGATGGTTCTGAAATTTTGTCAATGCCGCCTGGAAGCTTTGAATCGATGTACGTTCGCGAGCCCAGGTAATATTGTTTTTCATTGACGCATCCAGCAATGCCACCACCATGCTCAATGTCCACATCAGCTACTTCTGCTCCATCACTTTCGAGGCTGCCAGCCAATGCGCGGCAGATTGGGTGGTCAGAAAAAGAAGAAAGCAGAGCGGCTACATCTTGTGCTTCAGACCGACTTAATTCACCATATAAATCGGTTCTTATCAAGTGTGCTTGGCTTTGGGTCAGCGTGCCGGTTTTGTCAAACAGAAAGGTATTGACTTTGGCGAGGACTTGCACCGCATCAGGATGAGCGATCAGAATACTACGTTTTGCAGCTGAATTGACCGCTGCAGTCAGGGCTGTTGGTACAGCAAGTGCCAGAGCACAGGGACACGCTACGACCAGTACTGCAATCGGATAAGAGAGCCAGTTGGTATCGCCGGACCAGTACCAAAATACACCTACGCATAACGCGATCATCATCACGGTTGCTGAAAAGTATCCGGCAATTTGATCGGTCAGTCGTGTGTTGGAAGGCTTTCCTGACATTGAATCTTCCAGTAGCTTGACGATTGAGGCAAGTGCGGATTCTGCGCTAGGTCGTGTCACTCGAACCACAACAGTACTGCTGACATTAATTGATCCGCCGAAAACTGAATCGCCGATTGTTCGATGTACGACATTTGACTCACCCGTCAGAAGGGCTTCATCCACATCAGTTGAACCCGATACGATTTCGCCGTCTGCAGGAATTGCCTCTCCGGGCTTGATCAGCACAAAGTCGCCAACCGCGAGACGCAGTGCTGGCACTACAACAGTGGAATGGACCTGATCCGGGTCGATCAGAAGATTGGCATGGTTTGGCGTAGATGCGCTCAAACTGGTGATTCGGTCTGTCATACGACGATAGGCGCCCTTTTCCAGAAATCTGGCAATTAACTGGATGAATACAAACATCGCAATGCTGTCGTAGTAAATTTCTCCAGAACCAGAGAGTGTCGCTGCAAGACTCGCGAAGAACGCGATTAGGAGTCCCAATGCGATGGGAACATCCATCGTTGCTGTTCGCTGTCTCAGGTCGCGCCAGGCACCCGCGAGAATCGGTGCAGCAGAATAAAACAACACGGGCAGCACAAACAGCAGACTGAGGCGACGAAACAGTTCTTCATATTCAATTTGAATAGACGTCCACGCACTTGAGTAGAGTGCAACGGCGATGACCATAATCTGCATTCCAAAAACGCCGGCAACACCCATGCGTTTGAGAAGATCTTGGTGCTGAGCATTAACCAATTCCGATATAGCGGTACTGCTGTATGGCACAAGTCCATAACCAAGGCTCTGAGTACGGCTGACTATATCGGAAAGCGAAATCTCGCTTGAGCGCCACGAAACGTTTAGTTTTTGAGTTCGATAATTGAGTTTTACATTGACTATGCCAGGCTGAGAGCTGAGGTGGCTTTCAATCAGCCAAACACAGGTTGGGCAATGAATGTTGTGAACGATAAAGGCCGTTGTACTTTGTTCACCATCGGAATCGACATAATGCCGTTGAATGGCTTCATCATCAAGAATTTCAGAGAAAGTCTGTGGCAAAGTTTCATTCGACACATCAACTGGTGGCGGTAGTGCCGTACGCTTTTTGTAATAGGCTTCAAGCCCACTCTCGTGAACAATTGCGGCAACCGTTGCGCAGCCTTCACAACACATCGAGTGACTGACGCCGTCAATTTCACGAACAACCTTACGGCCTGGGCGAATGACGCTGCCGCAGTGATAACAGTCAGTCATATGGTTTCAAGGGGTTTAAAGCACATTCGAAAGCGCGGCACACTGGAACTTAAACTAATTATGTTGCACTGCAATAAAATTTACTGCACTCAAAGGAAAACATGTATCATATGAGCAGAAGTTCATATTATGAAATTGCTATAGCCCAATGTCGGTGAATCGAAGTATAGGACTGCTGATTAACCCACAAAATACGTGGCAAAAAATCAAAGACGATGGTCGGGGAACTGTTGCTGTTCTGCTTGGCCACACTGCAATTCTTGGACTGATCCCACCTGTCTGCGCTTATTTTGGAACGACTCGAGTCGGCTGGACGATTGGCTATGCTGACCCTGTTCGATTGACCGAGAGTAGCGCTCTACCCATCTCTGTCATTTACTATCTGGTCATTCTTTTCAGCATTTATATGCTCGGAAGAATGATTCACTGGATGAATATCACCTATGGGACCAATTGTTCAGTCAGCCGATGCGTAAACTTGGCAGCATACCCGGCGACACCGCTGTTGCTGGTAGGGGTGGTTCAGTTATATCCCGCGTTGTGGTTGAATTATCTGATTGGTTTGCCAGCTCTGGCGTATTCAATTTACCTGCTGTATTCCGGTACGGAAATTATGATGGAATTGCCCCGCGAGCGCGCCTTTCTGATGGCCAGTGCGATTCTTGCGGTTTGTCTGGTGGCACTGGTCGGTGTACTGGCTGCCACAGTAACGCTTTGGGGACTTGGAATTGGTCCCGGATTTATGATTTATTGGTAACGCTGGATGGCGGCTGACCACACAACCTATAACTACAGAGTTGTTCGACAGTTTGCGATTATGACTGTCGTTTGGGGCATTGTTGGCATGCTGGTCGGTGTGGTAATCGCGGCGCAACTGGTTTGGCCGGTACTCAATTTCGATATTCCCTGGTTGACCTACGGCCGGTTGAGACCGCTGCACACAAACGCGGTCATTTTTGCTTTTGGCGGCTGTGCGCTATTTGCCACTTCCTACTATGTTGTTCAACGCACCTGTCATGTTCGCCTGATCAGCGATGGCTTGGCGGCTTTTACTTTCTGGGGCTGG
Organism: Gammaproteobacteria bacterium; assembly: GCA_022823405.1. Classification (GTDB taxonomy): domain Bacteria; phylum Pseudomonadota; class Gammaproteobacteria; order Arenicellales; family JAJDZL01; genus JAJDZL01. The sequence goes on from JAJDXD010000090.1 coordinate 6,082, forward strand.
CAAGCAGTCATAGTGCTGGCGGCAATCACACTCCCGCTTGGCATCACCACCACCAAAGAATACGCCGAGCTGGAATGGCCAATTGATATTCTGATCACGGTTGTGTGGGTGGTGTATGCAATCGTATTTTTTGGCACGATCATGCGCCGAAAAATTCAACACATTTATGTTGCCAACTGGTTTTTTGCGGCATTCATCCTGGCAGTTGCGATGCTGCACGTTGTCAACAGTGCGGCACTACCAGCATCATTCCTGAAGTCTTACTCCGCGTACGCCGGGGTGCAGGATGCCATGATTCAGTGGTGGTATGGCCACAATGCTGTAGGCTTTTTCCTGACCGCCGGTTTTCTTGGGATCATGTATTACTTTGTGCCCAAGCAGGCGAATCGTCCAGTCTATTCGTACCGTCTGTCGGTGGTTCACTTCTGGGCACTGACTTTTACCTATATCTGGGCAGGTCCGCATCACTTGCACTATACAGCGTTGCCGGACTGGGCCCAGTCGCTCGGCATGGTTTTCTCATTAATTCTTCTGGCTCCGTCCTGGGGTGGCATGATCAATGGCATCATGACACTGTCTGGTGCTTGGGAAAAACTGCGCACTGACCCGATTCTGAAGTTCTTGATCGTTTCGATTTCATTCTATGGGATGGCGACATTTGAAGGACCGATGATGTCAATAAAAACCGTCAATTCACTATCCCACTACACTGACTGGACGATTGGACATGTGCACGCAGGCGCTTTGGGATGGGTGGCGCTGATTTCGATTGGCGCAATGTACTACCTGATTCCGCGACTCTATGGTCAGACTCTGTATAGCATGAAGTTGGCGGAAACACACTTTTGGGTCGCATGTCTTGGGATATTGCTGTATGCCACATCGATGTGGGTTTCTGGCATTACACAGGGGTTGATGTGGCGAGCTGTCAATCAGGACGGTACTCTGACCTACAGTTTCGTTGAAAGTGTGCAGGCCATGGCACCGTTTTATGTCATTAGATTTCTTGGCGGTGCTCTGTTTCTGCTTGGAATGTTGCTGATGGCATACAACCTTTGGAAGACAGTTCAGGCTGGCAGTGCTGTTGAAGCACCCATTCCTAAACCGGTTTGATCAGGAATAGCGGTCATGTTTTCAGCTGGCGAAAAGAACATCGGATTGATGATCGTATTCATATTGATTTTGGCTAGCATTGGCGGAATCATTCAAATCGTCCCACTCTTTTTTCAAGTTTCAACCACCCAGCCAATTGAAGGACTGGCACCTCATTCTGCACTCGTGCTGGCAGGTCGCGATGTCTATATTCGCGAGCAGTGTGTTTCCTGTCACTCGCAGATGATCCGGCCTTTGAGAGCCGAAACAGAACGCTATGGACATTACTCCGTCGCTGGTGAGTTTGTTTATGAGCGTCCTTTTCAGTGGGGGTCGAAGCGCACCGGGCCGGATCTCGCGCGCGTAGGCGGACGATATAGTGATGAATGGCACCGCTTGCACCTGATTGATCCGCGGGCAGTTGTTCCAGAATCGATTATGCCAGGATACCCCTGGCTCGAAAATCGAATGGTGAACGTTGAGGCAACTGTCACCAATATGCAAACACTGAGAAAACTGGGGCATCCTTATAGCGATGCAGACATTGAAGGGGCTCCGGCGATGCTTGAAAACAAAACCGAGATGGATGCCATGGTTGCATATCTTCAAAGTCTTGGTACCATCTTGAGTGCGCGCAATTAGTCATGGTTTGGGTTCATATCATCTGGACGATGCTGTTGCTGACGACATTCATCGTCATCGTCGTCTGGGCCTGGAGCAGTAAGCAGAAGTCCAGGTTTCAGGACGCAGCACAGATTCCGCTTGAAGATGACCTGGAAAAACCGAGACAAGCGGTGGATTAGGACATGGATTTCACGAGTCAATTCTGGATTTACCTGATCCTGATTGGTACGGTGTTAAGTCTGCTGTTTGTTGTGGTGCTTGCCTATCGCAATCGACACACAACGTCGACAGCTAATGAGACGACTGGTCATGTTTGGGATGAAGACCTGACGGAGTATGACAATCCGCTGCCGGCATGGTGGCTGTACTTGCTGTATCTAACCGTCATTTTCGGCGCGGTTTACCTGGTTCTGTATCCAGGCATGCTACCGAACGGTGGTTTCTTGAATTGGACTCAAGTTGGGCAATACGAAGCTGAAATTACAGAGGCAAACCAGGCATATGCTGAAACGATGGAAGCGTATGCACAGTCTACACCGAGTGAATTAGCGAAAAACCCGCAGGCCATGAAAACTGCGGCAAGACTGTTTTCGCAAAATTGTGCGCTGTGTCACGGTTCAGACGCCCGGGGAGCACCCGGAATTCCCAATTTACGCGATGATGACTGGATTTATGACGCCTCGCCTGATGCCATACTGACCACGATTCTGGATGGGCGATTCGGTGTTATGCCAGGCTGGGAAGCTGCCCTCGGTGGTCGGGAAGCAAGTGAAGACGTTGCCAATTATGTATTACAGCTGGGTGGAGAAGTCGTAAACGTCGACAGCGCTAAACGCGGTGAAGCCAAGTACAAAACAATTTGTGCAGCTTGTCACGGTATCGATGGCACGGGTAATCCTTCGCTGGGCGGGATGAATCTGACTGACCGGATCTGGGTGCATGGTGGTTCATTTGAGCAGATTGTTGATGTTATTGCCAATGGTGTAACCAACCAAATGCCGCCGCATAGGGACATTCTCGGCGAAACAAAAGCCAAACTGCTGACTGGATACGTGCTCAGCATTTCTAACTGACTTTCCGTTTTACCGTCAATCCCATAAACAGGGATCAATAATCACGGGGTACCTTGTCCCTTGATTTTCACAATCACAAGGATTGCGATCAATGGCTGAATCGGAAAATCAACTGTATCTTCATCACGAGAAGATCTACCCTCGCGAAGTTCACGGTAAGTTTGCTTTTTTTCGCTTGACTGGAATCGTTGGACTTCTAGGCCTCTATTATGTGATCCCATGGTTGAACTGGGGTGGCAGACAGGCGGTGCTGTTTGACCTTCCCGGCAGAAAGTTTTTTATCTTCAATTTTGTCATATGGCCACAGGAACTTTACTTTCTGGCAGCTTTGCTGATTATCCTGGGAGTTGCGTTATTTTTGTTTACTGCAATTGCCGGGCGGCTGTGGTGCGGTTATGCGTGCCCACAAACGGTATGGACTGAAGTCTTCCTGTGGATTGAAAGAAGGGTCGAAGGTGATCGGTCTCAACAGATGAAACTTGATCGCAGTGGTCTGTCGTTCAACAAGGTGTGGCGAAAGTCAGTCAAGCACGCTGGGTGGTTGGTTGTATCGTTAGCGACCGCAATTACCTTTGTTGGCTACTTCAAACCCATTGACGAGCTTTGTTTGGAATTAATCGGCTTGAGTCTGCATCCATGGCCGTTATTTTGGGTCTTCTTTTTCACCACTGCAACATACGTGAATGCTGGTTGGATGCGTGAACAGGTTTGCCTTTACATGTGCCCGTATGCACGTTTTCAAAGTGCAATGTTTGATCCGGACACGCTCATCATTTCCTACGATACATCTCGTGGTGAGCCGCGAGGTGGGCGGCAACGGGGCATCGATCCTCGTACAAAGGGGCTGGGCGACTGCATCAACTGCAAGATGTGTGTCCAGGTCTGCCCAACCGGAATCGACATTCGCGATGGTTTGCAGTATGAGTGCATCGGCTGTGCAGCATGTGTGGACGCCTGTGATGGCATTATGGAAAAAATGAACTATGCGAAAGGGTTGATTCGTTATACGACTGAGAATCTATTGAACAACAAGCCATCGCGAATCATCCGGCCGCGTAGTGTCGTTTACAGTTTGATACTCATGATTTTGGTGTCCGGAGTTTCGTATGGCTTACTGACCAAGGATCTGGTTGAAATTGATATTCTCCGCGACCGCAATGTGCTATATCGAGAGGTGGTTGGCGGCATTGAGAACATCTATATCGCACGCATTTTGAACAAGGATGAGAGCGATCATCGTTTCGTCATCGCAATTGAAGGGTTGGATGATCCGCAGATTTTTGTCGATGCAGAACAGTTAACCGTGCCATCCGGCGGTGTTTCGGACGTCACTCTGACCGTACGTGCGGACGTTGACTATTCAGGGAGTCGGGATATGGTTGTTCGAATCGAAGCTGTAGATAACCCAAGAATTGTGGCGACAAGTACAACCAGATTCTTGAGTGGTGAGGCATCAAACTGAACATGCCAAACACTGAAATACAGTCTCGTTGGTACCAAATTCCGATTGTCTGGCTGGTCATCGGAATTCCGCTGTTTTCGATCGTTTTCACTTTATCGATTGTTTGGATTTCGGTTAAAACCTTTGATGGTGTCGTTGTAGACGACTATTACAAGAGGGGGCTTGAGATCAACCGCGACCTAGCTCGCGATCGATACGCAGATGAAGTCAATCTCAAGGCTTCTGTACGATTAGAAGGTGAACAATTGCTGGTCGAAATGTCAGGTGATGCCGCTGAAGTCTGGCCTGAATTGTTGGAGTTTGGCTTCTACCATCCTACCGTATCGAACCGTGATGTCGTTGTGAAGCTTGAGCACAAAGGCTCGGGCAAATATTTTGCGCCAGCTCCTGCGCTGCGATTCGGGAAATGGAACGTGGTTACAGGGACTGAAAGATGGCGACTCGAGGGCAATCTATTCCATCCAGACAAAGACGGATTTATCCTGAATCCCGTTCGAGTTGGTGATGCAGTTCGATGAACTGATCATCGTTTCCGGCTTTATTGCCGGATTAGTTGGATCAGTACATTGTGTTGTGATGTGTGGTGGCCTGGTTGGTGTGATTTCTGCTTCCTTGAAGAGTTCTAGGTGGCGCGCCGCTGCTTACTGGGTCAACTATCATTTCGGGCGGATTCTGAGTTACACCATTGCAGGGATATTGGCGGGTGGCATAGCAGAACAAATCAGTAGCCTGTTCCCAATTCATCGGGCCCACGTGTTCGGCTCATTGATAGCAGGAATTTTTCTCGTAATTCTCGGAGGCCATGTTGCTCAGTGGTGGAATCTACTGAGTGTCGTCGAAACGGCTGGCGGCCGACTGTGGCAGAAAATTGTACCGATATTTGCAAAGATTGTGCCACCAAAGGCACTTCAGCACGCGATCATCGGTGGACTGCTGTGGGGTTGGATTCCCTGCGGATTGGTGTATTCAACATTAGTACTGGCAGCCAGTACGGCTGACCCGGTTAATGGCGGGCTGACCATGGCAGCGTTTGGAATTGGTACACTGCCGATGCTCTTGGCAATGGGTGTGTTGGCCAAGCAGCTGCAACAGCTCAAATTTCAGATTTGGTTGAGAGTGATGTCGGGATCTGCTCTTTGTGTACTAGGTGTAGCAGTGGCTTTGGATGTTGTACCGCTCCACGTCAGCAGCCAGGGAATGTAAGTTACTGTGTTTGGGACCCATCTAAAGAGAGTTAACACTTCATGAAAATAGCGGTAGCAGGCTTTCAACACGAAACCAATCGGTTCTCACCTTATCCAACCACTCTGTTTGATTTCGAGAGGGAAGACGGCTGGCCGGGACTCACCTCGGGTGACGCAATTTTTGATGTCTTTCCAAGCATGAATATTCCACTTGGTGGATTCCTGAACTTTGCAAAGGGTCAGTACGAAGTTGTACCCATTCTGTGGGCGAGTGCGGAGCCAGGCGGCTTGGTAGAAGATGCTGCTTTCGATGAAATTTCTGGACGAATATTAGATGAAATACAAGCGGCGCTGCCGTTGGATGGAATTTACCTTGACCTGCACGGAGCCATGGTTACCCAGTCACACGAAGATGGTGAAGGTGAGTTGCTCGCACGTCTTCGGGCGCGATTCGGTGAGGGAATTCCCATCGCAGTCAGCCTTGATTTACACACTAACGTCACTATGCAGATGACAAGCAAGGCAGATGTCATCACAATATTTCGAACTTATCCGCATCTTGATATGGCGAAGACTGGATTTCGCGCCGGTGAACTGCTAAATCAGATTTTGGCCAGTGGGCGTAGGCCACACTGTGTGTTTCGTAAATTGCCACTCCTGATTCCGCTACAGTCCCAGTGCACGGACCTGGAGCCGACGCGTTCAATTTATCAACACCTGATTGATGCACAATCGCTTAATACGGTGCAGGCGGATGTTGCAATGGGTTTCCCGCCGTCAGATATCGCTGAAAACGGTCCGGCGATCGTAACGTACAGCTATTCTGAACCTGTGGCGCTCGAAAAAGCCGATCAGATAGAGCAGGAATTTCTACAAAGTGAGAACAGGTTCCCCTATCCCCTTTATCGGGAAGACGAAGGGGTCAGGCTGGCTAAAGAAAACGTTGGTGGCGGATGCCCGGTTCTGCTCGCGGATATACAAGACAACTCAGGAGCTGGCGCTACCTCAGACACTACTGGACTTTTGCATTCACTGGTTGAGCATGGTGTCAAGAACTGCGCGATTGCAGCAATACATGATTCAAGTGCTGTAGAACTGGCACATTCAACTGGTATTGGTGGAGAGTTCTGTGGTAGTCTGGGTGGCAAGCATAAAGGTGATGTTTTTCCACCGCCTTACCGGGGAAAGTTCAAAGTAACTGCGTTAAGCGATGGTTGCTTCGAGTTTCATGGAGAGATGATGAAAGGAAGTATCGCGAATATCGGACCGACTGCTGCGTTGGAGTTGGTAAATCAGGAGGCTGAGATCTTGGTTGTGGTCACCAGTGAGCGAATTCAGTGCTTGGATCAGGCACTGTTCCTGCACCTTGGCATCAATCCTCTGGAAAAGTCAATATTGGCCGTCAAAAGTACTGTTCACTTCAGAGCAGATTACGGTTCGATCTCTGATCCCATCATCCTGATTGAATCGCCTGGTCTCAACCCCTGCCAATTATCTTCGGATATGCTACCACGACTACGTCCAGGGGTTAGAATTTTATAGATGATTCACAGCAAACTAACAGTGGCAAGTTATTGAATATACAGCCTAAATTGTAGTATTCGGGAAAAGTCGATCTTAGTGCTCAATTTACGACATGGTGATCGGACTAGTTCGCCTGAAATGGCACGGTAGTCGAACCCCGGCCGGCAGATTTTTTCCAGGCAATTCCATAAAACACTTCGATAGTCAAATGAAGAGTGTGGGACTTTTCCTGTACATTCGAATAGTGTTCCAGCAGTTCTGTTAAAGTCTCGCTTTTGTTTAGTTTCTCCGAGTTGGTAAACAACAGGCTTGCAAGACCTGTATCGGTGATTTGATCGCAAATTGCTTTTATATCGGCGTAGCTGTACATTCCACGATCAGTATCAACAACCGGGTTCGTAAACCCGGTTGCGAGTAACAGGTCTCCAAAATTATGCATGTCACCGAAACTGGCTTTGAATGCTATTGATGACAGTTCCCGGGAGGCTAATTCAAGCTCTTTGAAAGAATCTGGACCAAATGCGGATGTTAACAATACTCCGCCATCGCGAAGAACGCGAAAGCACTCTCTGGCGAATGTCGGAAGTGGGAGAAATGAGACTACGAGATTGGAAATGATAAGATCCATCGAGTCAGACTCAAATGGCAGGTCGAAAGAATTGTCGCCGGCAGAATCTGCTTGGTTTTGAGGGTCTGGCAAATGTCCCAAGGCTTTTTCTGGATAGCTGAATAAATGAACTGGGAACTGCGGAAAACGTTTTCGAAGCAAATCTGTGGTGGAGTTGTCTTGGTGCTCAACAACAGCAGTAGCCAAGGCTTCAGACTGTAGTAGAGAAATTCGATCAATCAACTCGTCAGCGGTCGCAACCCAAAAATCATACTGTTTTTCGGGCAACAGCATAATTAGCGTTTAGGTGCGGTGGATTTAAATTGAAGAGCGAGTTCGGTATATTTTTGGTGCAGCCAGTCGATTTTTTCATACAGCAATTCAACTGTGCCTGAGTTCTCAATGATGTCATCAGCCAGGCTCAGACGTTTTTCCCTTGATGATTGCAACTGAACAATCTTGTCAATTTTTTCTTCAGACTGCTGATCGCGAGCACTGGTACGTTCAAGTTGTAGTGCGTGGGGAAGATCAATCACCAATACTCTGTCAAGCGGATAATTTCGTTTGCTTTCTGCCAATAGAGGAATGACGACGATACAGTAAGGCGCAGAAAGTTGATCCAGTTGCCGCAGAATTTCGTCATAGATCCTAGGGTGCAGAATACTTTCCAGCACTGCTTTGTGCTCTTTGTTTTCGAAAACGATTTTCCGCAGTTCTGTCCTATCCAGCTCGCCGTCAGAATTAACGACTTTTTCACCAAATGCGGTGATGATTTCCTTAAGAGCCGGCTTGCCGGGCTCGACTACGTTTCTGGCAATGACATCAGCATCAATAATCGGTACTCCAAGCTCTTCGAAGCGCCGAGCCGCGGTGCTCTTGCCACTGCCGATTCCACCAGTAAGACCAACTTTTAGCATGGGTGACAAATTTCTAGATCACGGAAGTGCATCTTCAATCACTGCACCGCCCAGACAAACGTCTCCTTGGTAGAAGACAATTGACTGTCCAGGTGTAACCGCCCTGACTGGTTTTGCAAATTCAACCTCAAAACTGCCTTTTTCGGCCTGTTGGATCGTACATTCCTGGTCTGCACCCTGATAACGTATTTTGGCTATCGAATTGAGTGGCAGATCAGGGGATTTTGAAATCCAGTTAATGTCTGTTACCATCGCATAACGACTATAGAGCAGTGGATGGTCATGTCCCTGAACCGCGATGAGTGTATTTGAGGCTATATCCTTTCTTGCAACATACCAGGCATCACCAGGTCCGCCGATGCCCAAACCGGTACGCTGTCCGATGGTATATAAGAAAGCTCCGCTGTGTCTGCCTATCTCTGTACCAGATTCATCAGTAATCTTTCCTTCTGTCGAGGGCAGGTACCGTTGGATGAATGATCCGAAGTTTCTTCTGCCGATAAAACAGATTCCCGTGCTGCCTTTCTTGTCATGATTTTGCAATCCGAGCTGTCTCGCCTTACCCCTTACCTCAGACTTAGTTAAATGTCCAAGCGGAAATATTACATTTTCAAGTGCTTTGGCGTTCAAACCGTGTAGAAAATAAGACTGATCCTTGGTACGATCTTTGCCCTTCAGCAGTCTGGGTGAATCGGCGTTTCGATCAATGCGGGCATAATGACCGGTTGCTGCATAAGTTGCTCCGAGTTTGCTGGCCCAGTCCGGAAACTCTCGAAATTTGATTTCAACATTACAGATGATGTCTGGATTGGGCGTGCGTCCAGCTTTGAGATCTTCCAGGAACCCGACGAAGACTCGCTCCCAGTACTCGAATGAAAAATTAACTGTTCTCAGTGGTATGTCAAGAACCTTGCAGACAGCTTCAGCGTCTGCAAGATCCTGTGCAGAATTACACTCGTCATCGTCGTCTTCATCCCAGTTTTTCATAAAGAGTCCGGTGACCTGGTAGCCCTGCTCCAGGAGTAGGGCTGCTGAAACCGATGAGTCGACACCTCCAGACATGCCGACCACGACTGAGTTACTGTTTTTCACGACTGAGTCGTTTTTGAAAGTAAAAAATTAGGAGAGTTTGAGTGCGAGTTGAGCTAGTCGTTCGCCCAATACCAGACATAGAGCTTCCTCATCTTTACTCAGGGCTGTGTTACCCGCAAATCCAGCTACATGTGAAGCACCGTAGGGCGTTCCGCCCGTAGCGGTACTTGTAAGAGTTGGTTCTGTATAGGGAATACCGCAGACTACCATACCGTGATGTAGCAGCGGAACCATCATTGACAGCAGTGTCGATTCCTGACCACCATGCATGGATGATGTGGAAGTAAAAACGCAGGCAGGTTTGCCAGTCAGTTTTCCAGACATCCAAAGAGAACTGGTTGAATCAAGGAAGTACTTTAGCGGTGCTGCCATATTTCCAAATCGAGTTGGGCTACCGAGTGCCAGTCCATGGCAATTTTCCAGATCTTCCAGCGTTGCATACGGATAGCCTTCTGGCGGAATTTCGTTTTCTACGGCTTCTGTTGTCGCCGAAACAGCTGGAACTCGTCTGATCTTTGATTCACATCCGTCGACTTTATTGATGCCACGGGCGATCATTTTAGCGAGTTCTAATACGCTTCCATCGCGGCTGTAGTAAAGGATCAGCAGGCTTTTCATGGCTGACTTACTTCAAGTATCAAATTGATTTATTGGTTACAGATTATCTTGTCTAATGATAATCAACTGCAAATGAATCAAGTCTAAGTAAACAAATTTGATTTTTATTTACTTAAAAATTGAAGTTGGCATCTAACTAAACAAAATTTAGTTAGCGGTCACCTTTAGTGGGATATTCGTCTACTCTTCTTAAACTGTAATTCACCGTCTACCCCTGGATGTAGACTCAAATGGACCTGCATAGGCGGCAGTAAGTCTGAAATTGACCGCTTTGCTGCCTCGGTTCGTTGTGTAGGCGGTTGGAGATGCTGGAGAGTACAGGTCAGAGATGCATTTCCAAAATTTATGATTGGCTAATCATTTAAATGTCAGAACTGAGCAAACTGAATTCGATTGAAGAACAGGCAAATCTGTTCAGGTGCGATTAGGATGCTGTTGCAGTCCGCACTTCAGGGCTCTCAGGAGTGCATTCCTCACAAACCCCCTTCAATTCGATGTTCAGTTCTTTCAAGCCGGGAAACTTTTTAACGACTTCTTTTGTGACTTGGGCAGCGATGTCCTCTGCAGGAATGTCCTGTACTTGCCCGCAACTGTCGCAGATCGCAAGGATGGATGGCCCCTTTTCGTGCTCCGTGCAACAGGCAACAAATGCGTTAAGAGACTCAACTCTATGAATCAGTTGCAGTTCTAGAAGTTGTTTTAACGCGCGGTATATCTGAGTAGGCGCCTTAAATCCAATGGCTCTTAGGTTTTGGTCGTTCAAAAGATCGTATGCACCTAGAGGCGACTTGGAGCTTTCAATGAAGTCAAAAACCTTCCTGGTTTTGGGACTCACTTCGGCCAACTTGGACTCTTTTGGTGTTTCCGGCATTTCTCACCAGTACGCAACGATGTAATGAAAATAAGCGGTTGTTCTGCGGTTGCAGCACCAGACTTTTACAGGAATATACAACAATTTTAAATACCAATTAACCAATGTCTCTTCAGGTTGTGAGTTCAGTTACGAGCTGAAAGGTACAAATTCGGACCAGAAGTAAATCAACAGATTCACAGTGCTCGGTGCAAATTGTGACACAGGGTTGTTGAAATCTGTAGCTGCGAGGGTCTAGTTAGGTGACTCAAGTCAACTTTCGGGATGTTATACTATTACGGCTAAGTAAATGTTCAACGATTACTAAGGGATTAGTTCCATGATCAAGAAAACCTCTGCTGTGGTGTATTTGGCAATTGCGCTCGCCTTTTGGATGCCACAAACCGCGCTCGCAGATTCTCGCGTAGTTGCCTCTATTAAGCCAATTCACAGTCTTGCTGCTGCAATCATGGATGGTGTCGGAGAGCCGGCGCTAATTGTTAAAGGATTTGAATCGGTTCATGACTACCAACCGAAGCCATCCGATGCCAAGCTGCTGGAAGAAGCTGATGTTGTCGTTTGG
>JAJDXD010000146.1 GCA_022823405.1 Gammaproteobacteria bacterium
TGCCCTGAAGGAGCTAGGGGTTCAGCCGGAGGTGGGTTGCTAGTTTTAGCCGCAGCAGAGTAGGAATCTGATTGTTTTACTTTCGGGAGTTCAGATTCTGATGCAACCTCTGGAATGGGTTGCGTGTGAGGTGTAGGGGCGCCTCGCTTGCTGACCGACAAGCGCAAACCTTCAACTTCAATATTGATTTCGTCAGCGCTTGAATCATCAATCGCCTTGAGAATTTCTGCAATTTCGCGAAAACTGAGTGTCAATGTCATACTCTGAACTTAGTTAGAGATTCCTAACATTTATCTGTGATAGATAATACTCTGAATTATTCACTGCATCAAAAAAATATATCGTGAGTATATTGTCTACCATAGAGGTTTTAAACAAACTGTGCTGTAGTTTAATTAACTACCGGCGGGTAAGTTCTTCCAATTAACGAATGGACAGCTTGCATTGAAACGGGTACTGATTGCCAATCGTGGTGAGATTGCGCTACGCGTTGTACAGGCCGCGCGTAAGTTGGGTATTGAAAGTGTAGCAGTCTATACCGATGCAGATGCCAGGTCTTTGCACGTGTTGCAGGCAGACCACACGGTGCGTATTGGTCCCAATTCTCCTTCACACAGTTACCTCAATCAATCAGCTATTGTGCATGTCGCTCTGACAGAGGAATGTGATGCCATTCATCCCGGATATGGGTTTCTCTCCGAAAACCCTGAATTTGCCGCTCTGTGTGAGACGGAGGGCATTCAATTTATCGGACCCTCATCAGATACGATTCAGCGAATGGGGAACAAAGTTCAAGCCCGTACTGAAGCGATGCAGGCAGGGGTCGAAGTTGTACCAGGTTCTTCTGAATCCTGTGGGGACATTCAGGAAGCGAAGTTAGAAGCGAAACGCATCGGCTATCCAGTCCTCATTAAAGCACGAGGTGGAGGTGGCGGCCGAGGCATGCGAGCGGTCAATGATGAGTCCGTATTCACTGCTGAATTCAAACAGGCAAGCACTGAAGCTGAATCAGCATTTGGAGATCCCACAATTTACCTGGAAAGGTATCTAGATAAAATCAGGCATATTGAAGTTCAGGTACTAGGGGATGCAGACGGCAAAGTTGTCGTGCTTGGAGAGCGGGACTGCACGGTCCAGCGCCGCCATCAGAAACTTGTCGAAGAAGCGCCGTGCCCCGTCATCGATAATGATGTACGCAGCCGACTTCATAATTGTGCCGTCCAATTAGCCGAGTCCATTGGCTATCGGGGAGCCGGTACAGTCGAATTTGTGCTGACGCAGGACCGAAAACAGTTTTTTTTCATTGAAATGAATACCAGAATTCAGGTTGAGCACCCGGTAACTGAACAATTGTTTGGGATTGATCTGATTGAAGCTCAACTAAGAGTTGCTCGTGGCGAAAGTGTGGATGAGGTTGTGAAGTCTCCATCGAGTAACGGACATGCCATAGAGTTTCGTATCAATGCAGAGCACTGGCAGAACAGGTTCATGCCGTCCCCTGGCAAAATTCAAGGTTGGGAGTTGCCGGCTGGCTCGGGTGTCCGGGTAGACACACACTGCTACGAAAAAATTTCCATTAGTCCGTATTATGATTCCATGATTGCGAAGCTTATTGTTCACGGACATGACCGAGACCATGCACTCAGGCGTGCAGAGTCTGCGATTAAGGAATTTGAAATAACAGGAATTGAAACAACGCTTGGGTTTCACCAGCAGTTGCTGCAGAGTGATTCGTTCAGGACAGGAAATATCTATACGACATGGGTTGAGCGAGAATTTCTGAATGGAGAGATGACATGAGCCGTTCTGTACGTATTATTGATGTAACGCTTCGAGATGCCCATCAGTGTCTTTGGGCGACGCGAATGACAACTGCGATGATGAAAGACGTTGCACCGTTGTTGGACCGGGCCGGATTTGAAGCAATCGATCTCGTCGGCGGGGCTGTGTTTGATGTTTGTGTCCGATACCTGCGAGAGGACCCGTGGGAGAGAATGCGAATTCTATCAAGTTGGGTTAAAGAAACACCTCTCATTATTCACACTCGTGGTCAAAGTTTATTTACCTTTGAATTTTTTGCAGATGATGTGGTGGCACTGTCAGCGGAGCGTTTTGCAGCTAACGGTATGCGCTACCATACACCCTACGATGCAGTCAACGACATTCGTAATTTAGAGGTAGCGATCCGGTCTGCGAAACAGGTTGGTTTGCACACAATTGGCGGGATTGTATTCACTCACAGCCCGGTCCATACAGATGAATTTTACGCATGCAAGGCGAAAGAGTTGATCAAACTCGGTGTCGATGGTGTTTATATCAAGGATGCCAGCGGACTGCTTCGCCCTGACCGGGCACTCACTTTAGTTCCGACCATCAAACAGGCAATTGGTGACCTGCCTCTGCAACTTCATTCACACTGTCTTTCTGGACTCGCTCCTTACACGGCATTGCTAGCAGTTGATGGTGGGGTTGAAGTCGTACACACGGCAACATCAACGATGGCGAATGGTGCATCGCATTCTCCAACAGAACTTTTTGTGAGAAATTGCAGGCGTCGCGGCTATCAGATTGATCTGGATCTGGACCCCATTGAAGATGCAGCGGACCGACTGGCTTATCTGGCCAAAGTAACAGATAAACCTTTGGCAGAAATTGCACAATACGATGAGTTTCATTTTCATCACCAGATGCCAGGTGGTATGATTTCCAATCTCAAGTATCAGCTGAGCACAGTTGGACTGGAAGATCGTCTTGAAGATATATTGGAGGAAGCCGGACATGTGCGAGCAGATTTGGGGTATCCGATTGTTGTTAGTCCATTTGCGCAGTACATCATCACGCAAGCGGTGTTGAATGTAATGGGGCACAACCAGGGAAAGCCGCGTTATGAAACGGTGCCTGACGAGGTGCGCCTGTATGTTCGTGGTGGATACGGAGAAGTCGTAGGCGATATCGACCCGAATCTTTATGACAAAATTGTACGGGGAGCCGAACCTATCACGGAGCGACCTGGTGCACACGTACCGATGGCACTAGACAAACTGCGAAGAACGCGAGGACCGTTTGCGTCTGACGACGATTTGTTGCTTGCAGCCTATTACGCCGATAGGGAATATTCCGAATTGAAGAGAGCCGGTCCGATACGTCTCGATACCGATTCAATTGGTGCAACACCATTGACGACTTTGATTAAACAACTGGCATCACGTCCGTCGATACGAGCATTTAGCTTGTCGAGCAACTCGGCTTGAACGAAGTTTGGAGGAATTCTGCTATGAGTGAACCATGTATCATCACCGTCGCCATCACTGGTGCCGTCCCTCGAAAAGAAGACAACCCTGCAGTTCCTGTTGTTCCCTCGGAACAAATTGAATCGACGCACGAAGCTTATGAAGCGGGAGCATCGCTGGTGCATATACACGTTCGAAACAATGACCAGAGTCCAGGGTCGGATCCTGAAAAATTTCGGCAGATTCAAGAAGGTGTCAAAATACACTGCCCCGAGATGATCATTCAGTTTTCAACTGGCGGGCGCGGAAGAGAACTTGCGAAGCGTGGTGCCATGTTAGACCTCAGACCCGACATGGCCTCTCTTGCGACTGGATCGGTAAATTTTCCGACTTCTATCTATGAAAATCCCCCCGGATTTGTCGAGGAGCTTGCATCAACCATGCTTGAATTTGATATCAAGCCGGAGATTGAAATTTTTGATGTTGCGATGTTGTACAACGCGGCGAATTTGGTCAAGAAAGGGTTGCTCAAAACTCCAGTTCATGTGCAATTTGTACTGGGCATCCCAAACGCACTGCCAGCCAGACGTCAATTGCTTGAATTTTTGATTTCGGAATCACGTGAAGTACTTCCTAACTCAACCTGGACAGCGGCTGGAATTGGACGATTTCAGTTTACGGTCAACCAGTGGTGCCTGGAACTCGGCGGGCACTGTAGAACGGGTTTGGAAGACAATATCAAGTATGACCGCGACAGACTGGCCAAGAATAACGCCGAGTTGGTTACAAAAATTGTTGACGTAATTGATCAATATGACCGACATCCGGCATCTCCGGAAGAAGCCAGACAACTACTGAATCTGGCAGCTTAGCAATCACACCAAGCAAACACTGAAAATTTAGGGCGGTGGTTGAGGACTGGCAGACGGTGTGCTAACCGCTGAACGATATTCATAGGGATTGAAATATGTACGAATTATTCTATTGGACAACGCCGAATGGTCACAAGATTACGATGCTTCTTGAAGAACTTGACCTGGAGTACAAAGTAGTTCCGGTTAACATCGGAAAAGGTGATCAATTTGAGGCTGATTTTTTGAAAATATCGCCCAATAATCGGATCCCTGCGATGATCGACCATAATCCTTATGAAGCGGAGGGCGATGTGGCAATATTTGAATCTGGTGCGATATTACTGTATCTGGCAGATAAACATAGTCAGTTCATTCCAAAGGACACGGCCGGCCGGGCGAATGTTTTACAGTGGTTGTTTTGGCAAATGGCAAACCTAGGACCGATGGGCGGGCAAAATCACCACTTCGTTACTTATCTCGACGAGCCAATTGAGTATGCGGTCAACCGCTATGTCAACGAAGTCTCGCGACTTTATGCGGTGTTGGATCATCAGTTGAAAGATAACGAGTACATATGCGGTGAGTATTCGATTGCAGACATGGCAAGCTACCCCTGGGTGGTTCCACACAAGCGTCAATTGCAGAAGATTGACGAATTTCCCAATCTTTACCGCTGGTTTAAAACTGTGCGCAACCGGCCCGCTACGGAGCGCGCTTATGAAGTTGCCAAGAGAATCAACCCCAACCCTGCCCAGATGTCTGAAGAAGAGAAAAAAATTCTGTTTGGACAGGATGCAAGCACGCTTCAGAAACTTCGGAAAGAAAACTAAATCATATAAATAAGGCAATGTCTTCAGGTTTAACTGCTCCACTAGAGGGCGTAACCGTAATGGATTTTACGACGCTTGCCCCAGGTCCCTTTGCGACCTTAATGCTCGCAAATGCGGGTGCGGAGGTGATCAAAGTAGAGCGACCTGGGATCGGTGATGAAATGCGAATATATCGAGACGCGTTCGGTGACAACGGCGTTACCTTTTCGATACTTAATGCTGGAAAGCGTAGCGTTACCGCGGATCTAAAAGTTCCCGAAGATCAGGAACGTATCAAGTCTATGATTCGAGAATGTGATGTCATCGTTGAACAGTTTCGACCCGGTGTGATGGAACGATTGGGACTTGGTTACAAAAATCTGAGTGAAACGAATAAGGGCCTGATTTACTGTTCCATAACTGGCTTCGGACAGACTGGACCCAAATCCATGATGGCAGCCCACGATCTCAACTATGTAGCTGACGCAGGTATGCTGGCTCTGGGAGAATGTTCGACAGGCAAACCTTCAATTCCCCAGTTACTCGCTGCTGACCTTGCTGGCGGGTCTTATCCGGCAGTAATAAACATTTTGCTGGCACTGCAACGGCGAGCGCAAACGGGTGAGGGGGTCTACCTTGATATTTCGATGACGGATTGTTTGTTTCCGCTAATGTTCTGGTGCCTGGGACTTGGCTGGGGCAGTGGCGATTGGCCGCATTCGGGCCAGCAGTTATTGACTGGCGGGTCGCCTCGTTATCAGGTGTATCGTACAGAGGATCATCGGTATCTCGCAGTTGCAGCATTGGAAGAACGGTTTTGGCAGGTGTTTTGCGACACGATTCAGTTTGAAGCGGACGCTGAAATGGAACGTAGGGAGCCAAGAAAGATGATTATAAAAATCGCACAAATCATTCAATCCAAAAGCGCTGACGAGTGGACCAGGCTGTTCGAAGGTAAGGATGCCTGTTCAATAATTGCAAATACGCTGGAGGAAGCCGTTCAGGATGCTCACTATCAGGCTCGAGGTGTATTTGAAAGACAGATTGAATCTGAATCGGGCGAGTTAATCAATGCACTTCCGCTGCCGATCGTTTCGGAGTTGCTAGACAAAGGCGAATTACCGAAAAAGGTACCTAAACTAGGCGAGCACAACTGATTAATTTGACGACAGGTTACAGGGATAACCTAACGACAGTCCTGTAGATGGCACTCTTGGAGAATCTGATAATATGCAAACATTTGGTTCCATTGGTATTGTTGGCACCGGGTTGATTGGGTCGGGCTGGGCTGCCCGCTGTTTGGCACGAAAAATCGATGTATTTGCCTATGATCCTTCGCCGAATGGAGAAACTGTTATTCGGTCGCACATTGACAACGCATGGCACGCCCTGGAAAAGCTTGGATTTAACCGGGATGAAGCTGGCAAATTCACCTATGTCAACAATTTGGAAGAACTTTGCAGGAATGCAGAGTTTATTCAGGAAAGTGCGCCTGACTCACTTGAGATCAAGACCAGGCTTCACCGGCAGATTGATCAAATTACACCACCGGACGTGATAATCGCTTCAAGTTCCTCAGGACTTTTACCGACCGATATTCAGGCAGGGAGCGACCATCCAGAGAGAATTGTGATTGGTCATCCGTTCAATCCGGTGTACATCCTACCACTGGTTGAGATTGTACGCGGTGATCAGACTTCTGCTGATACAGCAAGGCTTGCAGCTGAGTTCTACGAGCATATCGGCATGTATCCTCTAATGGTCAAAAAGGAGATAGAAGGGTATATTTCCGACCGTCTACAGGAAGCGGTCTGGCGAGAAGCGCTTCACATGGTTGCAGATGGCGTTGCATCAACCAAAGACATTGACGATGCAATTGTCTATGGCCCAGGACTTAGATTGGCAATTATGGGTGTGTGTCTGACATTTCATCTTGCCGGTGGCGAGCAGGGCATGAAACATATGCTTGAGCAGTTTGGCCCTGCTTTACAACTACCTTGGACTCACCTCAAAGCACCAGAATTGACTGAGAACCTGATTGACAGAATGGTTGAAGGCACCAAGTTTCAGTCTGAGGGTCACAGCATTGAGGAACTGGAGAGACTGCGTGACAATTGTCTGATAGAGATTCTTGATGTATTGGCGAGGTATCAATACTCTGCCGGTTCGACAAAGTTCAGAGCAGACAGTTAAACTGCGCCATTGAAACGCACTAATCACAGACCCCTCAACCGGTTGCTGCGCCCACACAGCATTGCGGTGATTGGTGGCAAAATGGCGGAACGGGCAATTCGCCAATGCGATCTCATGGGATTTGAAGGGGAAATCTGGCCTGTCAATCCACACCGCAATGAAATGTATTCGCGTCCTTGTTTTCGTTCCATTCAAGATTTACCTGAACCACCAGATGCGGCCTTTGTTGCAGTTCCTAGGGAACCAACCGTCCAAGTGGTTGGGGAGTTGGCTGCTGCGGGAGCAGGGGGTGTCATCTGCTACGCTTCCGGCTTTGCTGAAGTCGGTGGTGAGGGAATTGAGTTTCAAAAAAAATTGGATGCCGCAAGAGGGGATATGCCTCTCATCGGACCAAACTGTTACGGAGTGTTGAATTATCAGGATGGCGTTGCGCTATGGCCAGATGAGCAGGGAGGGGTGCGTTGTCAGAGAGGCGCTGCCATTATCAGCCAGAGTGGTAACATTACTGTCAGCTTGACCATGCAGAGGCGAGGTGCTCCTATTGTATTTTTGATCTCGACTGGCAACATGACAGGAGTCAAGACGCATGACTACATTCATGCAATGCTGGAAAATCCGGGTGTAACTGCCATTGGTCTTTATCTTGAGGGTGTGGTCGACGCACATGAGCTCTCAGTTGCTGCAATCAAAGCACTGAAGAAAAGGGTGCCGATTATTGTGTTAGAGTCTGGTCAGTCGACTATCGGTGCCAAAGTGACCCGAACGCATTCATTTTCGCTGTCAAACAACGGCCAGGTGAGTAGTGCTTTTTTTCAGAAGTTTGGCATCATTCAAGTACACAGTATTCCACAATTACTTGAAACACTTAAGTTAGTTTCACTTATTCCCCCTGACGACAATCCTACTATTGCTTCAATCAGTTGTTCCGGTGGTGAGGCGGCCTTAATGGCGGACCTGGTAGCGAAAAAAAATCTGGAATTTGCCGAATTATCGGACAAACAACGCAAGCGGCTTTATGAAGTTTTGGGTGATAGAGTTGTTGTTTCCAATCCCTTGGACTATCACACTTATATTTGGGGCGATCAGGCTGCGCAAACGGCGTGTTTTCAAGCGGTTTATGAAGGATCTCAAAACATCAATATCAATGTCATTGATTTTCCAACCGAAGGAATCTGCGACCCGATTGAGTGGGGCGCTGCGATTCAGGCCATTAAAGATGCGAAAGAAAATACAGGTGCAAATGTCGTTGCCGTTTCCACATTGCATGAAAATTTTCCGCCAAAGTATCAAAGTGCTATGCTCGAGCACGGCATACCACCGATGGTAGGAATGGTTGAGTGTGTCGACGCGTTGACAGATTCTGTTGACTTTGCGAGAAAGGCAAATTGTGTAAGTTCTCTGAGGCCCTTGGTAAACACAATACCATGTCGAAGTGGGGAGACTTCACTTGACGAATTTGAAGGAAAGCAAGAATTACTGCAAGCTGGAATGCCTGTAGTTGCTGGTGTGTTAGTCAACAGTGTTGAAGAAGCGGTTTCTGCGACGTCAAGGATAGGATACCCTGTAGTCGCGAAAATGTCGTCAGTCGAAACGATTCACAAGTCAGACGTTGGTGGGGTCATACTCAATATTCAATCAGATGATGACCTAATGCATGCATGTGAGTCGATTTTTCGTCTTTCAGATGCGGCGCTGATTGAACAGCAGTTACCTGCGCCCATAATCGAAATGCTGGTGGCCTTTCGGGTAGATGCAACATTCGGACCGATCATGGTAATTGGAGCAGGAGGAAAACTGGCAAATTTACTGCAGGATTCCGCCGTTTTACATTTTCCTATACTCAACGATGATGTACAAAAAAGCCTCAATCGGTTGAGAATCGGCAAACTGTTAAGTGGTTATCGGGGCATACAAGGTGATATTACTGCGGTTCTAAGATTCATTCAGGATCTTGCGGTATACGCTACTGATGAAACTAATAAAATCATTGAAATAGAAGTCAATCCTCTTTTCGTTTATGCCCCAGGTGCCGGTGTGAAGGTGGTTGATGTTGTCTACCGATTTGGCGAATGAGCTCGCTTTTGATCATTGTACCTGTTAGTTACTTAAAGTCATCAAATCGAATTAATGTCAAAAATTTTTAACACCCAAACTCAGGATAAGAAATTATGAGCGTAAGTAATGTACTAGTCCGGCAGGAAGATTCAATTCTTGAAGTAACAGTTAACCGTCCCAAGGCGAATGCAATTGATACGGCAACAAGCAAAGAATTGGGGGAGGTGTTCTGTAACTTTCGGGATGATGATGAGTTGAGAGTTGCAATCGTAACTGGCAGTGGTGATAAATTTTTCTCTGCTGGTTGGGATCTGAAAGAAGCAGCATCGGGTGAAGCAGAACTTGATGGCGACTATGGTCCAGGCGGTTTTGCAGGCCTTTGTGAATTGCATGACTTGAATAAACCGGTCATCAGTGCAGTCAACGGCTACGCGGTTGGTGGTGGATTTGAACTGGCATTGTCGGGTGACCTGATCATTGCTGCCGAGCACGCTCAGTTTTTTCTGCCGGAAATCAAGGTTGGCGTTGTAGCGGATGCGGCTACATTTCGATTGACCCGATGGATTCCAAGGGCAGTGGCGATTGAGATGCTGCTGACTGGTCGAAGAATGTCGGCTGAGGAGGCTTTACGCTGGGGCTTGATCAATCAGGTAGTTCCACTTGAGCAACTGATGGACAGTACTTGGGAACTTGCGAGAACGATCGCAGAGGGCGCACCTTTAGTGGTTACGGCAGTGAAGGAAATACTTCGAAAGGCTGAGAATGCGAGTGTTGAGGAATGCTATCGTATGATGCATACGGGCGAATTTGAAGGTTATGAAAAAATGAAAGCCTCTGCTGACGCAATGGAAGGGCCAAAAGCATTTGCTGAAAAGCGCGATGCGAGTTGGAAGGGCCAGTAGTCGATCTTCTCTCAATTGTGTAGCATCAAAGCTTGCAATATCAGAAGGTTATATTTGTCAGTTCATTCGAATTATCAGATGTGATAACCTTTTGAGGGAGTGAGTCGTCAATTTCGAACCTTATCGATAGTGCTTGAAATGGTTGACTAAAAGTGGTCGATTGAATAGCCACGAGCATACGTTTCGATAATCATGTCGATTGCTTTTGCTTTAGACAGGTTTTTTGAAAATCGAGATGGATGGACAAATGGCAGTTCATAAGGTGGATGACCATTCACAATCCAGTTTGCCAAAAATTCTCCTGATCCACCACCGGTTCCAATCCCAATGGCAAATCCCGTAGCAAGCCATAATCCGGGGAAATGATCCACGGGACCTAGAAGGGGGAGTCCGTCTGGTGTGTAGCATATTGGACCGTTGAATATCGTTTTGATGCCCAAATTTTCGAAAACGGGTATTCTCTTGATTAGCTTCGTCATATGCTGATCAAGAATTGAAGTATTTGTCGGTAGCAGGTCTTCTGCAAATTCTGGTGGAATGCCATCAGTGGCCCAAGGAATTGGCTCAGACTCGTAAATTCCGCATAGCAAACCTTGGCCTTCCTGTCGGATATTACATGGAACGTACGGGTCTCTGATTGAAGGTAGTTCAAACTCTACATTCTCTAGAGAATTGACTTTATCCGTGACAATTTCGTGATGTTCGAGGGCAAATACAGGTAAATTCAATCCTAGATGCTGGACGAGTTCCCGTGCCCAGAAACTCGTCGCAACAACGACATGTTCGGTAACAATATCGTCTACTTCCGTGTGAACTACCCAGCTACCGTTTTGAAGTAAATCAAGATTCTTGACCTCACAATTAAGTCGAATCTCGGCACCTCGAATTTTCGCTGCTTTCGCGAGTGCGTGTGTTGCACCGAAAGCATCAACGTGACCATCATCTGGTGTGTGCGCAGCACCTAATACACCTTCAGTAGACAGAAGCGGAAATAGTTCAGAGACGGTTGTGGGTGGTACGACTCTGTAATTAACTCCCAATTGATCGTACAACGGTTCCAAGCTGCGATAATACGCAAGTTCCTTCTCATTAGTTGCAAGTCGTAAACTTCCAGTTGAGTGAAAATCAATGCTCTGGCCAGACTCCGATTCCGCTTGCAGATATGAACTGACAGAGTTGACAAACAGGCGAGTGATGCTAGGGTAGTGCCCAAAGAATGTACAGTTGCCAGCCGCATGCCAGGTTGAGCCTGAAGTCAGGTTTCTTTTTTCAATGAGTATGGAATCCGTCCACCCCAACTTAGCCAGGCTGTAAAGTACACTGCAACCGACGATTCCGCCTCCAATCACGATGATTCTGGTGTGTTCGGGCATCTGGTTAGTTCAATTGCAAACGAATTGGGGATTTACGTCGTATGACAGTATTGAGTCTGGGAGAATACATTGCGGATGGTAAGTGTTCAGAATCTTCATTGCTCTCAAAGTCGCGTATTCCCAAGAGTCCATAGCGCCTATCCAGTTCCAATAGCTTTGACGATCAGCGTTATGGCTGATTTGTGTGATTGTCTGCGATTTACGGTTAGGTAGCTATACGCCAGTTCTTGTAATACTTCGGCGGTCGTATGTTAACAATCGATACGGTTTAGTCATCCGCGCATTTCGTACAAGCCGTCGGCCCCCGTTGCACTGACGCAAATGCTCGTCAGGGTGCGTGCTTCTTCATAGGGCCACGGTCTGCCTCGATGTAATGTTGCTCTTTCATCCCAGATGAGTACGTCCCCGATTTGCCACTTGTGACTATAAATGGCATCCGGCTGTGTCAGGGCATCAAGAACAGTCTCAATCAAATACGCACCCTCTTTTGCGGGCAGGTCCGCAACTCCAAATGCATGAGAGGCGATATAAACACCATCTTCCCCGGTTACCGGATTTCGCCACAGGCTTCGCCACCGCGTATCGGCCCACTTGGTAAAGATCTGTCTTTGTGCAAGTTGCGTATTGACTTTTTCGCGTGAATGGCTGTACCGATGCAAAAACACTTTGTTTTGAATTTTGATTCGAAGTGCCGGGTTCATACGTCTCCAGCCAGCCCGGGTTGAAACAAATTCTGTCTGACCGCCCTCGCTTGGCAATACCTTCGCATGCAAAATGTTGGCCAGCGCCGGCACGGGCATGAATGTGCTATCAGTATGCCACAACATGTTGGATTGCAAGTTCAAGCGGTTCATTTTCGCGTCATCGACGCCTTTTGGCCTGCAACCAAGATCTTGATTGCTTACTCGGGAGACCTGAAATTGATCAAAGTCGCCGCGATCTTCCAAAGGCCCAAATAGGGAGGCAAGTCGAATGTGTGCTGAATCGTCGAGATTCTGGTTGCGAAACAGCACTAATGAATGGATTTCAAATAGCTCACGAATTTTTGGGTATGCCCTCTCAACCGCGTCGGAAGAAAGATCGATCGCTTCAATTTCAATGCCGAAATCTCGGTGTAACGCTTTACCAGGTTTCATCTCCAATACAAGCCTCAAGGGTCATACTATGGGTAGTCGTTTGAATATCGCCGAGTCATATTCATTTTGTTGAACGACTTGGAATACAGTGTTTTGCATAGGGACTATCTGCGAAACTTGCCGGTGTAACCACTAAAGTAAAGTGGGCACTTTGCAACTCGTAGCTAAGCTGTATTTGTGAACTTTCCTTTTCTTGCCATTGGCACCTGTACAAATTCGCTGTGCATGCCCAACTGGCAGTGTTACATTTTGACGCCCATTGCTCAAGAACCTACACACTGAATGCTTGAAATTCTGTCTGGCTCTACCGCAGTGGGGTGGGTTGGTTATGATTAACGCAATAGTCTCACCTTGATAGTCGGTAAACAGGCAATTAAATCATTACCGAAAAACTACCAATATCTCGAAAATTCCACTCTGCCAGAAATTTTCAGAATGTTGCTTACAAACCTGCAACACGGCGCTCAACAGTATGCCAATCACCAAAGTAATTCAACTTCCGTTCGAAGGAAATTCGATGGTAGTAATTTGAGGTTTCCCCAATTTGGTATGCAGTATCAGCCTATTGCATGTTGATGACCAGCCGACCTTGAACTGAACCAGCCGCTAGTCGTTCAAACGCATCATTGATTTGCATAAAGGGTATAGATTCAACGACACTCTTAATTTTACCGCCACTTGCCAATTTCATCAGCTGACGCAATTCCTGTCGAGTTCCATCAGCACTGCCGAAAATTTGAAGACCGCTTTCGATCACCTCTGCAGCATTAAACTTCAGGTCTTCATGTGGCAGTGAAATCAGTACCAATCGACAACGGGCAGCGGCAATATGAATCATCTGTCGCCAACTCGCTGTGGATGGTGCAAAATTGAAACTCGCATCTGCCCCGCCCAACCCTCTAATTTGATCAATGGAATTGTCGTCCGCCTTGATCGCATAGTCCGCACCAAGCGACAGGGCATGTTCCAGTTTCTCATCGGCAAGGTCTACAGCGACGACAGTCGCACCTGACAGTTTGGCAAACTGTATGGCGTAGGAACCCAGACCTCCAGATCCAAAAACAACCGCCAACTCACCTGGCTGCAACGCAGCCTTGCGTGTTGCACTGTAGGCCGCGACGCCAGCGCACAAAAGCGGCGCCGCGTCAACCGGGTCCAAAACGTCAGGGATGGCGGTAACCCAATTCGCTCGCAAAACTGTGTACTCGGCAAAACACCCTTGGGCATCGACGCCTGTACACTCGACACTCGCACAGTGAGTTTCGTGACCGGTCAGACACTCGCGGCACGCACCGCAGGTGTCAT
The DNA here is from genome assembly GCA_022823405.1 of Gammaproteobacteria bacterium. Classification (GTDB taxonomy): domain Bacteria; phylum Pseudomonadota; class Gammaproteobacteria; order Arenicellales; family JAJDZL01; genus JAJDZL01. The sequence continues at coordinate 13,858 of JAJDXD010000146.1, forward strand.
AAACATAGCCAATGCCAACACGCATTCCTGTCTTGATATTTTCAACACCTGAACCGGTTTTTACCACTTTACCAATACCCTCGTGCCCCAGTGTCGTCGGCAGCTCCGGCAATGGGTGCTCGCCAAGCCAAAAATGTAAATCAGAATGACAAAGACCACATACCTCGATTTTTACCAACACTTCCCCCGGACCAGGCTCGGGAATCGGAACATCGACCAATTCGAGCGGTGTTTTGACACCAACCATTTGTGCAGATTTCATGTAGTCAGTCATTTGCATTCTTTATCCGATTAAATGTTCTTGATTTTGCATCATGGCCTGCTCGACTTCTCGGTGTAAGTTCACCATGATGCGTCTTTTCAGTTCAATAAATTCAGAACTAGTCACCATTTCATAATGACGCGGGCGCTCGAGCGTTACGCCAACTGAGTCGACAATAGTCCCTGGACGACCAGACATTACATAGACGACATCTCCCAAAAATAGCGCTTCATCAATATCGTGAGTGACGAATAGAACTGTCTTTTGTTCACGTTCCCAGATACGTAGTAGCAACTCCTGCATAATAGTGCGCGTTTGACTGTCAAGCGCTCCGAACGGTTCGTCCATTAGTAAAACTTGGGGATCGTTTGCGAGGGCACGCGCAATAGCAGCGCGTTGTTGCATACCGCCTGAAAGCTGGCTGGAATAAGCGTCTTCAAATCCGTTGAGTCCGACGGCATGGATGTAATGCTGTGCGCGTTGGGCGCGCTGATCAGCAGAAATATTCTGAATTGATAAGCCGAACTCCACGTTCTTTCTAACGGTCAGCCAGGGGAAAAGCGAGTAATTTTGAAATACCATGCCTCGGTCTGCACCGGGGTCTGTGACAACTTCATCATCAACATAGCATCCACCTGCCGATACTTCTGTGAGACCGGCCACAAGATGCAACAGGCTTGATTTGCCACATCCCGAAGGTCCGACAATGACAGCAAACTGTTTGTCAGGGATTTCCAGCGAAAGATTCTCAAGCGCGGTCACCGTACCGACACGTCGAGATGTAAAGTGCAGTGCGACATTGCGAATTGAAACCTGTGCCATCTCAAGCGTTTCCTATTAATGCACTACAGTCCAAGGTAGCAGCCAGCGCTTGGCCATTTTGAAAACCAGGTCTGTTAGCAGCCCTAGAATACCGATGGTGAATATGCCAACAAAGATCGTAGCGGGATGAAGACCTCGCATCGCTTGCAGAATCATGTAGCCCAGCCCTGCTGATGCTGCCACCAGTTCCGCTACCACTAGGAATGTCCACGCCCAGCCCATCGTGACGCGAAGGGTATCCATCACGCCGGGTAATGTGGCTGGCAGCATCACACGTGTGATGACCTGCCGTCGATTGACGCCCAGGGTATACGACACCCTGTAAAGGTCGTCGGATACATTAGCGGAAACATCTGCACACAACACAATTTGCTGAAAAAAAGTACCCAGGAAAATTACTGCGATTTTTTGTTCAATGCCGATGCCAATCCACAAAATCAGAAGGGGAATCAGCGCGGTAACCGGCAGATAGCGCATGAAGTTGACAAGTGGTTCAATTGCAGCCGCGACGATGCGATAACTGCCCATGAAGATGCCAAGCGGTACCGCAATAATGGACGAAAGAAAAAAACCAATATAGATTTCGGTCAGGCTGACCTGCATGTGTTCGAACAATGAGCCATTGGAGAGTACTTTGACAAAGGCTGTCCAGACTTCATCCGGGCGCGGAAGAAAGGCACCGCTCACCAGTTGCAAATAACTCAACAGGCACCAGGTCAGCAGTGCCGATCCCGCAACGGCTGTACCTACGCCGATCTCAACTGATCGGGGAATCGATCGTTTAGGCGTAAATAGCCGCGTCAATCTTGCTCATCCACGCGGAATTAAATAACCGGATCAGTCCAGATAATCGGTGGTAAGCACATCTTGAGAAGTCAGCCCCTCGATCTGAACTTTACCAAATCCAGACCATATCGTGATCGCATCACTCAGTGTCTTATGTAATTGACCTGGTGCATCTGAACTGCCGAACATTTCCCTATTTCGATCAATGTCGAGATACTCTACACCAGTCACCACGGCTTCGAATTCAGCCGGGTCGGCCAGCCATCCGCCGACACCATCCGCCATTATCTGATAGCCTTCTGCCGGATTTTCAGCAAGGAACTCAAGTGCCCGCTGCCAACCTCGAACGAAGGCTTTCAACTGATCCCCATGTTGATCGATTGTTTCCTGGGTAGCAGCAACAACATCCACGATCAGTCCCGGCTTCTGGGAACTGTCGATCAGACGATGACCGTGTTCTGTCTGCTCACCCTGTGTCAGGTGAGGCTCCCAAGTTACTGCGGCATCAACCCGACCGGCAACAAAAGCTGCTCCAGC
>JAJDXD010000070.1 GCA_022823405.1 Gammaproteobacteria bacterium
AATGTTCTAAACGACGTTGATTCAAAAATCATTCCTGGACTGACTCACTGGCAATCTCCAAACTTCTACGGATATTTTCCGACGCACGCATCCGGCCCATCAATCTTGGGCGACTTTCTATCATCTGGTTTTGGCATTCAGGGAATGTTGTGGTCAACCAGTCCTGCCTGTACAGAGCTGGAAACTCTAGTGCTCGATTGGATGGTTGACATAGCCGGTTTACCAGAGCATTTTCATTCAAGCCAGTCAGGCGGCGGCGTTATCCAAGACTCTGCATCAAGCGCGGCTCTTTGCGCTGCGGTTGCGGCAAGAGAGAAAGCACTGTCTTCAGACTCCAAAAGAAACATTACAGACTTGACCGCCTATATTTCAGGACACACTCACTCCTCAGCAGAAAAGAGCCTGAAAATTGCAGGATTTCGAGACGAGCAGATTCGACGGCTCAACGTTGATGACAGCTATGCAATTAAAGCTGAAGATTTTGCCAGACAAGTCAAAACTGACATTGACAATGGTCTCATTCCTGCATTCATTTGTGCAACAGTCGGTACCACCTCGTCACTAGCGATAGACCCTATACGTGAAATTTCTGAAGTTGGGAACAAGAATGAAATTTGGGTACACGTTGATGCAGCCTATGCAGGTTCCGCTACGGTGTGTCCCGAATTTCGCAATTTGCTAGACGGTGTAGAGTTGGTCGATAGCTACTGTTTTAATCCACACAAATGGTTGCTGACTAATTTCGACAGTGATCTATTCTATGTAGCTAACAAACCCGATCTGGTGAATGCCTTGACAATAACTCCCGAGTATCTGCGAAACAAAGCCACCGAATCTGGTCAGGTTTTTGACTATAGCGGTTGGCAGATTTCGCTCGGCCGGCGCTTTCGTTCGCTAAAGCTCTGGTTTGTGATTCGTCACTACGGCGTGGAGGGATTGCGAGCACATATTCGTAAACAAATCGAACTCGCAGAGCATTTTGAATCACTGGTCGAATCGAGTTCAAGTTATGAGATTTTTCAACCCAGGGTATTGAATCTGGTGTGCTTACGACATAAGAACGGAAACGAGAAAACCAAACAAATTCTTGAGAAGATTAATTCCGAAGGAAATATCTTCTTAACTCACACGATACTTGACGATGTGTACGTAATGCGATTTGTAACGGGTTCGATTCCTACTGAACAGCGACACATTGATGCAGCTTGGGCAGAGTTTGTCAAAGCCGCGGAGTAACCTTGATTTGATTATTCAGTGAGCTGACCATCCGCCGTCAATGGACAATGTCGAACCGGTTATGCCACTGGCTTGATCGCAGCAAAGATAGGCAGCCAGTGCACCTATTTCGCTTGGCTCAATAAACTGTTCAGTCGGATGCTTGTCGTGCAGCATCTCGTAAACAACCTGCTTTGCAGACTTGCTCTCAGAAGCAGATCGATCTCGAATTTGATTGCGAATGATTTCCGTGTCCACATAACCAGGACAGATTGCATTACAGGTTATTCCAGATTTCGCATTTTCGAGTGCAATTACCTTGGTTAACCCGACTACACCGTGCTTCGCGGCTATGTAAGCCGACTTGTTAATACTTCCAACCAGTCCATGTACGGATGCGATATTGATGATTCGCCCCCACTGATTGGCAATCATTCCGGTAATGACTGCTTTGGAGCAGTGGAATACTGCCGACAGGTTAACCGCTATGATTTCATTCCATTTCTCAGTTGGAAATTCCTCAATCCGGGAAACGAATTGAACGCCAGCATTATTGACTAGAATGTTCACCTGTCCACATTCCTCGGCAAAATTCGTCAACCCATTATTGATTTCGTCAACCTCGCGCAAGTCAAAGCCGCAGTATGCAACCTCAACTTCGTACTCTGATTGAAACCTGGAAGAAATTTCCTGAACTTGTTCAGAGGTTGCAAATCCGTTTAAACCGATGTTACAGCCTCTAGCCGCCAATTGCTCTGCAACTGCCAGCCCTATGCCTGAAGTTGAACCAGTGATAAACGCATTCTTGCCCGCTAAACTGCGATCAACATTCATGGCATGGACCAAATTTCAGTCTACCGGGATCAGGCTATTGGCAACCTGCAATCGTTGGATCTTTCCTGACGGTCCTTTTGGCAGGTCATCGACAAAGAAAATTCGACTGGGGCAAAGAAATGAACCGAGTTCTGTCTGACAATATTCCATCAGTTCTTCTTCACTGTAGGATTGATCCGCCTTCACAACTACCGCAATTGCGACAACCTGCCCATATGCTGGATCTGGATAACCAAAGGTCGCTACTTCCTGAATAGCCTTGTTTCTGTAAAGCACATCATCAATTTCTCTGGGTGATATATTTTCGCCACCTTTGATAATCAGCTCCTTAATTCGTCCTGTCACGAAGAAGTAACCATCATCATCCTGGTAACCGAGATCTCCAGTTCGAAACCACCCATCCGGTGTGAAAGCAGATAGAGTAGCCTCTCGCGCATTGTAGTATTCTGAGACTACGTTATCACCACGCACTACAATCTCACCGATTTCATTTCGTCCCAAATCATCAGATGCAGGATTAATGATCTTTACCTTGTTACCAAATGGAATTCCAACCGATCCCGGCTTTCGTGTAGCGGGCGGCATCGGATTAGCCAATATTGGTGCTGCCGATTCTGTCAATCCCATCGATTCCAGCATTGGAATATCAAATGTCGCCTCAAAGTCTACCAGCATCGAAGCTGGCATCGCAGATGATGCCGAACGGGCGAACCGTAAGCAGGATGCTTCCCTAAGGTTTTGTTCACCGCCTTTGGCATGCACATCATCCAGTAAATACTTGGTAATTGTCGGTACAGTACTGAACCATGTGCACCGATTGTCGGTCAGCGTCGACCAAAACTTCGATAAACTGAATTTTCTCGGCATCACGACCCGAGAGCTGCTGACTAATGGTGCAACTACAGTCACAACTTGACCATTGATGTGGTACAGCGGAAGAATACAAAATGCGATGTCATCTTCTTTCAGGTTCTGCGCCAATACAACATTCATTCCACCTGCGATTAAGTTTCCGTGACTCAAAACAGCACCCTTGGGTATACCGACCGTTCCTGAAGTATGCAAAATCATTGCAGGAGTATCTTTAGTCAACTGAATATCTGAATCATACTCAGTGGGAAAATTCAATAAATCAAGATCAAATCCATGCTCCATATTCACTTCAATGACCTGTATAGATCTATCAATATCAGACAATACTCTGTCTAGCAGGGAACGATGAGCGGTGCTCACGAAAATTAAATCGAGCTTGGCATTTTCAACAGCAAACCTCAAATTCCTGTGACTCGCAACTGCGTTGAGCGGCACTGTCACCGAACCGTGATACATCGTTCCCAGCATCACTATGACTGTCCAGTAACCGTTGTCCATCAAGAATCCAACATTACTTGCAGACGATACACCTAGTTGATTTAGCGTGTTGCCAAATCGAGCCGCATTTTCCCTTAGATCCAAATAGCTCATCTGCTGAGCAGAATCCGGATCAACCAGAAAAATACGATCAGGAACTTCAACTGCGCGTTGATCGATCAGAGATCGGAAAGACTCAGTCAAGGTGGTGAACCTCAGAGCGAATGGTCGGGATGATACTTTCGGAGAAACTCTCCGAACAGGCTCTCCTCACTAGGTTTGTCCTCAGGAATTTCTGTGGACAAATGTGTGATGTTGATGAAATGTCGGTAATTCAGATTTTCAGTGATGCTGTTTCCGCCCCAGGTGCCACATCCCATACTCAAGGTAAACGGAAAGCCGCTGGTAAAGCCACCACCATTCCCAAACGTGTGGGCTTGGTTGACCAGTACTCGAACAACGTCAAGTTCCTCTGCGAGGTACTTGGCTTTGCTCTGATCTGCCGTGTGAATACCACAGGAATGCCCTGCCCCCTGATAATCAAGAATAGCGCGCACTTTGGCAACCGCATCATTGAAATTCGAAACTCGATACGCGGTCATGAAAAGTGAAAGTTTTTCGCCCGATAGCGGGTATTC
>JAJDXD010000024.1 GCA_022823405.1 Gammaproteobacteria bacterium
CCGGTCGCGAGTATCGGTACGGTTTGGACGATTGGAACTGCTAATCAGATCGGACTGATCATTCATCTGACCAATTCTGCCGTCATTGTTATTCGAAGCACCGCTATTGCGCCGTTGAATGATTTGATCAAGCGGCAGATAGATGATGTTGTTGCCATTTTGCTGATCAATTAGCAATTTTGTTGAATTGTTCAGAACTTCTTCCAAGGACTCAAGATACAGGCGGTCTCGGGTAATTTGTGGTGCCTTTCGATATTCATCGTAAATCTGTTCAAATCTAGAAGCTTCACCCTCAGCTCGGGCAACAATACTAGCCTTATAGGCTTCAGCTTCCTGGACAATTCTGGCGGCCTGACCTCGTGCTCTCGGAATTACGTCGTTGGCGTAAGCTTCCGCTTCGTTTTTAAGTCGTTCTTCGTCTTCCCGGGCTTTCACCGCATCATCAAAAGCCGCTTTCACTTCAGCTGGCGGCTGAGCGTTCTGCATCTCTACCGCTCTTACATTCACACCTGTCTTATATCGATCAAGAATTTCCTGCAACAGGTGGCGGGTATCGCGTGCAATTTCGGCCCGTCCCGCTGTAATCGCGAAATCCATCGTGTTGCCACCGACAATTTCTCGAACGGCGCTTTCAGTTGCCTGACGTACTACCAAGTGAATTGGATCACTGACATTGAACAACAGGTCTTTGGGGTCTTTAATGTCATACTGCACTGCAAACTGAATATCGATAATATTCTCATCTGCAGTCAACATAAGAGCTTCGCGCGTAACTGGAGTAATTGTTCGGTTCCGCTCGCTGACTCGATAGCCTACTTCGACCGTATTGACCTTCTGAACATTGACGATCAGGACCTGTTCAATAGGGAACGGTAGGTGCCATCGAAGACCTGCATCGGTCGTCTGGGTATATTTGCCGAATCGAAGTTCAACGCCCTGCTCACCTTGTTCAACAACATAAAGCCCGCTTGAGACCCACAAACCGATAACCACCAACAGTGCGAGTCCGATCAGTGTCTTTCGGGCTCCTCGTCTTCTTGGAGATCTGGGTTTCGTATCAGGTGGGTCACCGGGACCACCTGAACTACCCTTGTTGCCAAAACGCGAGAATACCCGCGAAAATTTGTCTTGAATGTCGCTTACGATTTCATCTATTTCGGGCGGACCTGAGGATCCTCCCCGTTGTCCGGAGTTTTTATCCTGACGACCCTTTTCGGGTTCATCCCACGGCATTTGAATTACAACCTCAACGTTAAAGTATGTGATGCTTCCCTTATTCAAGGCAACGCGTACACGGCCGCCTCGATTCGAAAGGATACGCTGGAGGCTTAATTATACGAACTTAGACCTATGCATAGAAGAGGGTTTGCTGGCCGATACTTAGTCTCCGCAATAAAACTGTCCCGAAAGAGGGTCAACAACACCTGGAAATGATGGTTGAAAAAGAATGGAGCGCAAGGTAGCTGCACTAGGTTTTGAGCAGTAGAAGGCAAGTAAACGAGCATCATCCTCTAGATCACGGAGGCAGATAATGTTCTCAAAAATCAAGCCGCCTCTCTGATGCTCCTGGATTACCGTTAACTGCAGCGAAGAAAGTCTTATTGCTATTCAATCAGAATACCGAATACAGAGGCACTTGCCCGCAGAAATTGAGATACGCAAACCAACTATCTCAGTGTATCGACCATTTCAGGCTTGATTTGCCAATACTCTTCCCGAAAGTCCCGATTGGTGATCAACCAGTTGACATCACTTTTGCACACTTCCAAGTCCAAAACAGAATCACCACAGTCAAGAACCTGCTCATGCATTACACCAATCCTTGTGTAGACTGATGCCCGCAATTTTCCTGCATAAGCAGGCAAACGAATACGGGCAAGTACGTGATCACGACGAAAGAAATCACCAAGCGCATTCATCAGCAGATCTACGCCTTCGCCAGAATTGGAAGACAGCCAAATTTTTCTAACCGCACCTGCAACATCGGTCGTTTGTTTTGCGATGTTATCTAGAAGATCAATTTTGTTGTACACTTCCAGCCTGGGAATTTCGGAAGCGCCGATCTCTTCAAGCACCGATTCGACATCTTCGATACGCTGGTCTGCATCTTCGCTTGACGTATCGATAACGTGAAGCAACAGAGAAGCACTCGTAACTTCTTCAAGCGTTGCGTGGAATGATGACACCAATCCATGCGGCAGATCCCGAATGAATCCGACTGTGTCAGAAAGTATGACTGGGCCATAATCTGGCAGATCTATCCGACGCATCGTTGTGTCAAGCGTCGAAAACAATACATCCTGAGACAAAACACCCGCGCCGCTTAACCTGTTGAATAGCGAGGACTTTCCAGCATTGGTATATCCAACCAACGCAACCGTCGATATGGGAACTTTTTTTCGACCGTGCCGACGAAGTTCGCGCTGAATGGAAACCTTTTCCAGTCGCTTAATCAAGGTTTTGATCCTCCGGCCAATCAACCGTCTATCCGTTTCAAGCTGAGTTTCACCTGGACCACGCAACCCGATACCGCCCTTTTGACGCTCAAGGTGGGTCCAACCACGCACCAATCGCGTTGAAAGATGTCTCAATTGGGCAAGTTCTACCTGCAGCTTACCTTCGTTGCTTGATGCACGACTCGCAAATATGTCAAGAATCAGCCGTGTACGGTCGATTACACGACATTGAACTGTACGTTCAAGGTTTCTTTCCTGAATTGGTGAAATTGTGTGATCAACAATGACGAGCGTAGCATCTGTGCTTGCAATCAACGCTTGCAGCTCCTGTACTTTACCTGAACCAATAAATGTAGAACTGCTAGGTGAACGGCGTTTAGAAAGAATCACTCCGACTACTTCGGCACCAGCGGACTCCGCCAGCAGCTGAATTTCTTCAAATAGCACCAACTCGTTTGAGACCTGTCCAGGTTCCTGCCTAACCAGAATGGCCCGATCAATTCGAGCGTCATTGGTTGAAACCGTGTTGCTAGCGAGAAAGGCTGTCAATAGTTCTCAGGTGCGATTTGAACTAAAAAGGAGATTAGAGAAACGCTGTGTGGAATGTTCATCACGTAATTTGCAAAATTTCAATCGCATTCATATTCCGTAAACATCAGTAGATGCATGTACGCCTCAAAATCTCAAGACAGAGCTTGAGGAACACCGGGACTGACAAATCAACTGAACGAAATTACCACCCAAAATCGGGTTTTCCCCTCAAATTCCCGACCAGGATTAAGTTGTCAATGGAATCACCGTCGGCCTCAGTGTCTGACCCTCACCCACCAATGGGTGAATTCAATTCAATCAGATAACCGTTGGGGTCCCTAAAGAACGCAATGACGCGAGTACCGCCTTTCATCGGACCCGGCTCCCTCGTGAATTCGACACCTTGTGATTTCAGGTAGTCTGCTGTCGCATAGACATCCGAAACTTTAAGCGCCAAGTGCCCCCACGAATTACCCATATCGTAGGGCTCTTTCTGATCCCAGTTGTAGGTCATCTCGATGGTTGTTCCCTCATCCTCACCTTGATAACCAACGAAAGTATTGGTAAATCGACCATTCGGGTACTCATTCTGGCGCAAAATTTTCATGCCCAGTATGCGCGTGTAAAAATCCAAAGTTTTTTCCTGGTCAAAAATTCGAATCATCGTGTGATCAAGTCGAAAATCTGGTTTTTGCTCGCTCATTATTTTCCTCGTTTAATTACTTTATGCTTCATGTAATGCGGGCCGAATCGCATCGGCAACCAATTCCTGATATTTTCGGACACTGTTTTCCCAATATGGCGACAGCACCCCGCCCATTTGCGACAGGGGGGAATGCCGCCCCTGCTGCAATCGTTCGCACATTTCGTGATCCTCTAGATGGACACTGCGCCAAAGATCGTGAAGATGCTGAATTTGCTCGTCACTATAACGCGAATCGGAGTGAATGTAAATCACTCGCTTCTGACGGGTACTGGATACTCCCTCTGGAATGTTAAGATGAACTCCGATTTGGTCTGGTTGATAAGTACCGAGTACAAAATTCGGAAATAGAGTCAGGTAATGTGAGGTCACCCCTAAAGTTCCTTCCCTCGCATTTTGCAATTGTTCCTCACTGATTTGAACAGCGCTACCCAGGCAGTGCTCATCAATCACAGTATAGTGGTCTTCCAACGGTTGGTCGGTTGTAGATTTGTGCACAAACTGGACGTGGTAAGGCTCAATGAAATTTTCCACCAGCAATTTCCAGTTGCACGCAACAGTACCGAGTTCCACGGTTGTGACAGGCTTGAAATCCGAAACGTTGTTGTCTCCCAACTGCCTCAAGATGGGGGCCAAAAAATTTTCAAATGATGCCGGCTCAGAGGATAAATTTACGAATATCCAGTCATACCAGACTTCGCAGCCTATCGGTTTCAGCCCGTTGTCCTCGTATCTGAAATCAGCTGGCACTTCACGAATTTCGCCGCCGAAATAAGGTGCATTTTTCAGTGCGCCACAAAGATCGTAACTCCAGTGGTGATACGGGCAGCGAATCATGCGTTTGGTATTGCCGTCCGTAGCAATCAGTTTGAGATTCCGATGTCGGCAGGCGTTGTGGTAGGCAGAAATCTGCCCATCCAGACCACGTAATAGAAAGATTGGCACTCCTGCGACATCGATAGGCCGAACATCACCCACATTATCCATTTCGTGTGAAAATCCCACGAATACCCAGTTATTGCTGAAGAGTGACTGTTGTTCGAGCCGATAGATAGTATCGTCTGTATAGACAGAACCAGGCAATCCATGGCGGGTCTCGCCAGACTTGTCAAAGTGTTCCAGTAATGCTGAATAGGACTGCATCGCTCTAGCCTCCCGAATGCACCGGAATATTGGTTAACCTATTTCGAAATTCGCATCCAATATGGATGTTATTTTGCTTTATCTGCAAGATTATTTGCAAATATATATTTTTTCGTTAATAATTCGGCTGTAATTCTATCGTTACCACAATCATGATTTCAACTTCGGCACAAGCGACCAAAGTCAAAGTGAACGGCATCGCTTCACCAGATGATGATTTAAATCGCAAAATTGTCAAGCTACTGCAAAATGATGGCCGTCGTCCATACAAGGAGATTGCCAACGCACTCAACGTATCTGAAGGTACGGTACGCAACCGAGTACAGTCAATGAAACAGGCCGGTACCTTGCGAATCGTTGCAGTGGTCGACCCTACCGAGGTCCGCTACAAGGCTGATGCAATGATTGGCATTAAGGTTGCACCGGGTTGTTCCGTCGAACAGGTTTCCAAACGGCTTGGCGAATCACCCGATGTTGTTTATATCCTCTGGGTCACTGGCCGTTACGACTTATTGATCGAAATAGTCACCAATGACATGCAGAATTTCCACCAATTCCTAGAGAAAGAAATTCACAGTCAACCCGATATTGCCGCAAGTGAAACGATGTCTGGACTGAAAAATTTCAAGAACCAGTTTCTGCTCAAGTACGACTGGAACTGAAAGTAATTTATCCCCTAGATTTCCAATGATTTAAGGAGAACTGTCAATGAGTATCTACATTGAAAACTTTGATGATGCATTGTCTTCAGATGAGCGAATCGCTGAGGTACGCGGGCAACTCGAAGAAGCCGGCGTCAAGTATGTTCTGTCAACCTGGATTGATCTTTTCGGCATTCCAAAAACAAAACCGGTACCAATGAGTGATTTTTACGAGTTGTGTAAGGGAAGAGGCCCGCAATTCGCGGTCCATTCCATCTCCTACGTGCCGGAACTCACACCTGCTGATTCCGACCAAATTATGGTTCCCGACCTGAATTCAGTGTACATCTGCCCCTGGGATAAAAGCATGGCCATCATTTTTGCTGACCTGTTTTGGGAAGGTAAACCCTATGATCATTGTCCAAGACAGGCACTGAGACGCGCCATTCGCGATGCAGAGCAAGCCGGTTATGTCGGCTATGCCGGTGTTGAGCCGGAATTTATCGCCATGCGCTACGATGAGAACGGCAACCCCGTCAAGGCAATCGATAACGATCCGCCAAATGGTGTACGCCCAAGACGACAGGCATTTGGTTACGATGTCGAATTTTCACTGGACTCGATGCACTTTCTGGGTGAAATGATTGACATTCTGGAAGACCTGGGCTGGAATCTACATGACGTGGTAGCTGAAGGTGCTTACTCGCAGTTTGAACTTGATTTTCACTATACTACGCTGCTTGAAATGGCAGACCGGCTGGTATTCTTGCGCATCCTGCTCAAGGAAATTGCCAAGAAGCACGATATGTTCATCACCTTCATGCCTAAACCGACTACTGGTGACTGGCGTTCGGGGGCACACATTAATTTTTCAATGCAGTCTGTAGATAACCCTGGAGTTAATCTCTTCGGGTCCAACGAAACGGGTTGGCAGGATGCGGCGCATCATGCAGTTGGCGGACTCATGACCCACTCAGAGGCTCTAACCGCAATCACGTGTAGTACTGTCAATTCCTACAATGGACTGGTACCGAGAGTTGGTGGTTTCGAGGGAGGAACAGTGACCTGGGCACCAACCAATATTACCTACGGTCACAACAATCGATCAGCGCAATTCCGTTTACCGCAAAACCGCTTCTGTATTGAGAATCGTGCGGCCGATATGTGCATGAACAGCTATCTTGGACTTGCCATGACTGTTAAGGCTGCCGTCAAAGGCATCGTCAATCAAATTGATCCCGGACCTGCAACCGACCGAGACCTCTATCAAATGACTGAAGCCGAACTCGACGAAGCCGGTGTTCGCCGATTGCCTAGAAACCTGAGTGCCGCAATTGAGGCTCTTCAAAATGACGATCTTGCAGGTGAGGTGATGGGGACACGTATGCGTGATTCCTTTATCGCTTACAAGATTGATGAGTGGGAGCGATACCACCAAACCGTTACCGACTGGGAAGTTCAGGAATACCTGCGACTCTATTGATTCGAGCAGTATGAGCAGCAGTTTTGCTGCTCCAATGAGAATGGTTGGAATTCAGGTGGTCCAGTTAATTGTTGAAATGATTGCATTTGTTTCTGACCGATTACAACATCGTGCAACCTGGTCTTTAACCTGCTAATCACAGGCCGAGAAATTGCTAGCACATTTATGAATTTATGCCGTTTTTCGACTGGAAACATCTATTTCGTAAGTCAATGTTCATGCATCAGATAGCAGTGAGCACTCAGGGAACCAAGAGTATGTATTGGAATAGATGAATGAACCTCAAAGAACTGGATTGAAAAAACGAGACCGATGGCAGCCGACTACGAAATTTTCAATTTAGGCGATTTTGAACTTCAATCAGGCACTAACCTGATAGACGGAAAACTCGCTTACAAAACTTACGGTGAACTAAATCAGGATGGAAGCAATGTCGTAGTGCTTCCAACCTTTTACACCGGAAGTCACATGCGTAATGAAGGCTTCTTTGGGCAAGGTCGTGCTATTGATCCAGCCAGACACTTTGTCGTTTCGGTCAACATGTTTGGTAATGGAATTTCGTCATCACCTAGTAATTCTCAGCCTCCTCAGCGCGGAGCAGACTTTCCTCAAATTACTCTGTTTGACAACATAAGAGCACAATATCGATTGCTAACCGAAAAACTCTGCGTTCAACAGATTGCTCTGGTCACTGGCTGGTCAATGGCGGGTTGTCAGTCCTTTCAGTGGGGTGCTCAGTACCCGGATTTTGTCAGTTCAATTTTGCCGTTTTGCGCATCAGCTAAAACCTCAGAGCACAACATTGTGTTTTTGGAAGGAGTTAAGGCTGCACTAACTGCTGATTCAACCTACAACAATGGCAACTACCAAAATCAACCTACCAAAGGTCTCAAAGCATTTGGCCGCGTTTACGCTGGCTGGGCTTATTCACAGACATTCTATAGAGAACAAATGTACCGGCAACTGGGTTTTGATTCAGTTGAAGAATTACTGCAGGACTGGGAAAGAGATCATCTTGACTGGGATGCAAACGATTTACTCTGTAAACTAAAAACCTGGCAGCTTGGTGATATCAGTGCACAACCAGCCTACGGCGGAAACTTTGTGGCAGCGTTAAACGCGATTCAGGCGAAAACCATTGTCATTGTCTGTGACAGCGATCTTTATTTTCGTCCCGAAGACAATCAATTTGAAATCAAGCATATTCGGAACGGGGAACTTCGAATATACGATTCCCCCTGGGGCCATCTGGTACCTTCCCCTGGATGCGTTCCTGAATTTGAACGATATCTCGATCAGGCGATTTCAGAACTGCTCGATTGACCTGGCACACTAAGCAGAACGGGATACCCGCTCACTTGTCACCATCTAATTCTGTGACGCTTTCGAAAATGTTGAATCTTTGATTCGACAAGCGAATTTGTAGTCTGGGATTGTTGATGAGCCCGGAATTTTTCGTCAAATAGAATTGGAATGAATCTTGCAAAAATTGTGACAGCAACATCCATTCATCAATCAAATCCTATTGATTCCTCTGAGAATCTTGGCTTTTCTAAGTACTGCTCAAATCGCCACAAAGAAGAGACTCGCTTATTGAAAGTCTGAGGTAGTCGAAGATGACTTTGAGCACTTTGGCCGAATGGTTGCGATTTGAATAACTGTGTCAGGGAGTACAATCCGATTTCAAAACTGAACAGCGCTATGCGTTGATTTCACCTGGATGTGAGGTTCAGACAAACCCTCCTACACCTGCTTTTACAGTCGTCTCACTAGGGGATTACTCAGATGAAAACCGAAATGATGAATCGGGAACAATTGTCGAAATTGCGTGCTTATATACAATTTGTGTTACGCCCGCTCTCAATTGAATGACAAATCGATCAAAAGATTCAATATGGCCTTGGAGTTTTATTCCGTTTACTAAGTAAATTGACACCTTCGTGTTCTGTTTTCGAAGCTCATTCAAAAACGGTTCTTGAAGCAATGATCCCTTTTGCTGATTGCTCATGAATTTTCCAACCTGTTATGTTTACAGTCATGCGGCATTTATTATTTTTGTTTTGGTAATCGGGTAATGATATTACATTTGTTTTGAATCATGGAATTTTCGGGGGACTTTCGATCTGTGTTGAAGAAGGCTGATAGTCAGCAGTCTGCGCTCGGCTAAACATGTTCCGTTTGTCGCAATTTTGGACTCACGGTTCAGTGCGGATTTATCTCGCGCCAATAAATTCTTAGATATTTACTGGTGAGTTGAGTAAACTTAATTACTTGCTGCCATTGACAGCAACAGGAGACGGAGCAACAATGGAATACAGAACGCTTGGACGTACAGGTGTCCAGGTTTCCAGTTTGTGCCTTGGCACAGACAATTTTGCAGACCCGACGCCAGAAAAAGAAGCGACGCGGATCCTCGATATGGCATTAGATGCCGGAATTAATCTGGTTGATACCGGCGATATTTATGCGGACGGGGAAGGGGAAAAGATTATCGGGCGCGCGCTCAAAGCAAACGGCCGCAGACATCAGACCTTGATCGCGACCAAGGTTGACCATGGCAGACGACGCCCCGGGTACTCTTTAGACGAACCGTCGCTTTACCAGCCAAACGATTATGGTCACTCTCGCCTGCATATCATTCGCGCCTGCGAAAACTCCCTTCAGAGACTGCAGACCGACTACATCGATTTGTACCAGCTTCACCGCCCCTCTCCCAATATCCCTTGGGATGAACAATTGGGAGCGCTTACAGATCTTGTCCGACAGGGCAAGGTTCGCTACATCGGGTGTTCAACGCATCCAGCATGGAGCGTGGCGGAAGCGATCATGGTTAGTGAGCTGAAGGGATACGCTCGTTTTGTATCTGAACAGCCGCCCTACAATTTGCTGGATCGCAGAATAGAGAATGAACTGGTTCCACTTTGTCAAAGTCATGGATTGGGTTTGATCGCATGGGCGCCTATGGCGATGGGAGTATTAGCTGGCCGATACTCGTCGGCTTCTTCCTACCCCGAAAACTCCAGGGCGGCATTAAGAGGGGGATTCTACGCTGATCGAGTCACTGAAAAAGGCATCGAAGTGGGCAATCGATTTACTGAAATTGCACAACAACTAGGTTTAACGCCTGCTCAGCTGGCGATTCTGTGGGTTAAAGATCAGCCGGGAATCACCGCGCCGCTGATCGGTCCGAGAACAGTTGAACAGCTGGTCAGCCTGATACCGGTAAAAGACATGAGTCTGGACGATCAGACGCGGGCCGAATGTGATGCACTTGTACCCGAGGGAAGCGTTGTTGCCGATTTTCACAATACAGCAAACTGGATGAAGATGAAAGTCAGTTGGGAAAAGCCAGCATGAATGGCTCAAAAATGGTTTACGCTGGCACACTAGAATGAATGTGGATTGTATGGATCTTCAATAAATTACAGATGTAACAGTTTCATTAACTACAAAACTACGAGGAGATGAGTGATATGAAAATTAAGCAGTTTTTTGTTGGTATTTCTGCCGCAGTGCTGATGGTTGCGGCCGGAGGTGTTGGCGCAGCCGACTATACGTTGAAACTTGCACACAATGGCCCTGAGCAACACCCATTTCAGGATGGAGCGGTTGCTTTCAAGGAGCAGCTCGAAGCTAGCTCCAATGGTGCTATTGAAGTGCAGATCTTTCCAGGTGAACAACTGGGCAGCGAAGAGGAAACCAGCCAAATGCTCAAACAAGGCACCTTGCATTGCGCAGTTGAAAGTGCCGGCGGTGGTTTGGCACCCTTTGTACCGGAAGCCGATCTATTCAATTTGCCATTTATTTTCAGCGACATTGATCATTTTTACCGAGTCGTGGACGGACCGATTGGAGACTCCGTTGCAGGTAAAGTTGAAATGGCGCTCGAATCTGATGTACTCGGCTGGTGGTTTTCCGGCATCCGAAATGCCTGGAACGACACTCGCCCGGTCGTGACACCGGACGATCTGAAAGGATTGAAAATACGAGTGATGGGCAGTCCAGTGCTGATCGATACTTTCAATGCACTTGGTGCGCAGGCGACACCGATGTCATTCGGTGAAGTGTATACCAGTCTGCAACAAGGTGTCATTGATGGCGCAGAGACTGATCATGTTGATCTCTTGGTCGAGAACTTCTACGAAGTTACAAAGTATGTTTCCCTGACCGGTCACATGTATCTTGCTGCAGCTTTAGTTTGCAGCGATAAGGCATTGGCTGAGCTGCCATCTGACCTGCAGGAACAAGTACGCGAAGCTGCGGCTGTGGCGACTGCAGCACAACGTGCGGCCATGGACAAAATGGCTGGCGACGCGCTAGCTTCATTGAAAGAAAAAGGAATTGAATTTAACGAAGTTGAACTTGCTGCATTTCAGGAAGCGGTTCGGTCGGTTTACGAAAAAAATGCCGACCGTGTCGGTGGCATGGAAATGATTCAGAAGGTTAGTGAACAATAAACTAGTCGATTTTTTCAGAATTTCTTTTCACAAATTAACGGAACAGGGAGTGTACTCATCGAGTCACTCCCTTTCTGTTCCACCGGACTGTCATCATGCAACAGGTGACTAAGATACGTAATCAGTGAGTCTCATGACCAAGGTTTTTCGCCATCTGCTTGAGATTGTGATTTGCTGTCTGCTGGCGGCGCTTACCGCGGTTGTGTTCAGCCAGGTCATTTCTCGATATTTTCTACAGGCACCGCTCTCTTGGTCAGAGGAGTTGGCACGGTTCTTGTTAATGTGGCTGGCAATGCTGAGCGCGGCATACGCGTTTCGAACAAGGTCCCATTTTGCCCTGCGAATTGTTGTCGAACGTCTTCCCGACGCCATTCGTCGACGCGTTTCAATTGCTGTGCATTTAGTAGTTACAGTATTTTTCTTACTGATCCTCTACCAGGGTGTGAAATACGTGCTGGGCGTTTCAGGGCACATCGCACCCGCACTGCAAATTCCAATGGAAATCCCCTATTCATCAATTGTCGTGGGAAGTGCTCTGATTGCGTGGGAGTGTGCAAAATCCACGCTGCGAGAGCTTAAAGGCCGCGAGCAGCCAAGCACTTCATTTCATTCGGATTCATAGTGGCTACTGTCGTTGTCATTGTTCTGTTTGTTGCGCTGTTGACTTCAGTGCCAATCGCAGTCGCGCTGGGACTGGCGTCTTTGGCCGGTTTGTTGTTGATTGCACCAAATGGGTTGGTGCTGCTCCCCCAAAAAATACTGAGCGGTATGGACGCATTTACGCTGCTTGCAATACCGCTATTCATCCTGGCAGGAACGATCATGGGACGCGGTGGCATTGCCAGACGCATCGTGAATCTCGCATTGATCTTTGTCGGTCGAATCAAAGGAGGACTGGGATTTGTGGTAATTCTGTCAACCATGTTTTTTTCAGGGGTCTGCGGTTCCGCAAGCGCTGATACAGCTGCAATTGGTTCGACAACTATGCCTGAGATGCTGCGGCGAAAGTATCCAAGACCCTTTGCAACCGCTCTGTTGGCTGCATCAGGAGCCACCGCATCAATCATTCCACCTTCCATTGATCTGATCATAATTGGCGTTGTAGCTGGCATCTCGATTGGCGGATTGTTTGCAGCTGGACTGTTGCCAGGCATATTCAATGCTATAGCCCTAATGGCTCTGTGTTACTACTATGGTCGGCGTTTGGATTTGCCGCTTGCCGACTCAACAACCTGGACTGAAAAGCTTAAGATAGTTGCAGATGGAAGCCTGGCTGTGCTGATGCCGATAATCATACTTGGTGGCATACTGGGTGGCATTTTTACACCAACCGAAGCTTCGGCGATTGCTGTAGTCTACGGCCTTGTTGTGTCCCTGTTCGCTTACAAGGAGTTGACCCTTAGGGACTTGCCGGAGGTGTTTTTGCAGGCTGCGCGGCTAACCGGAATGGTAATGCTGATTTTGGGAATGGCATCGGCATTTTCGTTTGTACTGGCATTTGAACGGATTCCACATGAACTTGCTGCGCTGATAGTGCAATATGCGCATCACTGGGTTGTCTATGTCATATTTGTGAATATCGTGTTCTTCCTGCTTGGAATGATTATGGATGCACTGCCGGCACTGATCATACTGATGCCCATTCTAGTTCCTGCCGGAGTTGCGCTTGGCATGGAACCGATTCATATAGGAATTTTCGTCGCTGCCAATGTCACAATTTCGCTGTTTACCCCACCTGTGGGAGTCTGTCTCTTTGTAGCGTGTGGGTTGAGCAAGTTGCCCATTGAAGCTGTAATCAAACCGCTGCTGCCCTTTCTTGCGGTGTTACTAGTGACTTTGATGACGATCAGTTACATACCCGAAATAACTCTATTCATTCCGCGTTTGCTAGGTTACGTTGTAGACGGCTAACCTCTATAGGAGACATTCACTAGATGAAGACTGGAATACCGTTGTCGACACTCATCTAAAAGGCGCATTTATTTGTGGTTGTTTTTGCGAGTACTCAATACGGCATTGATAAACTTCATGACTCGGCTTATGTGATTGTCATCGTCACAATTCGACCAAGTCACTCCAGACTGGTTGCGAATCCATGTCAGCTGGCGCTTGGCAATTCCGCAGGTCTCTCTGACCGTCTCCTTGGCCATCTGTTCATAATTGAACTCACCCGAAAGGTACTGCCACATCTGCTGATACCCTACACAACGCATTGAGGGCAAAGATTTTTTGAAATGATCTGATTGATAAAGTCGCTCTGCCTCCAAAAGAAACCCGTCTTCAAGCATCTGTACAAATCGCTGCCTGATTTGCTCATTTTGCACCTCACGGCTAGAGCGAGAGATCGCTATTTTTACAATCCGGTACGGTAATGGTTCAGCGCGGTTTGTCTGTTTCATCTCACTTGGACGGATACCCGATACCAAGTACATTTCTAGCAATCGTAATACGCGCTGTGAATCATTGAGCTGAACCTCGCGGGCAGAATCCGGGTCGAATTCCATCAATTTCTGGTGCAGGTGTGCCCACCCCTTTGTATCGGCTTCTACCAGCAGTTCGCGACTAATTTCGTTTGATCGCTTCGGCAAATCAGAAAGTCCGAATTCCAACGCTCGAAAGTAGAACGAAGTGCCACCAACCAGAAACGGAATTCTCCCAATCTCGATTGATTTTTCAATTTCAGCAATCGCATCTCTTCGAAACTGCCCAGCTGAATAACGCTCCCAAGGACTGCAGATATTGATCAGCTTATGAGGTACTCCTTCCAGAATCTCACAGGTCGGCTTTGCTGTGCCAATATCCATCCCCTGGTAAACTTGACCTGAATCGACGCTGATGACATCAATCGGAAATTGATCAGCAATTTCCACTGCTAACCGTGTTTTGCCCGTCGCCGTCGGGCCCATCAGAAAGAAAACCAGTGGTGTTGAATCCATATGCCTGCAGGCATCAAATGGAAGAGGTATTACCGCCCACGATAAAACAGTCGGTCAAGCTCTTTCATCGTTATCTGATTCCAAGTCGGTCGACCATGACTGCAGTAACCGGCGTGTTCAGTAACTTCCATCTGCCGCAACAACGCGTCCATCTCTTGTATCGACAACTGCTGATTGGCGCGAATTGAGCTATGACAGGCAACAGTCGCGAGCAGTTCATTTCGAACATGTTCCACTCGATTGGTGCTGCCATGTTCGATCAAATCTGAAATCACATCGCGGATCAATTTTTCAATATCGCAATCTTTGAGAATTCTGGGAATGGAGCGAATGGAAATAGCAGTGTCGCTGGCAAGCGAAACATCAAAACCCAATTCCGCTAGTAACTCCTGATTAGTGATCGCAATCTCCGCCTCTAATGAAGAAACTTTGATCACATGGGGTACGATGACTGTCTGTACCTGCAGTTTAGAACTCTCATATTCCGCTTTGAGTTTTTCGTAATTCAGCCTTTCGTGCGCCGCGTGCATATCTACGATGACCAGACCTTCCTTGTTTTCTGCAAGCACATAGGCGCCACCCAGTTGAGCAATCGCAAATCCAAGCGGAGGAACGACAGACGGTGAATCCTGATCGATTGGCCCGCTTTGTCTGGGTATCTGTTTCTGAGCTTCACTGTTGTCCGTTGCCCAAATGCTCTCAACCGGCAACCTCATCGTGTTCTGCTGCCGATCTGAAAAACCGGTAGTGTTTGGCAACTCAACTGAATCCAACGCTGAACGAGACATCCTGCGAGCACCCGGCTGATCACCCGAGAGCGCATTTCTGACAGCTCGCAAAATAAACCAGTAAATTTCACGCGGTTGCTTGAATCGCACCTCCGATTTTGTCGGATGGACATTGACATCGGCCAACTCTGGATTGAAATTCAGGTAGAGTGCAAAAATTGGAAATCGCCCCGAGTCGAATAGTACATCCATGTAAGCCTGCTTAATTCCATGTGCAAGCCTTCGGTCTCTAATGCCGCGTCCATTTACAAACAGAAACTGAAGATTAGGCTGCGAACGCGTGTAGTCTGGTGGAGCTATCCATCCAGCGGCACGAATGCCATTCTCTTCAAACTCTACAGAAATGGAGTTATCAGCCATATGAGAATCGAATACAGTCCTGAGCCGTGATTTCAGTTCACCTTCTGAAGATGCAGCAGGATATCGATCGACCTGCCGACCGTTATGCTGCAATCGAATATCAATCT
Source organism: Gammaproteobacteria bacterium (assembly GCA_022823405.1). Classification (GTDB taxonomy): domain Bacteria; phylum Pseudomonadota; class Gammaproteobacteria; order Arenicellales; family JAJDZL01; genus JAJDZL01. Next base: position 15,606 of record JAJDXD010000024.1, read on the forward strand.
CCATTCTGCTGAGCGCCATCTGCTTGACTAACTTGCGCAGATGAGAAAATTCTGTTGATGCGGTTCGCAAGAACTTTCTTCGGGCCGGAACATTGAAAAACAGATCCTGCACCTCGATCTCGGTACCAACAGCCTGTGGTGCCGGTGCCGGTTCAGAAATAACGCCACCGCCATCGCAGGATATCTTCCAGCCATGTGAATCATCCGCGGTACGACTAACCATAGACAGTCTTGATACTGAAGCGATGCTCGGGAGTGCTTCGCCGCGAAATCCCAGCGTCTTTATTCTTTCCAAACTATCAAAATCAGCGAGTTTACTTGTTGCGTGTCGCGTCAATGCCAGATTTAATTCATCACGAGGAATTCCGATTCCATCATCGCGAACCAAGATGCTCTGTATTCCACCAGAATGCACTTCAATTTCAATTTTCCGCGCACCCGCATCAATACTGTTTTCAATCAACTCTTTGAGTACTGAAGCTGGGCGTTCAACGACTTCACCAGCCGCAATTTTGTCGATGACGCGATCATCCAACCGACGAATCCTTGACCTTGATTCCGTCAAAATCTGATCATGTGATGCGATTTCAGTTACTGAATGCTCGACGTTCTCCATCTTTCCTGCCCCCAAGGGTATTTCCTGGCATACTGGACGACACCAGTTGCTATCTCTTTAACAATTTTTTTCTGATAGGATTTCTTGTTCAGACTGCGTTCCTCTTTCGGATTGGAGATAAATCCAACTTCAACCAGTATAGACGGAATGTTTGGTGCTTTGAGTACTGCAAAGCCCGCCTGTTCCACGCCGTGTCCGTGCAATCTGCCAACTCTTGATAGTCGAGTGCGTATCATTGAACCCAACGCAACACTGCGGCTAATCTGGCCCTGATACGAAAGATCAACAACCGTTTCAGCGACATCACGGTCTTTTTGAGATAAGTTTTCACCGGCAACGAAGTCAGCGGAGTTTTCTTTCTGTGCCAGTACTCGTGCCCGTTCGCTGGTCGCACCGTGCTGGGAAAGCGCGAACACTGAGATTCCATTGGCGCTTCGCTTGGTAAAGGCATCCGCATGAATCGATACGAATAAATCCGCATTCAGATCGGCAGCTATTTTCCTTCGTTTTCTGAGCGGAATGTAATAGTCACCCTTACGGGTCAGTTCCGCGCGAATACCCTTCACTTTATTCAATTCTTTTTTCAATTGTTTTGCTATTTTCAATACCAGATGCTTTTCAAGGGTTTTCGCGGCACCAACTGCACCCGGGTCCTCTCCACCGTGACCGGCATCGATAACCACAATAAATTCATCATCTACTTTCCTGGGCTTTGATTTCTGCGTTTTCGCCTGTTTTGCATATAGGTCAAGAACCAGTCGATCTCCATAATTCTCAATGGGTATTAGAGTGAAGTGCTCAGCGCGTACCGCTCTTTTCAAATCAAACACAAAACGAATAAGGTCGTCGTGCTTCCCGGTCCGGATTTTTGATACCCGATTGCCAAGTTCACCACTTTTGGGCAGCTGGCCGGTAAATTTTGAATCTGAAATATCAATAACGATTCGATTGGGGTTTTTCAGCTCAAAAAATTTGTATTCGACAGCACCGCTAAGGTCGAAAACAATGCGGGTTCGGTCTGGTGAATTCCAGACTCGAATATCGTTAATATTCGCTGCAAACACATTGAAACCAGTTAGCAGCAGTAAAAACGCAGCAGACGCAGATAACAGAAAACGGTGTTTATGCATCTGCAACCATGGACATCTTTAGTGAATTTGCTTCATTGGTCATGCAAATTTTTCGGGAAGAGCCAGCACCACTTAACTGGATGCGGATATCTGGCGGTGGAATCACATCAAACCCACGATTTGGCCATTCGATCAGCCAAACACAGTCGGTATCCTGAAAGTCCTCTATCCCTATGAGCAACAACTCTGCTGGATTCTCAATACGGTATAGATCAACATGCAAGAGTTCCAATCCACTCGCTGAAATGTAAGGTTTCAGAATTGAAAATGTCGGACTGAGCACAACGTCATCGACTTTGAGTTCCCGACAGATCTTTTGAATCAAGGTTGTTTTGCCAGCCCCCAGGCCACCTTCGAAATACACGACACAACCAGGGAAAATCAACTTTGCAATTTTGCGCCCGATACTTTGCATCTCATCGAGCGAAACAGCTGCCTGATTCCAGGCTGGGGACTTAACTCTTGGCTGTGCCTGCACCGTCAATAGCCCTCGCTAGGTTGGTACGAATACCTGGTAGCAGATCCGTCGCAATCATTCCAATTTCTCCTGCTTCAGCGGCACTATCATCTCCCGCCTTTGCGTGCAGCCATACACCCAGACAAGCCGATTCTTCGGCTGTCAGACCCTGTGCCCGAAGTGCACAGATCACTCCAGTCAGCACATCGCCCATTCCACCGGTTGCCATTCCGGGATTACCCTGGTCGCATATCCACAATCGCTGACCTCCGGCTACGATTGTACCGGAGCCCTTTAGTACGCAGATACCGCCATACTTTTCAACAATCCTTTCAGCTGAGCCAATGCGGTCCATTTGCACTTCTCGGGTGGATATACCCAAAAGTCGACCTGCTTCTCCTGGATGTGGCGTCAGAACCCAGTCAACTCGACTTCGAGGATTCTTTGCCAGTAAATTTAGAGCGTCTGCATCTACTACCAGCGGTACATCAGCGACCGCCGCGATGTCCCACATAGTCTGCGACCACTCATCCTGTCCGAGCCCGGGACCAATTCCGATCACTCCGTACCGAGGCAGCATCAATTCAATCTCTTCAGCCTCATTGACTGGAAATCCGCGAACTTCAGGAACGACTGAAGCGATCAATTCTGCACAACCGGTCGGCGATGCAACCGAAACCAACCCCGCACCTGCGCGACAGGCGGCTTGTGCTGCCATCACAACGGCCCCCTGCATGGTGTTGTTGCCACCGATAACGAGAATGCGGCCGAAACTGCCTTTATGTGAATCGGCCTTACGTTTGAGTTTTCGCGCTGCGAGTGAATCCAGATCAATCAATGCGGCAGTTTCTCCAATGCGCGCATAGGCTTCTTGCGGAATCCCTAATGTATCGATTTCCAATTTTCCTCGGTGATCTTTACCTTCGCCACTTACCAATCCCAATTTTGTCGATATAAACGTTGCGGTTACATCAGCATGGAACGCAGTACCGCGAACCGCTCCAGAATCGCCATCCAGACCGGACGGAATGTCCAGTGCCAGTACCGGTTTGCCACTCGAATTGATCGAATCAATGATGGATTGAAGCCGCCCTTCGATGTCACGGGTCAGACCACTTCCGAACAAGGCATCGACCACCAAGTCGCAATCTTCAAAACCAATTCCGTCATCAAGATTTTCCACTTCGCCATTCACTTCGAGGTAGCCATCGCTTGCCTTTATTGCGTCAGGAGTAGTCGGGCTACCCAACTGATACACTCGGGTGGAAATACCGGATTGTAAAGCCGCTGTGGCTAGAATGTATCCATCACCCCCGTTGTTTCCACGCCCGCAAATGACCAAAATTCGCTCGCAATTTGGCCAGTGTTTTCGCAATGTAAGAAACGCGCCCCGCCCTGCGCGTGTCATCAGTTCAAAGCCTGGAGTGCCAAACTCCTCAATAACCAGGCGATCAAGATCCTTAGACTGTTGGCAGGTGTGAATAGGGTGTGGGGACACAGATTAGCAGGAACAACTACTAAATTCAGAACGCTCAAAATACGGTTAGATTCAATGCGGGAATTATAGCACTTCCTGACTTGCAACATTCGTAGTCAATCATTGTCCTGCTATAGACAGAATCACATAACGAATTGTTTTAATGTATTTTTTTATGCTTGCAAGCTAAACAGACAACATCAGATGAGTTTTTTACAATGTGGTGAAACAGTGCGTTCCAGCTAGCAATTTTCAGTGTCACCGAAAACTACAGGCTACCATCTGGGTCACTGCTTTGAAAAAATCGAAGCTGGAGATCACGCATTAATTCTGCGGTCATTAAATGAGCACAACAGATCTGCCAGAGTGAATGTTCCAATCGGGTCGGTTTCATAATTGATCGACTGGATCGAATCTGAAAGGTATTAAGTGGCAATTAAAATTCCTTTCAGTGCCGTTTGTTTCAATTTTCCTATTGTCAGAGTTTCTGCACGGAGGCAAGCGTTGCCTGAGCCTCGTCTTCTTCCTCGATTTGGAGCGCTGCATTGAATCGGTTGAAAAATCCACACATTGCAATACGAAGCGTCAGTTCAACAATTTGCGAATCGCTAAAGTACTCTCGCAAACGGTCAAAAAAAGCATCCGGAATCCTGTTTGCGCTTTCAGTCACCAAAATTGAGTAGTCGCGCACCAATTTGTCTAACTCATCCAATCCGGGGCAATCAGGACGAAGAATGTTCTCAACAGTCTCTTGAGAAAATCCCTCGCTAATTAGTTCTGGAGCGTGGTATTTGATGCAACTCTGACACTCATTCATTCGTGACACAACCAAAAGAGCAAGTTCGAGGTGACGCTTTGGCAAGAGCACATCATTTGAAAATTCAAGCAACAGTCCCATGATGTGTCGCGATGCTGCCGGTCGATGAGCGTAGACTTTCAACTGATTGATGAACGGACCATAATTGGCAGCAAATTGCTCGTATTCCTGTTTCAACTCACTTGACAGTTCGTCTACATCAATATCGCGTACTCTGGCCATAATTCCCTCTGATTTATCTGGACCGAAACACTGGTTGGACTGATTGATCTATGGAAGTGTTTCCATCCTTGAACACTAAAGACTCCGATCTGATTTTCGCCGCACCTTCTACTGTCTGATCATTCCCACAGATGCTACTATGAGGCGTAATCAATCCGCTAAATTGGCGGGTGCGGTTCAGGTTGTATTTACTTCCTGAATAAAACTACCCGAATTTGGCTTCTCGCCACCGAATCGCTGCGGTCAAGCCCTCGCGTTGGGCAACTTCCATAAACTGAACATAGTTATCAGTTTCGGTCGCTTCTGCAATTGCACCGTTCTCGATCGCGTATTGCAGCGATTGACTGAAACCTGTGATTTCCGCTGTCTGGTTAATGCAGGTCTTCATCATCTGGACGACTACGGGATCCATCGCCGCAATTCGCCTCGCATACTTCATCGTTTCTGCTTCGAGTTCATCGTCTGGAAACACCTTGTTCACCAATCCAATACGCAATGCTTCCTGTGCGTCAATAATGTCGCCGGAGTACAGTAGTTCGCGCGCATGGCGAAGTCCAACAACCCATGGCATGACCAAAGCAGGTGGTACAGCAGAGAATTTGATTTCAGGTTCACCAAATCGGGCGGTATCGGATGCATAGGTGACGCAACACATCATTGAAAGCTCACAGCTTCCCGCAAGACAATAACCTCGTACCATCGCAATGACTGGTTTTGAGCATCGCCATGGATTCATCTCAAACTCAACACACTCGCTTAGCATTCTTCGGGTACCAACCGGGTTGCGCTTGCCATAAAGATTGCGCCAGTCAACGTTTAAATCATAACCTGCTCCGAAATGATCTCCGACTCCGCTGAGTACAACAACGTAAATGTCATCGTTAGCATCGATTGACTTGAACTCCGCTGAGAGCTCGGTAATCAATTCCTGACTCAAAGCATTTCTGGCATGTGGTCGATTAATTCGAACGTGAGCGATGTTACCCTCAATTTCAGTTTGCACAGTATTCGCCATCTGAATCTTCCCGCTCACTGAAGATGATCCAGCAGATTGTCAATGAATGCTTCACATTTTTCGATCTGAGCAACTTCGATAAATTCATTCGGCTTGTGTGCCTGGTCTATGTGACCCGGACCACACACAACGGATGGAATACCGATTTCTTCAAACAATCCTCCTTCCGTTCCAAAACTAACGCATGCAGTTCCGGCGGTATTCGAGAGTTCCTGCGCTACATGGAGTAACTCATCATCGCTGGTTGCGAGTGCTGGAATGACTGACAGCTCTTCCCATTCGATACGTGCTTCAGGGAAAACTGCCTGCATCTCAGGGAGAATTTCTGACTCGATGTAGTGGTGCATTCGATTCCAGACCTCATCAGGGTCATCACTTGGCAGATGCCTGATTTCCGCTTCAAATTCACAAAACTTGGGCACGATATTGAGTGCTGTACCACCTCGAACCAGACCAGTGTGAACTGTCGTGTACGACGGACTGAACTCCTCATCAAACGGACCATGATTTTTAAATTGTCTCGCTTCCTTTTTCAAAAAAGCAATGATCTCGGCAGCAGCTTCAACAGCATTGACACCGATATGCGCCAAACCGGAGTGAGATTCCAGTCCATGAATCGAACAGCGCCTGGAAATTTTTCCTTTGTGCGAACGGACTACACGCATTCCGGTCGGTTCACCGATGATGCAGGAACGTGGCTTGTTTTCTCGATTCGCAAGCTCCCGAAGCAGGGTACGGACGCCAACACAACCAATCTCCTCATCATATGAAAATGCGAAGTGAATGGGCGTCTCCAGGTTCAAGTTGATAATTTGCGGAACTTTTGCCAGACAGATCGCGATGAAGCTTTTCATATCCGAGGTGCCGCGCCCATACAGTCGATCATCCGATTCACTAATCTGATAGGGATCTGTATACCAGTTTTGACCGTCGACCGGTACCACATCGGTGTGACCAGAAAGTGCCACACCCCCTATGTCGTCCGCACCAATGGTTGCAAAGAGATTCGCTTTCTTTCCAGTTGTATCGTACACCAACTCCGAGCGCAGGCCGAAGTCTTCCAGGTAACCTTTAATGTACTCAATTAATTCAAGATTCGAATTACGACTGGTTGTGTCAAATTCAACCAGTTCGCGAATCAGTTGGATGCTGGTCTTCGTCTGTAGCATTTTCTGTCAGATATTGTGAGCTGGTTCTATAGAGTCGAATATTTGGTCCGCCTTTACGATTGAATTCCAAATCCTGTCACACGTCGCTGGACATGATCACGATATGTTTGTTTTATGATCATAGTATCAAATACTTAAGCGACAGCTCTAGGTTAAATCATCAATACGTTGTTCACCAAACTGTTCATTGCATCTGGCTCTCTTCGACGGCAAATCATACACCTCAAAGGTGTTTCTTACATAGTGGTTATAGGCTCGATGACTAAACCTGTTCCCCGCAATGATGACATTCGAACGAAGCACGTTTACTCAACCTGATCAGATAACCTGTAACTCGTACTCCGCCCTCCGCCAGAGTTCTGAACAAATATACCATGTTCTTTCAAATCCTGAATGTCCCTGAGAGCAGTATCCGTGGAACATTTTGCAAGTTTGGCATATTTGGATGTGTTCATGTGTCCTTTCAAATCCGCCTCTATCATGCGACTGATGATCAGACGTTGACGTTCACTGATGGAGTGCTGATCAATCTTGTCCCAAAGCTTCGCTTTGAATAGAACGTTACCAACAGTCGTTTCTGCATTTGTAATCGCTCGTCCTAAACAATCCAAAAACCAATCCAGCCAATCGCTAATTTCGGGCGAACTGCGTTGCTGTTTTTCTAGTTGATCGTAGTATTCCTCGCGCTCGGACGCGATCTGAGTAGATAAACTGTAGAAACGCTCAGGAACGCCGTCAGCGCGTGCTAGCCCCAAATCACTAATGGCTCTGGCGATACGACCATTCCCATCTTCAAAAGGGTGGATGGTAACAAACCATAAATGGGCAATGCCTGCTTTTAGTACAGGGTCCATGTCATGGCTTTTATTAAACCAATTCAGAAACGTCTGCATTTCTGTTTCCAGCTGGTCTGCACTTGGCGCTTCAAAGTGAACTTTCTCGCAACCTTTGGGACCGGAGACAACCTGCATTGGTCCTGCATCCAAGGTACGCCAGCTACCAACTGAGATTCGGTGCATACCGCTACGTCCGGTTGGAAAAAGTGTTGCATGCCAGTCGAATAGTCGATCTTTTGTCAGTGGTTTTAAAAATTGCTGTGTGGCATCAAGCATCATTTCAACAATTCCTTCCACATCACGGCTGGCTGGTACAAGTCCTGCTATATCAATCCCTAACCTTCGTGCGATGGATGAGCGGACTTCCTCCGGATTGAGTCTTTCTCCCTCAATAGCTGAAGACTTGACAATATCATGGGTCAGTGTATTGAGACTAGCCTCTCGTTTGAACTCAAATCTAAGACCTTCCATTCGTCCAAGCAAACGACCTTGGCGATAGCGTACGTCAGCCAGCTTTGAGTAAAGCGCTTCAATTTCCCAAGAAAGGTTTGGCCAGTTCTGATGTTCGTGTATCCACATATTAATCACCGCGTAATATGCGGTGATTATGACTGTCATTCACCGCACAGTTTCAAGTTTAATCAATGAGCCAACTGTGGATTACGAGTCACAGGTTCAGACCATTCAGGAATGGATTCGGAAAGAGAAGGTGGCGCCGTGTTTCGAAGAGGAGACCCTGGCAGAGGAGATGGATCGGCTTCGGCAGGAGAATCGGCGATTGCAGGAGGCTGTTGCGATCTAAAAAACTGCGGCTTGGTTCGTTAGTCAATTGCCGACGATGATCCACGCCTTTAGACCGATACATTTACGTGGCGCAATCGGGTTATGTGGTAGCCAACCCACGCAAATCAGATTGTCAACTCATACCACAATCCAGTTTTGTACCTTTTGTTGGCCTTTGTCAATGGTATCGTAAAATTAAGTTGTAACCAACAAACAGCTTAAAGCACATCAGTATGGTTAAGAATGCCAATAATGTAGGTATCTCGCGAGTCACATATTCAGGATATCGACCCTCTGATTTATAAATTTTGAATCTGTATCATCCCTAAGTGCAAATCTCCGCACAAAACACCGCATTAAACACCTTACTAGGTCTAGCCGCATTCGCCATCATCGTCGCTGGACTTAAGGTTTCAAGTCCGATCATGGTGCCGATTCTGCTGGCTATTTTCATAGCCACACTCAGTGCCCCGCCACTGCTATGGCTGGAGAAAAAGGGGTTGCCTACATTTTTGGCACTGCTCGTCGTAATCTCAGTGATTTTCGGAATAGGTGTTTTATTGGCAACGCTGGTCGGAAAGTCTATCAATGATTTTCAAAGTCAGTTATCAACCTACGAACAGCGTCTGGAAGTTCTGTTCAACACAGTGCACGCTCAGATTGTCAGTTTCGGATTTGAAATTCAGTTTACCGATATCGCCAGCGCAATCAGTCCACAGTCGGTCGCGACTACGGTTGGGGGTGTCGTCAACGAAATTGGCGCTTTGGTTGCTAACGCGTTTTTGATCTTTCTGATGGTTATTTTTATGCTGTTTGAGGTTTCCACCTTGCCAGAAAAACTGCAAAAGATTCTCAAACAACCTGTTGATTCGATTGAAAACCTTTCCAAATTCAGGCAAAACCTGCAGCGCTATCTGGTCATCAAGACACTGGCCAGTCTAGCAACAGCTTCGCTTGTTTGGATATTGCTTATTGTTTTAGGCGTCGACTTCGCCATTCTTTGGGCATTGCTCGCATTCTTTTTGAATTTCGTTCCAAATATCGGGTCCATCATTGCTGCAATTCCAGCAGTTCTCATCGCTCTGCTTCAACTTGATGTGACGACTGCACTCTCAGTGGCTATCGGTTATTTCGCTATTAACTTCCTGATCGGATCTGTCATTGAACCTCGCGTCGCTGGTCGTCACCTGGGGCTTTCTCCACTGATTGTTTTGATGTCTTTGATTTTTTGGGGCTGGGTTCTTGGTCCAGTCGGAATGTTTCTGTCAGTTCCGTTAACGATGATGATTCGACTGGTAGCAGAAAGCAGCAGCAACCTGCAGTGGCTGGCGGTTGTGCTAAGTGACCGAACCTAACGCTGGCAATCCATAAATCAAATTAACTCTATTCTTTGCATGAGTCAGCATATCTCAAAGCAAAATCCGCCAATTGCACCCGCGCTCCCACATACCCATACCATCCACAGCGACCAAAGAATAGATCCATATTTCTGGCTCAAAGACCGAAACGATCCCGCGGTCAAAGCGTACCTTGACGCCGAAAATGCGTATGCTGAAAGCTGGTTGAAGCATACCGAACCGTTAAGAAAAAATCTTGTCAAGGAGATGTACAGCCGAATCGTAGAGACTGACACGTCCGTTCCAGTCAAGCGAGGACCGTTTGAATACTACTTTAAAGACGAGCAACAAAGCGACTACCTGTCTCACCATCGACGAAAAATTGGCGACCCAGAGTCCGAAGAGTTGGTTATTGATGAAAATGTTCTAGCGAAAGGTCGCAAATATTTTGATCTGGGAAATCTTGAAGTTAGCCCTGATCACCAATTAGCCGCTTTTGCCACCGATTTCAGAGGTGATGAGATATACACCATCGAAGTACTGCGCCTCAAAAACCGGAAACTCCTGCCTGACAAACTGAATAATACGTCCGGAAATTTTGTTTGGACTCAAAGCAACTCTGCTTTGATATACACGACATTGAACGAAGTACACAGACCGCACCGCGTTTATCGGCATCGACTGGGAGAGAGCCAGGAGAGCGATGAACTCATATTTGAAGAACTGGACGACGCATACTACGTGTCAGTATCTGAATCTGACAGTGAACGCTTTATTCAGATCAATCTGAAAAGCGCAATCACTTCGGAAGTCTATTTACTTGACGCCAAAGATGATCAGTGCCATCCAAGGCTGGTATTTGAACGAACGCATGACGTTCTTTATAGGGTCCAAGACCGAGGCGATGCGCTTTATGTCCTCACCAATGACAACGCCGTGAATTTCCGATTGATCAGGACAAAACTGGACCGACTTGACAGATCAGACTGGATTGATGTGATACCGCACCAAGATCAGGTGACACTAACGGGCTTTAAAGTGTTCAGCGAATTCATCGTTGTTGAAGAACGCCGCAATGGCTTGCCCACTATTAGGGTACTTCAGGATGATACGAGTGAAGGCTACACGGTACAAAACCCGGAAAAAATACAGGAACTCAGGCTACACAGAAATTGGGAATTTGACACGACGATTTGCCGAGTTGGGGGAAACTCGCTTGACCTGCCTTACTCAGTCTATGATCTTGAAATGACAACCGGCGTGACAACTCACCTCAAAACACAGCCAATTGGGGGCGATTTTGACCCAAAAGATTATTCGACTGAGAAGCACCTGGCAATTTCACACGATGGGACCGAAATCCCGATCTATCTGGTTTACAGCAAAAAAGCGCTTAACGGTCAGCCTGCCCCGCTTCTGCTCAACGGATATGGTGCGTACGGTATCAATTCCAGCCTCTATTTTTCATCCAAGCGCTTGAGTCTGCTGAACCGAGGGATCATCTTCGCAATAACTCAGATTCGCGGTGGAAGCGAAATGGGACGAGGCTGGTACCTGGATGGCAAACTGGACAGAAAGAAGAATACCTTTCATGACTTCAACGCCTGTGCAAACTACCTGATTAATGAGGGCATTACCAGCCAGGATCAGTTAGCAATCATTGGCGGAAGTGCTGGTGGATTGGTCGTTGGAAATTTTTTAAACTCAGACTCGGTGCGTTGTAAAGCAGCCCTCGCGATGGTACCGTTTGTTGACATTGTTACTACCATACTGGATGACACCCTGCCCTTATCGGTAGTGGAACGGGATGAATGGGGCGACCCCAACGACCCTGAATATTACGACTATATGAAATCCTACTCACCGTACGACAATACACAGAGAAAAGATTATCCTGCTCTTTATATAACCGCGGGGTTGAATGATCCGAGGGTTGGATACTGGGAACCTGCCAAATGGGCTGCGAAAATTCGACAATGCAAAACGGATAACAATCCATTGCTACTAATTACCGAAATGGACTCTGGTCATTCCGGCGCGTCGGGACGGCTGGATTCACTTCACGAAACAGCTCGTGACTATGCGTTTATCATTACCCAACTGTTGTCAGAAAGTGATTCTCAATGACACTGACCAATAGATAACCAATCGATTGATCAACAACAAGTACAAAATAACACTCAATGGCACAGCGAATAAGAATTCATGATCCCGTCGAGTTTCGGACTACAGAAGGAACACAATCGGGTTTTGTCTCTTCTATTTCCAGACAGAAAGCGAATGTCGTAACACCGCCCGGCACGGAGTACAGTGTACCTTTTCGCCAGCTCAGACTCCAGGAAGGCAAATTACCAAAGCGCGTGTTTCCCCGCTCCCTGATTGATCGATGTGCGTTTAGTGTCAATGACAAGGTGATTTTCCAGAACGGAAATGCCCGAATGAAAGGTCACATTACTCAAATGAACCCGAATCGGGCACGCGTCAAAACGGCAGCGAACGAGATTTGGAATGTGCCATACAACATGCTAAACGGCGATATGACCTCGAAGCGACGGAAATCAAATTTGAAGAAACTTGTCTCAACCGCCGAAGAAGCTGACAAATTAATCGCAAAGCACAATCTTCACGAGTGGCGATTCAATTTCGACAATGCCAGAAAACGCGCTGGCTGCTGCTTGTATAAGGAGCAAGTGATTACGATGTCCCAGCAGTTTTGCCTCAATGCCGAAGACAATGAAATTACCGACACCATCCTGCACGAAATTGCTCACGCGCTGGTTGGACATCAGCACGGACACAATGCCATATGGCAAGCCAAGGCCCGGGAAATCGGCTGCAGTGCCAATCGTACTCACGATGTAGAAGTCTCAACGCCTCGATATATTGTTTCTTGCAGAAACTGCGGGATCTTTGGCACGCGCGACAAACGCGGCCAAAACCGCGTCTGTAAGCGGTGTCACACCCCGGTCAGTTATGAAAACTACTCGACAGAACTTTGGAACTCCTATCAGACATAAATTTTAAGGATGAGCCCCTTCGATTCGATGGGCCTCAATCGGACTCGGCGGTAGGTCTCCGTATTGAATTGGAGGGGGATTTGATCCGGATTGAACTTCGCTCCAACGCTGGTGCAAATCAACGGGCCCTCGTCATTTGCGTGTTAATTCTATCTATCACTGCCTTAGCCATCGCTATAATAATCGCTTTATTTGGAGCATGGCTGGTCCTGCCATTTGCCGGTCTGGAAATCCTGCTGTTAGCAATTGGCACTTGCATCGTCTGTTCCCACAGTGATGATGCCGATGTGCTGGTAATCAGTCGGAATTATGTGCACCTGACACAGAGGCGTCGGTCAAAACAATCAGTTAGTTCATTTTTTCGGCAATGGACAAAGTTTGTCCTGCTGCCTGGTAAAACCGGACAAGAACCAGTTCGTCTTTTGGTTGTCAGCAGAGCTAGAGAACTGGAAATTGGAGAATTTTTAATTGAAAGTTCAAAAAAAAGACTGTACTGGCAATCGGCTGAGTGGGTCAGAAACCATATTTAAATTTCAACAAATAATCGCCCGTATGGGAGTCCGTTGATGTCTCAAATGTTTTGTAGCGCGCGAAGCCTGCTGCGGATTGCCGCAGTCGCAACCGCACTGTTTCCTCTAAGCGTCTATGCGGAGTGGGGGTTGAATCTACCACCTCCGTCATCGCCCATCGCAAGTCAGATCCTGGATCTGCACAATGCGATCATGATCGTGTGTCTGATCATTTTCGTGATCGTATTCGGCGTGATGTTCTATTCGCTCTATGCGCACCGCAAAAGCCGCGGACATGAAGCACATCAATTCTCCCACAACTCAAAACTCGAAGTACTCTGGACTGTCATTCCCTTCTTTATTCTGGTTGGTCTCGCCATACCATCGACTGCAACTCTGCTGTACATGGAAGACACAACGGAATCGGACCTGACGATCAAAATCACCGGCTACCAATGGAAATGGCAATACGAGTACCTTGATCACGATATCAGTTTCTTCAGTAATCTGTCGACCCCGCGCGCTCAAATCGAGAACCGTGAACCCAAAGGTGAACACTATCTTCTGGAAGTTGACAAACCAATGGTGATGCCATCCAATCGGAAAGTTCGATTTCTGATCACTTCAAATGATGTCATCCATGCCTGGTGGATTCCAAAATTCGGTGTGAAAAAGGATGCAATTCCTGGCTACATCAATGAATTCTGGACCAATGTCGATTCACCCGGAACCTATCGCGGTCAGTGTGCGGAACTTTGCGGGAAAGACCATGGATTCATGCCCGTCGTCGCCGAGGTGCTGTCACCTGAAGACTTTGACGCATGGGCTGAAGAAAACAAACCCAAGCAGGTCGCATCTGCTGCTGAGATGACTGTTGTAGAAACAGCGTCCGCTGCTAGTCCAGCCGCATCATCTGAGGATGTTAACCGTGAATGGACGATGGATGAATTAATGGAACGTGGTAAAACAGTCTATGTTCAGTGCATTGCCTGCCACGGACCAGACGGGAAGGGAATTCCGCCAACTTTCCCACCGCTCACAGGCAGCGAAATAACAACCGGACCACTTGATGCTCACATCGACATTGTGATGAACGGTAAGGTGAATACAACGATGCAGGCTTTCAAACAGCAGTTGAGTGATGTTGACATAGCCTCCGTTATCACCTATGAGCGAAATGCGATTGGCAATAGTGTCGGAGACCTGATTCAGCCGTCGGAGATTGCGGCCAGACGCTAACCGAACATGAACGAAACCAATACTGAACAGAATAAAACATACTGATACAAGGTAATTTAATTATGTCCGCTGCGCACACCGAAGCACACGACCACCACGACCATCGTCCAAGTGGCATCATGCGTTGGTTGACAACGACCAACCATAAGGACATTGGAACGATGTACCTGATCTTTTCGCTGACCATGTTCTTTGTCGGCGGAATTATGGCGCTCGCAATTCGAGCCGAACTGTTTCAGCCTGGTCTGCAGGTCGTCAATCCGGAACTATTCAATTCACTAACGACCTTGCACGCACTGATCATGATTTTTGGTGCCATCATGCCAGGATTTGTGGGATTTGCGAACTGGCTGATTCCTATGATGATTGGTGCGCCTGATATGGCTCTGCCCAGGATGAACAACTGGAGTTTCTGGATTCTCCCTTTTGCTTTCGCCATGCTACTCGGCAGTCTGTTTACCGTTGGTGGCGGACCGGCTTCGGGTTGGACTCTATACGCACCGTTGTCGGTTCAGGGCGGCGCTGGCGTTGACATGACAATTCTGTCGATTCATATGATGGGAATTTCGTCAGTGCTTGGCGCAATCAATATCATCGTGACCATTATGAATATGCGAGCACCCGGCATGAATTTGATGAAAATGCCACTGTTCGTCTGGACCTGGCTGATTACAGCATTCCTGCTGATTGCAGCGATGCCAGTCCTTGCCGGCGCAGTAACGATGCTGCTGACCGACCGACACTTCGGCACCGCATTCTTTGATCCCGCTGGTGGCGGTGACCCGGTTCTGTTCCAGCATATATTCTGGTTCTTCGGGCATCCGGAGGTATACATCCTGATTCTGCCGGCATTCGGAATTGTTTCACAGATTGTTCCAACCTTTTCCCGCAAACCGCTTTTCGGTTATGACAGCATGGTGTTCGCAACAGCCGGAATCGCATTCCTTTCGTTCATCGTGTGGGCACATCACATGTTTACAGTTGGTATGCCTCTGGCAGGTGAACTGTTCTTTATGTATGCTACGATGCTGATCGCAGTACCGACTGGAGTCAAGGTGTTTAACTGGGTTGCCACAATGTGGCGCGGGTCGATTACCCTGGAGACGCCGATGCTGTTTGCGCTGGCCGTCGTATTTCTGTTTACCATCGGTGGTCTGTCAGGACTAATGCTGGCGATTGTTCCGGCGGACTTTCAGTACCATGACACCTATTTTGTGGTTGCACACTTCCACTATGTCCTGTTTGCAGGCTCCATCATGTCAATGATGGGCGCGACTTATTACTGGCTGCCGAAATGGACAGGACGCATGTACAACGAAGGTCTGGGAAAAACGCATTTCTGGCTGACAACAATATTCTTTAACGTAACATTTTTTCCGCAGCACTTCCTCGGGTTGGCCGGAATGCCAAGACGCATACCCGACTACTCGGTGCAATTCACCGAATTCAACATCATTTCGTCAATCGGTGCATTCGGTTTAGGGTTGGTACAACTGCTGTTTGTCTACATCATCATTCAAGCCGTACGCGGCAAAAACGAGAAGGCAACCGCCCAAGTTTGGGAAGGTGCGGATGGACTTGAATGGACAGTTGATTCGCCGCCTCCTTACCACACGTTTGAGAGTCCTCCAACCGTCAAGTAATCCATCGAAAAGGTAAATACATTGTCGAATAATAAGAACGACGGCATAAAACGGACAGCTCTGCTGCTAGGTTGCATTTCACTGGTTTTCTTTATTGCAATTATCGTGGTTGAATACATAAGGTGAATGGTGTGACCAGTTCTCAGGCAACAAGACGTTCTAAAACCCGCTGGATTGTGATCCTGTCCGGGACAGTGGTGCTTATGTTTGGTTTTGGCTATGCACTGGTACCGTTGTATGACTTGTTTTGTGAGATTACCGGGGTTGGTGGCAAGCCCACTGTTGCTGTGTCGCAGGTGGCTTCAGACGAAAATCCGATTGATTATTCGAAAGAGGTTACTATCGAATTTACTGCTACAGGCAATAACAGCATTCCATGGACCATCAAACCACTGGTCAAAAAAACTAAAGTCCATCCTGGTGAAGTTCACAAGGTGAATTACCTGGTAACCAACACTTCAAGCCAGCAGATGGTTGGACAGGCCATTCCAAGCGTCACCCCAATGCAAGGTGCCAGGCATATGGTCAAACTTGAATGTTTCTGCTTCAATGCCCAGACACTTGAACCCGGAGAGGCACGGGAAATGCCAGTCCGATTTTACGTCAATAAGGAACTGCCGGATGAAATCAATACACTAACTCTGTCTTACAGTTTCTTCCCAATGAATGAGTCGGCCAGTACCTCAGACGATCAATCGGAAGAACAGCAAAGCAGTTCATGACATGAAACTAATCAAATAAATGAAACGAGGATAAACGATGAGCGCTTCGAACGGCGATTATTTTCTCCCTGATCCCAGTCCATGGCCATTGGTGGCATCTGTCGGGCTTTTCACTCTAGCCGGCGGATTCGTCATGCTGGTTAACGAAGTAAACATGGCACCGTGGGTCATGCTGGCTGGCGGCCTGATCATCGCTTTCATGATGTTCGGCTGGTTCGGTATCGTTGTTTTGGAAAGTGAAGCTGGAAAGTACAACGCCCATGTTGATACCTCTTTCCGGATGGGAATGCTGTGGTTTATCTTTTCCGAAGTGATGTTTTTCGGCGGTTTTTTTGGCGCACTGTTTTACCTGAGAAATTTATCGATACCCTGGCTGGCAGAAACTGACATTCTGTGGATGGGCTTTGAGGGCGGATGGCCGACAGCTGGCCCTATGGGTGCAGAATTGATTGCGGCTGATACCCCGATCTCTTCGCCCGGTCAATTCTCCACAATCGGTGCCTGGGGCATTCCAGTCTGGAACACACTTATCTTATTGACTTCCAGCGTTACTGTGACCATCGCCCACTGGGAACTCAAAAAGAACAACCGCTTGGGTCTTATTGTCTGGCTCGCAATCACCGTGTTGCTTGGATTCCTGTTCCTATATCTTCAGGGTTTTGAGTATGCACATGCGTATGCGGATCTCGGACTGACACTTGGTACCGGCGTGTACGGCGCAACTTTCTTTATGTTGACTGGATTTCACGGATTTCATGTGACCATCGGCGCAATCATTCTGCTGGTGATTCTGATTCGCTGCATCCGCGGCCATTTCAAACCCGATCATCACTTTGGATTTGAAGCGGCGGCGTGGTACTGGCACTTCGTTGATACAGTCTGGGTGGGACTTTTTATCTTTGTTTACGTTGTGTAAACTTTAATTCCCAACCACCTACTCAGTCACAGAAGATTTTGGTGGGATTGGCACTGTATTGCTGGGTGTAATCAAACCAGTGTAAATTCCGCCAACAATCAAACCGAATAGCAATACCCAAATTGATATACGGACGGTCAATGCCTTGACCGTCCGATTGCTGGTACCCCGATCCTTCAGCATGTACCAGAATGCTGAAACTAGGCTGCCAATCATTACCAGCAGCAAAATTCCAATAATTAGGTTTTGTACCAATGCTATTGACTCAGTAGAAATTCCGGATTTGGAACTATTTCGTGATTGGCCAGGTGAGTGTGTCAAATCCAAACTGATTGAAGCTGGATGTGCGCTTAATTGAGTCTGAATTATACGGGTATCGATCGAACCGACTGCCTACTGATCAGCACTTCTTTTTGACTGTCTTGCTTATTTCCGATCTAGTCGACCGGAATATCCATAGCATGGGAAGAAATCCGCAATCCTTGAAGTGTTAAAATCGCTGATTCACCTGGTCAATGATGAGAACATTCTTCAGAGCCGCCCTTTTCCAAATACACAACCTGACTCTTGCT
Source organism: Gammaproteobacteria bacterium (assembly GCA_022823405.1). Lineage (GTDB taxonomy): Bacteria > Pseudomonadota > Gammaproteobacteria > Arenicellales > JAJDZL01 > JAJDZL01. Next base: position 34,083 of record JAJDXD010000024.1, read on the forward strand.
AAACTAAATAAACATGTCTGAACTTGGAAAAGTGGCTGAGTACATCATTGAGGACTTTTACAACGGTCGATTCGATTTAAGTGAGCGCGGCAATATTTCGACGCCATCGTCCTGGTCGACCTTACCTCAAGTTGAATGCACGCAATATCTGCGCGATGCAAATGCCTCAGATCGAACCATCCTGCTCTATCTGACGTTTATCTCAGCGATTGATCGCGCGAGAAATTCAGTACGGTGCTGGTGGAACGGACTCGAGCTCTATGAAAGTCACCCGGAAGTCTACGATCCTTTGCAGTTGCTTCAGGTGAGTACTGATCAATTGACACAGTACCTACAAGAATGCGAAGTTACTCAGAATACCGAGCAGGACCCCCAAGCCTGGCTTGATATTGCACAAACCATTACATTTGAAAGCAGTTGTCCTGTGAGTCAGGTAATCTACGGCAAAACAGTCGATTCCAAACAATTGCTCAAGGATCTTAGCACTCGAGGTGAAGAAGGTCGAAACCGGTTTCCACTTTTAAGCGGCTCAAAAACCGGCCGGAGGTGGGTGTATCTGCTGGCAAATCCCGGTGGTGCGAAAATAACCCACATTGATTCTTTGCCAATGACGGTTGATTCCCATGTCAGTCGTGCAACTGAAAATCTGAGAATGGTCAAAAAAGATCGTGCAGAAACTTCTAGTGATGTGCACTACATTCAGTCAGTCTGGCGTAGTGCAGTCAACTTGATGCAACTTGAGGAACCAGATGGCGTTCGCGATACCTGCGCGGGTCTCGACCCTGCTCTGTCGTTTTTTGGCCGATATGGGTGTGGACATTGCGACAAGGTCGGTGCTCCTGTGCGACTCGGGCGCGCCTGTAATTTCTGTAAGTTGTTTGGGTAACGAGAATTTTTCGACCTGTCTATCCGTAAACAACGACCGAAAACGCAATTGATGCGCGAATATCCACCCGGTCCGTAAACAGCCTGTGAAACTTCAGTTTCGATTCCGAATTATCCCAACACTGGCAACAGTCGCTCTGTTGCCAGTGTTAATCGGACTCGGAGTTTGGCAGCTTGATCGCGCCCAACAGAAGACTGAAGTAATGAATCTATATCAAAAGCGAAGTGATGCGCCGGCCGTAGTGATTGGCTCCGTGGTCGAATCACCTCGGGAACTGGAGTACCGCCGACTCAAAGCGACGGGTACTTGGGATGCACAACATGAATTCCTACTGGATAACCGAGTCCGTCGAGGTCAACCCGGTTTTCACGTCATTACACCGCTGATATTTCGCGGCGGTCAGTCCGCAGTGTTGGTTAATCGGGGCTGGATACCAGGATCACTAGATCGCAGTCAATTACCCAAAATTGAGCCCTTGAGCGGTGATACCAGTTTAACAGGGCTTGCAATCATTCCACCTGTCGATACCTTTGTTCTGAAGCAGGAGTCCCCTGTACAAACTGGAGAATGGCCACTGATCTGGCAAACACTCGACATAAATAGATTTTCCGATGCTGTCCCCTACGAGATTCAGGGCGTTGTCATTCAATTGGATGATGACCATCCGGCTGGTTTTGAACGGCAGTGGCCACCACCCGATAATGTATGGATAACCCGTCATAGAGCTTATGCATTTCAGTGGTTTGCGCTCAGTGCAACGTTGCTTGTGATATACTTTTTGCTGACTCTCCGGCCTCGCCGAGACTGAATCAACAAACTGCGGTCTACCTGACTTCGCACATTAATTCAATCACTTAAAACTTGTTCATTGATCAGCCTTGCGACTTGAACAGGGCTGATGTTTACCGCAGTCAAATTCTGAACATCGAGTTCAAACCTAACGCTCGCTTGTCGCACCAGCAATGACATCAAATATTTCAAATCCTTCTGAAATTGCTCAGCCATTACCTGTTCGCAGCATACTGCAGGAATACTATCGAATAACTAAACCAAGGGTCGTTGGCCTGATTATGTTTACCGCAGTCGCTGGTATGTTTCTGGCGGTGCCGGGAATGCCAAATCCGCTTACCGTGTTGCTTGCAACTCTGGGAATCGGACTCTCAGCTGCCGCAGGTGCTGCAGTCAATCATGTGCTGGATGAAGAGAAAGATGCGCAAATGAAGCGTACTCGCAACCGCCCGATTCCTACCGGAAGGCTTGAAACCGGTCCAGCCCTGATCTTTGCCTGTGTTTTGGCGGGAATGTCAATGATCATCCTTTCGGTGACGGTCAATGTCCTGACCAGCTTTCTGACATTTGCATCTCTAGTCGGATATGCTGTCATCTACACGGTATTTCTGAAGCACGCCACACCCCAAAACATCGTTATCGGTGGTGCTGCTGGAGCGATGCCTCCAGTACTTGGCTGGACAGCGATGACAGGTGAACTGAGTTCAGATGCCTTTCTTCTGTTTCTGATTATCTTCTGCTGGACACCACCTCACTTTTGGGCGCTGGCACTCTACCGGCATCTCGATTATGAGAAGGCCGAAATTCCCATGCTTCCTGTAACCCACGGGCAAAAATTTACACGCTTGCATATCTTGCTCTACACCGTACTGCTGGTTGCCGTTTCAATCATGCCCTTTGCAACGGGTCTTTTTGGACTGCCATATCTGGCGACGGCTTTAATTCTCGGAGTCATTTTTATTGCTTTCGCCATTCGGTTGTTTCGAAGCTACAGTGATGATCTATCTCGCAAAATGTTCCGCTTTTCCATACAGTACCTTGCGATACTGTTCGCGGTAATGCTTTTCGATCACTACCTGAGCATCATCCTCACGTTTTAGTAACCCTCCCCACGCGCGATCGAGTAAATAAAGTGTCAGGGTCTCAGAGCAACATGGTTGAGTTTCCGGCAATCAGAGCATTGTCGCCACTGGATGGTCGGTATTCAGGAAGAGTTGAATTGTTACGCGATACGTTCAGTGAATACGGATTAATTAAGCTTAGACTCCATGTCGAGATTGAATGGTTAATCCACTTGGCCAATCTTCCGCAGTTCGCGGACCTCGCACCACTTTCTGATCAGTCTGTTGCGAGTCTCCGAAATCTGGTAGCAAATTTTTCCGTAGAAGATGCACAGGAAGTGAAGAAAATCGAAAGCCAGATTAATCATGATGTGAAAGCGCTTGAATATTTTCTTAAAGACCGTGCCAAGTCGATTCCTGAATTAGTCACAGCTCGAGAATTCATTCACTTCGGCTGCACTTCCTATGACATCAACGATAACTGCTTTGGCTTAATGCTGGAGTCTGCCCGAGAAACCGTTTTGGTACCTGAGTTGACTCAACTTGTTGATGAGTTGTCTCGGTTGGCAACTGAATTCGCGGAGACGCCAATGCTGGCCCGAACACATGGTCAGCCTGCGTCTCCGACAACAGTGGGCAAGGAATTCAGAATATTTTCGACCCGACTGTCAAATCAGCTACAAGTGTTCTGTAACATCGCTGTGAAAGGGAAATTAAGCGGTGCAACTGGCAACTTCAATTCTCTTCATGCTGCTAATCCTGAAGTCGACTGGTGTCAGACTGCCGAAGACTTTGTCAATTCGCTTGGACTTGAATACAGCCCCGTAACCACCCAGACCGAATCGCATGACTACATTGCCGAATACTGCCACTCGTTGCAGCGCATAAACTCGATCATGCTGGATCTTTGCCGCGATATCTGGGGCTATATTTCAATTGGCTACTTCAAACAGAAGGTTGTTAACCGTGAGGTCGGTTCATCCGCGATGCCACACAAAGTCAACCCTATTGATTTTGAAAATGCAGAAGGAAACCTGGGGCTTGCCAACGCAATTTTTGGGCATCTGGCTGACAAACTACCTATCAGTCGCTGGCAAAGAGACCTGAGCGACTCTACGGTGCTCAGGAACCTGGGTGTGCCCATCGGCCACAGCCAGGTCGCCTATCAATCGGTCCGTGCTGGACTTTCAAAACTGGAGATCAATCCCCAGCGTCTCAACTCCGATTTGGACACTGCGTGGGAGGTTTTAAGCGAAGCGATTCAGACTGTTTTGAGGAAACACGGCGGCGAGTTGCCATATGAAAGAATGAAGGAACTGACGCGCGGCGTGACAGTCTCTGAGATCGAAATCCGAGAGTTCATAAGCGGATTGGATCTGCCGGAATCCGACCGGGAGAAATTACTCAAACTCACACCGCGTGAATACACCGGGCACGCTGCTTCGATCGCTCGTAATAATTCCAATTCAAAGTAATACTATCATCTCTTGCTTACTGCCCGATTTGGGCGTTGCAAAGATCAATAAAACTGCCAACAATGAGATGTTCTTCGCCGGTAATGTTAATTTCACCACTCACATCTCCGGGTGAGACTGAAAACTCATACTTAGTCGATTTGGCATTTCCCAGTCCGCGCAAAGTGTTGAAATAACCATCATTACCCGGACTGATGTGATTCGACATGAATGTTTCAGTTTCAGTGGCGGAAATCCAGACATCAGAGTATCGCTCCTCCCCAAAATTCGATACCACTGTTCGAATGTTCGAGGGGTCGCTCACATGTCCGTGGCTAAGCAGAACTGCCTGATAGTCTTTAAAACAGGCAAACGACAGAAACGGATGAGGATTGTCCTCAACATAGGGGTGAAGACGGCCACAATACAAGAACCCAGGTTCTGCAACCCAGCAATTTCCACCCTGAATCCAATTAAGTTTTTCCGGTTCACCTTGTGCACCGGAAATGCCGGGAAACAACAGCAGGCAGCTGAGGGCCAATATAACGGATAATCTTTTGTTGTTCATAAATGTTCCGATAGTAAGACGCAGAAAACTAATTTATATGCGCAATTTCATCGAATGATTTCTGGATTAGACAATCTCCAGCCATTAAGTTCGGCCGATTGAACGCTAAACCAATCAGAATCTCAAAATTCCTGTCCCAGCAGGGAGTTTGTTCGCGTCGTGAGGCTGAATTCTTTATTCAGAAAGGCTGGCTCAAGGTCAACGGTGAAACGGTCATTGAACCCTACACCACCGTTGACGACAACAGCAAAATTGAACTTGACCCGAAAGCCAAAGCATATCAAAATCGACTAATCACTGTGCTGCTTCACAAGCCGGTTGGCTATGTCTCAGGTCAGCCAGAAAAACGGTATCGACCTGCTGCTTCTCTCATCACCCAAAGTAATCAGCAAAAAAACAGCGATGACCCTCCTCGGAATAGAGCCGTATGGCCAATTAAAGGACTGGCACCAGCTGGTCGACTCGACATTGATTCCACCGGACTTTTAATTCTCACACAGGATGGGCGTATCGCAAAACAGCTGATCGCACCGGATTCAAATGTTGAAAAAGAATACCTGGTGCGTGTCAAACAGGATGTTCGATCGGACCAGCTCAGCCAACTGACAGTTGGATTGAGTCTTGATAATGTAACACTGGCGTCGGCGAAAGTTGATCTTTTGGACAGTAATTACTTCAGAATGACACTAACTGAGGGCCGCAAACGCCAAATCAGGCGTATGTGCGAACTGGTTGGCCTTGAGGTCACTGGACTCAAGCGTGTGCGTATCGGTAATATCCGGCTCGGCAGTCTTCCAATCGGAAAGTGGCGACTGCTCCGCCCAAACGAGTCGTTTTAGACATGCCGGGCTACAATCTAATCCGGCCGCTGCTTTTTAGACTGGACCCGGAGTACGCCCATCAACAGACGATTGCACTCCTTCAAATAGCATCGAACAGACCGCCGCGAGTAGCCAGGCTCACAGAACGATATCGAAACAAGATACCTAAACTCCCGATTGAACTTTTTGGAAAGAATCTGAGCAATCCAATTGGACTGGCTGCAGGGTTTGACAAAAACGCAGTTGCATTCCCTGCTCTATTTGCACTGGGATTTGGATTCGTTGAGGTCGGCACAGTTACACCTAAAGCGCAACCAGGAAATCCCAAAGTTCGGGTCTTCCGTTTAGATCAGGAAGAATCGATCATCAATCGTTTGGGGTTTAATAGCAAAGGACTTGATGCAGTGCTCGGAAATCTTTCTGCATATTCGAGTCGTATTCGACCGGGAATTCTTGGCATCAATATCGGAAGAAATTCTGACACACCCAATGAACGGGCAATTGAAGACTATCTCGCTTGTCTCGGCGCAATTTACGAGTATGCGGATTATGTCGTGCTCAATCTGTCATCACCCAACTCACCAGGCCTTAGGGTGCTGCAACAAAAATCCGAGTTTAACGAGTTAATTCATGCCGTTATGGAAAAGCGAGACGAACTGGTAGATAAGCATAGCGACAAACTGCTACCCATTGCGGTCAAGATTTCACCCGATCTCGAATCCGAACAAATTGATGTAATTGCAGAACTCTCCTTGAACCATCGAGTTGATGCGTTAATCGCAACCAATTCCACGATTGCACGAACCGCACAGGTCTCGCACAAGCATTTCACCCAAACGGGCGGCCTGAGTGGTAAACTGCTGACAGATCAGGCTACATCAGTTATCAGTCGTCTCGCCAGCACCACCCGAGGTCAAATACCCATTATTGGTGTTGGAGGAATCAGTTCGGCTGAAGATGCCTGGAACAAATTACTGGCCGGCGCAACAGCACTACAACTCTATACGGCCTTGGTCTTCCAGGGACCCTCCTTGGTTCGTCAGATTGTTACCGGATTGGCCGAACGGGCCAAACGCTACGATGAGAGAAACTTTACCACTGCGATTGAACAGGCCCGAAACCAACTCTAGGCTTGAAGCCCTCGACTCTCATCTGCTCCGATCATCAGATTCATACACTGCACCGCAGCCCCACTCGCACCTTTACCCAGGTTATCCAGAATAGCAACGAGAAAAACGTGACCCGAAGGGTGCCCGCAAACCGTCAATTCAATACTGTTTGTGCCATTGCATCGCCTGGGATCAAAACTGTGTGGATCCGACTGAGTTGAATCCAGTTTTCGCAGTCTCACAAATGGTTCGTCCCGGTAACGTAATTCATACGCTGCCATAACGCTTTCGCTACGATCAGCGGTTGTGTCATCCAGCCAATCTGCATGCAAGGGAATCTCTACTCGCATGCCTCTGAAGAATGGCCCAACCCGCGGCAAAAACTGTGGTTCGCGTTGCAAGCCGGCATACTTCATCATTTCCGGAATGTGTTTGTGTACCCGGTCTAAGGCATAAGGTGCTGAAAACGGTATGGACAGCAGTTCCTGCGCTGGACTCTCCCAGGTTTCGATTAAGCTTCGCCCTCCTCCGGAATATCCCGACAATGCGTGAATTATCAACTGACTGTCTGCTGCAAGCAAACCCTCTTCAACCAGCGGTCGCAACAGCAGAATTGCTCCGGTCGGATAGCAGCCTGGATTGGCAACCTTGCCCGAAGTCTGAATGGACCGTCGAACTTCTGGACCAAGCTCAGGCATACCGAAAACCCATTCATCCGAGACGCGGTGTGCAGTACTGGCATCAATCACTCGGGTTCCATGCGCTTGTGCCCACTCGGCCGATTGCCTGGCGGCATCGTCCGGCAGGCAAAGAATCGTCAGATCGGACTCCCCAATTGCGTCCTGACGCACACTGTCTTCTTTTCTTAATTCATCGGGCAGTCGAATGACTTCAATATCAGACCGATTTTCCAGAAAATCAAATACCTGAAGAGCAGTTGTGCCGGCCTGACCATCTACAAATATTTTTGTGCCTAGCGTCTGATTCATCCTTCCATAGGCAGCATTACGGCGCTGTCATCAGACCAAGTCAGCCAGACTTTGCGATCGGTTGTGTACATCTGGTCCAAAACGCCTGTCAGGTTCTGCAACGCAACTGATATTGGGTATTCCCGCCCTTCGACATGTACGTAAAGGTGACTGCGATCACCAAGGTAGGCGGAGGGCCCCATACGACCTAAAACCGAGTTGTATTGCTGATCTGGCTGTTCAAAGGAAATCGAAAATTTTTCCGGTCGAACGGCCAATGTAAATTCATTTCCTGGACTCACAATGGTCTGTGGGGTAGCGATTTTGACATTGCCAAGCTCACTGGCCTCTCCGATTGCAATACCATCTGAGAAATCTTTCAGTGTACAGTCAAAGAAATTCATTGTGCCAATGAAATCTGCAACAAACCTCGATTGAGGTTGCTCATACAGCGAGCCAGGTGTTGATACTTCGATGATGTTACCCTGATTCATCACTGCGATTCGATCCGATAGAGTCAGCGCTTCTTCCTGGTCATGGGTTACAAACACAAATGTAATACCAACCTGCTGTTGCAAAAGCCGAAGCTCGATCTGCATCTGTTCCCTGAGTTTTTTGTCCAGTGCTCCGAGCGGTTCATCAAGGAGCAGTACCTTCGGCTGCTTGATCAGCGCCCGCGCCAATGCGACACGCTGTCTTTGACCACCTGAGAGTTCATTGGAGCCGCGGTCTCCATATCCCGGAAGCTTGATCAGTTCCAGCATCTGTTCGATTTGTTCATGCAATTCCTGTTTCGACAGACCTGACTTGCGCATTCCAAACGCAATATTCTGGGCGACATTCAAGTGTGGAAAAATGGCGTAGTTCTGAAACACCATGTTTACCGGTCGAATATTCGGCGGCGACAACGTGACGTCCTGACCATCGATATGAATGGTGCCTTCAGTCGGCAACTCAAATCCAGCCAGCATACGCAGCAAAGTAGTTTTGCCGCAGCCGGACGGACCCAAAAGAGAGAAAAACTCACCTTTCAACACGTCCAGATCTGCATTGTTTACAGCCCGGACACTACCAAAATCCTTGATGACGTTGTTGATTGAAATGATGACTTCAGACATTGAATTACACCTTCGACTTGTTGCCGAGATCGACACCACCGCGCCTGATCAATTCAGCGGCAAAAATAACGACCGTCGATACCATCACGATAATCGCTCCAAGTGCCAGCACTGATGGCAGTTTATCTGGAAATCGCAGCTGACTCCAAATATGCAGTGGTAATGTCGCGTCCGTTCCGGCAAGAAAGAATGCAAGAATAAATTCATCAAAGGAAATCGTGAAAGTCAATAGAAAGCTTGCAACGACACCCGGCAGAATTATCGGAAAGGTTACCCGCCAAAATGTCCACCACGCGTTTTCACCTAGGTCCTGAGCAGCTTCTTCATAGCTCTTGTCAAAACCTTCCATGCGCGAAATTAGCACGAGCATCGAAAATGGTGTGCAGAGCATCAGGTGACCAATTCCAACCGTAATCAGCGACAACTTTATTCCACCTACGCTAAATGTCATTAGCAGAGATATTCCGAGAATTATTTCCGGAATGACCAGTGGCACCATGATAAAACTGATTAATAGGCCACTTCTTCGCATTCGATAACGGGTTACGGCTTTCGCCGCAAAGATTCCCAGCACGGTACTTAAGAGGGCGACGCTAAGGCCAACCTTCAAACTGTTGATGAGCGCGTTCTGCAGACCCTGACTATCCGCCAGTTGGGCGTACCACTTGAAGGTAAATCCCAACAGTGGAAAAGTAATGTATTGCGAATCATTGAACGAGAACAGCGGTAGTACAGCAACCGGTGCATACAGAAATATCAGGTATATCACCGCATAGACGGACAGCGTGTTAAGTCTGGATCGGGTACGGATCACTGCCTAAGCCACCTTCTTTCGGAACAATTGGGTCGCACCTAACAATAAGCAGACGACGAGTGTTACTGTAATCATTGAAATGATCGATAAGGCCGCTCCCAAGGGCCAGTTGAGCGCCTTGCCGAACATCGACTGGATAATATTACCAATCATAATGCCGCGAGTACCTCCCACCAGCGACGGTGTAACATAATCACCAACCGTTGGAATAAATACCAACAGACTGGCAGCGATAACGCCAGGGAGTGAAAGGGGTAATGTAACTCGAATGAAGGTCATGAAAGCACTCTCGCCCAGATCTCGAGACGCTTCAATCAGCGATCTGTCAATTTTTTCGAGCGATACATAGATCGGCAAAATGGCAACTGCTGCCCAGGCATGGGCTAATGTGATCACTACTGCAATCGGGTTATAGAGAAGAAACTCCAACGGTTCAGCGATGATGCCCAATGACATGAGCCCAGAATTGATGACGCCGTTGTATCCCAAAATCACTTTCCAGGAAAAAACTCTGAGTAAATAACTTGTCCAGAATGGAATTGTGACAAGAATGATCCATATCATCTTGTTCCTTTTGACGTGGAAAGCAATGAAATAGGCCAACGGATAGGCCAACAGTACCGTAACCAGCATCACCAGCAGGGAAATGCGGATCGACCGGTAGAGAATGAGGTAATAGATTTTTTTGCGAAAGAAATCTGCGTAGTTCGTCAGGGTGAAGGTCTGAATCAGATCGACGTATTCCTGCTTCCAGAAACTCAGAGTGACCAGAATCATCAATGGAAACAGCAGACCTAGCAATACGATGGTTAGAGTAGGAGACAGCAGCGTGTAGCCACGCATAGCTTCACTTCTTCGAAACCGTAACTGGAACCGCGAAACCAATGATTGTTCAGATGCTGCCGATGGCATGAACTTGCGCCTTTAGCGTCAATCTAGTGAGAAGGGCAAACGATTTGGCACTGAACTTAAGCTCAGTGGGTAATTATTGTCTAGTGCGTCAATTGAACAACTCGGGGGTTCGAAAAATCATCAAACCCCCAATATTGTTGTCCAGAATCAAAAAGGGCTTTACAAGCCGGCTTTGACTTCCTCAAACATGGACTGCAGAGCAGCTTCATTGCCGATCGGCACCTGAAAGATGCCGGCGCTCAACAATGCTTCCGGATCACGTGAAAGACCGCGGTCGGCGAGCGTTGCTTCATCGACAAGACCGTACGCATCGATATTTGAATGGCCGTACCCTTCTTCAAGAATTGAAAAAGCACCTGATTCAGGAGCAAGAAACGCATCAATGACTTCGTAGGATTTATCGAGTTTCGCAGGGTCCGCATCCGTCATCAGACAGAATCCACAAACCCATGTCATTGCACCTTCTTTTGGATTCATGTACTTGACATTGACGCCTGCAGCCTTGAGTGCCGTAAATGCATCGTTCCAGGAGCTAGTGGCAACCAGTTCACCCGCCGCCATTGAATTTTCCAAATCGGTCGGGCTGGTCCAATAGTAACGCAGCAAGGGCAGCTGTTTTCTCAGCAGTTCCCTAGTTACTTCGACTTCAGCGTCTGTCATGTTAAATGGGTCTGCTGCCCCGCCGTAAATGGCTGCAACCATCACACCATCAATCAGGCTGTCGGACATAGACAGGCGACCTGAATAGCGTTCATCCCACAGAATGCCCCAGGTTTCATCTTCCTGATACTGTTCATCAACCAAATCCGGGCGATACAGCACCGAAGTCAAACCCCAATCTGCTGCGACAAAATAGTTATCACCGTTAGCCATCATACCTGGAATATTTTTCAGGCTGGGAATGACGCTGTCCCAATACTTTAGACGGCTGGTATCAATGGGTTGAATGATGCCTGCATCTCGCCAGATTTCCACCTTGTACGAACAAGGATGGGTAACATCAAACTGCGCACCGGCCTTGATTTTGGCGAATGCTTCTTCTTCATCCCCGAAGATGGAGAAATTCGGATATTCACCATATTTCTCAAAGTACTCTCCGTGGTGCTCGTTTGCATCCCAACCCTCCCAGGTAAATACATTGGGGTGATCCGATGCAGCGGCATTCACAGGACCAGAAAAGACTGGCAACATCACGGTTGTGATTCCGGCAGAGGCAAGAACCTTATTGAACTGACGTCGAGACATTTTGCCAGTTGCAAGCTGCTCAATATAGTCGTCTCTATTAAATTTTTTCATTCTATTCACTCCTAATGATTACTCAATAATTTTCGATTTTACATAAATTCAGTCATGCACAATCCAGCAAATTTTAACGCCTTGCCAATTGAATATTGGAATCTATTGCCATGCTTTGAATGAACCGGCGTGCACAATGTGTAATCTTTACCCTACAGGATTGGAGACCCGGACTACGCTAAATCCAAAGCCTTCTTTCTGTTGTCGGCCCAAGTTCGAATAATTTGATCGACTGCCAGGCCCATGAATGCAACACAAAGGCCAAGAGTCAATCCAATTCCAGTACCCTGCGGATCAGAGATAGCCTTCAAGATCAACTGACCTAGATCGGTTGTTCCTATGAACGCCCCAATGATGACCATGAACAGCGCAAAAATCACGGTCTGGTTGATGCCAAGCATAATGTGCGGAAAGGCAAGTGGCAGCTCAATTGATATCCATCTTTGCCATCTTGACACACCAAGCATGGATCCAGCATCATGCATGACCTGGGGCACGCTTCGAAGCCCTTCTACCGTGTATCGGGTCGCCGGTACAGAGGCATAGACAACTGTTGCAATGATGACCGAAGTATCGGTAATGCCAAACAGCATAATGACCGGAATCAAGTAGATAAACGAAGGAAAAGTCTGAAGGAAATCGCAGATTAGTAATATGACTTTGCTGGCAGTATTGTTTTGAGCGCAAATCGACCCGACAACTATCCCGAAAACTGCGGAAACGATCACCGCAAATGATGCGATGTATGCGGTAATCAGAGCTCTGTCCCAGTATTCCGACAGCGCGATGAAAAGAAGGAAGCCGCCAATAATCAAAGCCTGTCTGACTCCAGCAAGAATATAGCCAGCACCCATCATCAGAACAAATGTCGCAGCTACTGGCATGGCAAGATACATACTCTTCATTGGCTCCAGGATTTTAGTAATCAGGAACTCATTGAACGCTTTAAGCGCGTAGAAGAAAGTATCCCAAATCCAGTCGACCGTCAATTGCCAAAACGGCGCGGTGGTAATTCCTTTATTGTGCGGCACAATGTAAAGATAGTTGTAACTATCCCGGAAAATGAAACTGCCGATATAAGCGAGAATCGAACCCAGTACAAACACAACTAGTGCAACCAGTGCAAACCTGTTGCGTTGAAAAAACGTGAGGTCAGCGAAATAATCGGTCTGTTTGTTAGCCCAGGCTAATGACATCTTATCGAGCAGAACAGCGATCAGCACGATGCATACGCCAATCTCGATGCCAGTTCCCACTCGTAGTGAATTGAGTGCAATCATCAGATTTGAACCCAAGCCCTGGGCGCCAATGAATGAAGCAATGACTGTCATTGCCAGACACTGCATGACAACCTGATTGACACCAATCAAGATATCACGCCTGGCGGTAGGAATCAGCACTCGAAACATCATTTGAAATGCATTGCAACCACTCATCAAACCAGAATCTACGATATCTGCGGGTACCTTTTTCAATCCCAATAGCGTCAATCGCACCATTGGTGGCGAAGCAAAAACAATTGTCGCAATTGCCGCAGCATGATCGCCCACACCGAACAGGACAATAACAGGTACCAGGTAGGAGTAATGCGGCATGGTCTGGGCAACATTCAGCAGCGGATTCAGCGCAATCTCAACCGCCTTACTTTTGAAAGCCCAGATTCCAAAAATCAATCCAAGCAGCACCGAAACTGGTGCAGCAATCAGAACAAAAGACAGTGTCTCCATAGATGGTTTCCACTGACCAAATACTGCAAGGTAAATGGTGCAAATTCCAGCAAGAATCGCTAAGCCTTTGCCCTGCAGCTTGTATCCAAGAATGATTGCCCAACCAGCGATGACTGTCCAGGGAAGTGCTGGCCAACGCACCCACGGATTTTCGTTGATGAAGTCCCAATCTGTAAACGCAACGACGGTTTTGACACCACCGAGAAAAATCTCGCGCACGAAATTGATAACCAGCAAGAATATGCTGGATATTGAACGGGTAAATTCCCTAAACAGTGGTTTTTCCTCGAAATCATCAATTATCGGGTCGTAGACCTGGACGGGCATCCAGTCAAACATCAGGTACCTAACTGAGTCATTGATGATGAAAGGCAATTGTTTGAGGAGTGGCGGAAATCGCCACAGGACATTGGAGTCAGATGGACTGATGAGCAGACAGAGTAAAAAAAACACCGCCAGCAAGACGAAAAACTGAACAGCTTTTGGATGTTTGGTAAGGAGATCCATAAGGTTCAGTTTTCTGTCGATTCTGCAGATCGACCTCCAAACAGTACTTTAATGACGTGAGACGCATGCAAGGTTCCAACGATGTTGTCTTTGGCATCCACCACTGCTACCGGCCTTTCTTCGCTGAGGATGTCTTCTGCTACGGAATCAACAATCGCATCCTCGGACACCCGCAGTTCGCCCAGTCTTTCTGATTCATCCAGAGGATCCATGATTGATCTGACAGTCAGTACTTTTTCGCGTGGCACGTCCTCTGTAAACCTGCGAACATACTCGGTTGCGGGGTTAAGTACGATATTGGACGGTGTATCCAACTGTTCGATTACACCATCTTTCATGATCGCGATACGGTCCGCCAGTCGAAGCGCTTCATCAAAATCATGTGTTACGAATAGAATGGTTTTTCCAAGAACACCCTGTAGCCGCAGAAATTCATCCTGCATCTCCTTGCGAATCAGGGGATCTAGTGCGGAAAACGGTTCGTCCAGAAACCAAATGTCGGGTTCCACTGCGAGTGAACGGGCAATTCCTACTCGCTGCTGCTGGCCACCCGATAGCTCCCTTGGGAAGTAATTCTCCCGTCCCTGAAGTCCAACTAGTTGGACCATCTGCGCAGCCCGTTCTACACTTTCACGGGTACTGCTACCCTTGACTTGAAGAGGAAAAGCGATGTTCTCAAGCACAGTCTTGTGTGGAAGCAACCCAAAGCTCTGAAACACCATGCCCATCTTGTTTCGCCGCAACTCGATGAGCTGTTTTTTGGTTAGTGCCAGCAAGTCCTGTCCATCAACATATATCTTCCCCGCGGTCGCATCAGTCAGTCTTGAGATACAGCGTAACAGTGTTGATTTCCCAGAACCGGACAGTCCCATTATTACCAATAACTCTCCCTGAACGACCTCCAGAGAAACATTATTGACGCCAACAATTAAACCAGCTTCAAGAAACTTGATACTGTCTACAACGCCGTTGACTTGATCGAGAGTTTGCTTGGCATTGTTGCCAAAGATTTTGTAGACAGACTCACATTTGATTACGGGATTTGAAGACATCGTATTTTTTCAGATCAGGATGTTCTTCAGGTGCTTTTTATTGAAATGTTGAATCTCGCAGAGCGAGGAAACAAATCCCCCTTTGCAGGGGGATTTGAAATTTTTCTAGTTGTCAGATTATTGTGTCTGTCCGATTAGTTGGTATCTCCCAGGATAGACTCCGTCCAGGGTTTCCAAACATCTTCGTTGTCAGCGAGCCATTTTACTGCTGCGTCCTGGTGGGTCATGCCATCGACATCAACCAAAGCAGCCATTGAGCCGATCTGAGGAGTCGTGAAGCTCAGCTTAGAAAATGCTGTATAAGCCTGGGGATGCGACCGTGGAAATCTGTAGTTTGCACCCTTTTTCAGCCAGCCTGTCGGTGAACCACAACCCGTTGAGGATAAGTCACCACCGTCGGCAATTCGGCAGCCATCATAGTATGGTGGAAATTCAATAAAGGTAAATCCGGCAGCATCCGTAAAATTGGGTGTCCAATTAAAAATGATGGTTCCGCGACCTTCTTTCTCGGCTGCTTTAAGTTCTGCCCAAAGTGCATCTGCCGCACCCGCGAACTTCACAACCCATTTATCATCCAGACCCAATCCCTTGACGCGATTCGGCATAACATCTCCGTGCCAACTCTGCGGACCCTCCAGCCAGCGGCCTTTGCCACCGGAATCCGGAGTCGCAAAATTCTCGTGACAATCCTTTAACGCTTCCCAACTTGGCAAACCAGGACAAAGTCCTTTTTCAATCACCCAGTTTGGTACACCCATTTCCTCAAGCGTTTCTGCTGCATGGGTACCTGCATCAATCAGACCACCTTTTTCCATCGCACTGTAGAAAGCATTCTGCATGGTCGATTGCCAAACTTCGTGGACGAGGGTCAGATCACCGGTTCGAACTGCTTCGAAGCTCGCCTGGTTATCGACCGGGACGTACTCGACGTTGTTTCCCATGCTTTCAAACATACCACCAATCACATGAGCCATCACAATCTGGCTGGACCAGTTCTTGATTGGAATTTTGATCGGTTCGCTGCTATCAGCGGCCATAGTTGTGCCTGAAAACAGGACGAAAGACACAGCTAGCAATATAGCTGTCATTGATTTTTTTCTCATTTGCATCTCCTTATTTGGCAAATTTGGTTTCGAATAGAATGCGGATTATACAAAATACCACTCTCACCCAATCCTAGTGTGTAGTGCCGATTTGGCAGACCATCAATGCAGTTGAAGCATCGCTGAATACTTTGAACCTGGCAGTATTTTTAGCCAGTCATATCGGTCTCCAGACTTCACTACAATTTCCGTCAATCCTCCTGCTCTAACCACTGAAATCCGAACATCGACACCCGCAGGGCCGGAGGCCCAAACTTCTCGTAAAAATTCGGCCATGTCTGATACCGAATTACCATTGACTGCAACTATGATGTCATTAGGCCTGAGCCCTGCCGTTTCAGCAGGACCATCTGGTGCAATTCGATAGATGAACAGGTGTCCGCGATCAACTGCTGTAAAAACGCCTAGCCACGGTCTTGAATCTGCCGTGTCGCGTCCGTACTGCAGCAGGTCATCATATATTGGCTTTAGCAGGTTAATCGGAACAAACATATTGCCTGGCGTCGGTCGTTCTCCGGTAACTGCATCATGCACGATCAACGAGCCAACTCCAACCAGTTCACCCTGAGTATTGATCAGTGCAGCACCTCCGAATCCACTAAATGGTGGGGCGGTAAAGATAGCCCGGTCCAGAAGATATTCCCAGTAACCTGGAAATTCTCTTCTGTCGACAACCTGAGCAACCTGCATGAAATCAGGACCGTAATTTGACAGGATCAGCGTCGGATCGCCAGGTGAAAGCGTAGATGAGTCTCCAAGGGGAATGCCCTTGATACCCAGTGGCTGCGTGGACCGCACCATTCCAAACCCACTGTGGTAATCGTAAGCTACCATCTCGGCGGGTACAAACTGCCCCTGACTGTCTGTTACCTGGATGTCGGACGCTTCCATGATGAGATAGCCAATTGTTAATATCAGTCCATCATCATCAATCACAATTCCATTACCCTCTCGCATCGTACCCAGAGAAAATGCAGTCCTAGCATCATCGGGAACTTCGGCACGTAGACCGACTACAGCGTTTAGAGTTTCTTCAACTTTGTCATTTGACTCCTGCGCTACAGAGACAGTGAAAGGAAAGAGGACAAAAAGTAGTATGAAAATTTTCCGTGCGAACAGGAAAGTTGTTGGCGACTGAATTGTTCGATTCATATCAACCTCCAGCGCAAATCTTGGTGCGCGATTCAATCGAATAGGCAGATTTGGGTTTATCTACCTTTTATTCAGGATTGTAACCGCAAAACTTCTGGCTGGGAGGATTTTGGTATCAGAATGACCCCAGATCTGGAAACGCCTGGTTATACCAGTCGGAGAGCAACCCTTCAGTTGTTGATTCTGTCCAATCAGACAGAACCTGTGAAACCATTAGTTTGCAGCAAACTTCAAGCTACAGGATTTGACTTAAGAATTCTTGAGTTCGAGGGTCTTTGGCCTCGGTGAAGAATGTAGCAGGCGGCCCATGTTCAACAATTACACCTCGGTCGGTAAAATAGATGTGATCAGCGATCTCTCGTGCAAATCCCATTTCATGGGTCACAAGTATGCAGGTCATCCCGCTTTGTGCGAGATCCTTGATCGCCAGCAATACTTCTTTCACTGTCTCAGGGTCGAGTGCAGCAGTGACTTCGTCAAACAGCATGACTTTCGGGTTCATCGCAAGTGAACGGGCTATTGCGACCCGCTGCTGCTGACCACCAGATAACTCGCCGGGATAACTGTCTTCTTTTCCCTGTAAATTGACCCTGGCCATCAACTGCCGGGCGTGCTTCTCGACCTCATCTCTTGGTCGTTTCAACACTTTTAGCGGTGCCATCATGACATTTTGCAGTGCAGTTTTGTGCGGGAACAGGTTGTACTGTTGGAAAACCATGCCAACCTTTTTTCGAAGTTCCAGTTTATCCAGACTCGGATCGTGAACTTCCTGACCTTCGACAAGGATGGATCCCGAGTTGATGGGGTTCAAGGCGTTGATACAGCGAATCAGCGTTGATTTGCCAGACCCTGACGGTCCAATGATGCAAATGACCTCGCCTTTCATCACATCGAGCGACACACCTTTGAGAACTTCGAGATCACCAAATGCTTTGTGCAAGTCGCGAATCGAAACGATTGGCTGATCTGGGGTCCAGTTTTGGTTATTCATATCGAATCACCGAGTATCAGTTTAAGTCTTGATTGCAAATTTTTGTTCAAGACGAACAGTCCATTTGGCAATGGGATAACAATATAGAAAAAATATCACCAATGCAAATCCGAAAAACGGCATCAGTAGCTCAGGATGGTTATCCTCAGCTTCCATTGCCTGTCTTGACAGCGTTACCAGTTCTTCAACACCCAGTAGTGACACAAGCGGAGTTGCCATCGTCAGAATGGCATACCAATTCATCCATGGTGGGATCATGCGCTTGAAGCACTGAGGCAGGATAATTTGCCACAAAGTCTGGCGACGCGCAAATGCCAATGACTCCGCTGCTTCCCATTGCCCTGTCGGAACAGACTGGATGCCCCCTCGAACAATTTCAGAAATGTTCGCCATAATCGGCAAAGACAGTCCAAAGACCGCTTTGATCCAGTCCGGAATCAGAATTATTTGACCTGCGAATTCAATCTCGAACGGAAAGGCCAGCATCACAATAAACAACAAGACTAGCCACGGAGAATTACGAAAAAGCTGCGTAACAAACCAGCAGATTTTTGACAACGGTCGAAACGGCGAGACTTGACCCAGGCCTACCAGAATGCCGGCAATAGTTCCGATCAGCATCGTAAAAAAGCTGATCAGAATATTTAACGCAAACCCATGTGAAACCAAAAATGGCAGCCAGCGCCACAAGGCCTCAAACGCATCGGTCGTTGAATAGCCACCCTGTGCAAACACCACGAAAGGCCAAACTAACGGAATCAGTACGACTGTCAGTACGGCTTTCGGACTCAGCCCTTCTAACCAGCGGCTGAATTTCAAATCCGACGCATGTCCAGAAATGGCGACCCGGAAGGGCTTCAAAACCGGCAGATCTGTACTCGGAGTCGGATGACCGAGATTGATTCCAGGAATTGGTCGAATACGAGATCTCATTGTCCGTACCCCGGAATTTTTGCAGAACGCTCCCAAGCATTCATTCCCATCACGAGCACACCAACTAGCACGATGTAAACAATGAACAACACCACCATGCAGGCATTCTGCGCAGTTGAGTAGTCATTGTAGATACTCACCATCTGATAAAGCAGTTCCGGTACTGCGATTGCCAGCGCCTGTGTCGTCGTTTTCACAAGATTGACCAGGTTATTGTTCAGTGCCGGCAGGCTGACTCGAAACGCCAGTGGAAATACAACGTAGATGAACGTCTGGAGCCGACTCATCCCCAATGATTCAGACGCTTCTTTAGTGGAATCCGGTACTGCTTCAATTCCGGCCCTGAAAATCTCAACGTTAAAGGACGCGGCGAAAAACGAAAGGGAAATAATCGCCCAACCCACATTGGAAATAATGGGAATCTCCAACCAGCCGTCTGGCGAATAGGTGGGCGTGAACTGGCCCAGAGCAAAGTAGAAAAACAGCAGCTGAATCAGCGGCGGTGTGTTTCGAAAGAACTGAATGTAACCCTGAACGATGGCCCGAATGAGGCGAGACTGAGCACCTTGCAACCACGCTCCGATGAGTCCTATGATCACACTCAGGATGACGCATGTAACCGAAAGTTGAATCGTCGTCCACAACCCGGTCAATACTCGGTCAGTTTGGACCGGATCGTAGAAAAAAATGAAATTCCAGCGTGGATGGTCCGCCGAAACATCATAAAAAAACTGCTGAAACGCATTCATAGCTGCTCAATCAAGCATTCTACGTGCAGATTAGACAAACAAACCGGGGCAGTTAGAAACACTACCCCGGTTCATTGATGTGTGTCAGATTATTCCTGAATCCAGTCTGCGTACTGGGCGCTTTTGTCTTTCAGGTATTGTGTCGCTTGAATGCCCCACTTCGCTTCCAGTTCAATCAACTTTCCGGATTGGTGCCAGTTGTAAGTCATACCAGACATGAAGTTTCCGAAGACGCAATCCTTCTCAGCCAAAGGCACTGCCAATCCCCACGGATTATCATCTTCGCTGGCCAATGGCATTTCAAATTCATCCCAGTTGCCAGAGGAAAGGTCTGACATGATTGAGGAGTCATCATAAACCCAAGCGATGCACTTCTTGTCACGAAGGGCCTGTTTCGCTTCCGCATTACCAGTGAAGGCAACGATATCGGCACCATAACGCTCATTGACAATTTTGTTGTAGAACGCACCCTGCTTACCACATACGGGTTTACCTCTCAAGTCTTCCCAGTTTGAAAGCGACAAAGCTCTCGGTGACAGAACATTGGTACCTGATGTGTAATAGTTAGGCTGGGTAATGCCAACAATTTTGCGTCGATCAGGTCGATCAGACATCGTGGCAATCATCATGTCGATTTTGCCCTGCTCAAGAAACTGCATACGATTGGAGGACTGCACTGCCACGGTTTCGAGTTCGACACCCATCGCATCAGCGACCAACTGCGCCATATCGACTTCCATGCCAACGATGTTTCCGCTTTCATCACGATATCCCCAAGGTTTATAGTCAGCCTTGACTCCCACTACCAATTTGCCGCGGCTCATGACCTTGTTCCAGACTTCATTGGTACACTGTGCGGCACTAACCGAAACAGAGCCAAACATCAGGATTGAAGCAGCACCTGCAAGCATCAGTTTTTTACTCAAATTTTTCATTCCCCTATCTCCAATTTAATTCTCGAATTTGTGCACTTGAATCAAGTTCACAATGGCGTGAAAATAATGTGCACAATGATGTGAAGAACTTTTGAATATAAATGAATGAGAGTTGCGTGTCAATGCAACTTTGGCGAAATTGAGTGACCCCTGAGGCTTTCGAAACCTGAAATTTCAGGGAAATTCATCCCATAGAGAGGGATGTAGTATTTTGAAATTTACTGCGCGTGAATGTAGGGATGAAGGTTGACCGCTCGCGATGGGTGACGCAGCTTTCGAAGTCCACTCTTTTCGATCTGTCGAACGCGTTCGCGAGTTACACCGAACTGCTGGCCGACCTCTTCAAGCGTGTAGTCGGTCGGCATTCCAATGCCATATCGCATTCTCAAGACAACCGCCTCCCGATCGGACAGTGAATTCAGCATGGCTTCTACAGCAGACTGCAGTCCCGATTTGATCGCGTCTTCCAGTGGGTTGGTTGCAGATTTATCTTCAATAATATCAAGCAGGCTTGAGTCTTCATCTTCACCAGTTGGCGCTTCCATAGATAAAGGCTCCTTAGGAATATTCAAAACCTTGTGAACTTTCTCTTCGGTAACTTCCATTTTTTCAGCCAGTTCGTCTACCGTCGCTTCGCGGCTTTCTTCCTGCCTAATTTCTCGCTGAATCCGATTCAGTGCGCTCAATGTCTGAATCATGTGAACCGGTACCCGAATCGTACGGGATTGGTCTCCGCAAGCCCGCGTAATCGCCTGGCGAATCCACCATGTAGCGTAGGTTGAAAACTTAAATCCCAATTCGTGCTCGTATTTATCAACGGCTTTCATCAAGCCGATGTTGCCTTCCTGAATCAAATCTTGAAGATCGAGTCCACGATTGTTGTACTTCTTGGCAATCGACACCACCAACCTTAGATTGGCCTCAATCATTTCGCCTTTGGCTTTGTTAGCCTGATACTCGGCGCTACGCACCTGCGGGTATACCTGCTTGAAATGATCCAGTGACATTCCAAGCCGTTTCTCGAAACGAATAATCTGCTCGCGTGCTTCCAGGATGTCGGTCCGATAGCGCTCAACTGCTTCCGCCTGCTCTTCTGTAGACACATTTTTCAGCAAAGCAATCAAATTTCTGTGCGTTGCGGAATGTGTGACAATCTCCTGAAACTGACGGCGTTCGATACGCGCTTTGTGGAGTAAAACTCTTTCTAGATTCCTGTATCTCTCTTTGCGCTCCCCATCCATCACATGCATCAGATCAAACATCAAGTCATAATGCCTGCGACCAAACACAAATCGATTGAATTTATTCTTCAGGACTACGCGGTGATCATTGGCCTTTTTGCTGTTTATATCTTCCTCTCGAATTCTTGCACTTAGCCACTTGATTCGCTGTTCAATTCGATTGAATTCCTGGCATACGGTGGAAAGAACTTCATTAGTGCCATCCAGATTCTCCGGTTTTACTTTAACGCTCTTGGCATCAATGTATTCTCTATCCATACCAATACCGGTACAAAGTTCTGTAAAACGTAAGCGTTTAGACAGTACCAGCTCAAATCTTTCGAGCAACTGACGTATGATGAAAGGGCACTCTGAGAGTGCTTCCTGAGCTTGATTGAGACCGGCTTCAATCTGTTTGGCCAGTTCAATTTCCTGAGCGCGGGTTAAAAGATCAATCTGACCCATCTCCCGCATGTACATTCGAATCGGATCGGTTGTACTGCCAAAATCGCTCTTGAGAACTTCTTCCGCTTCCTCAGCTACATCCTCTTCGTCAACAACGTCATCGGCCTGCATGATCAGACTGTCCGGATGTGGTGCTTCATCACAAACTTCAATATCAAGGCTGGTCAACAGATCGATGGTACGTACAATATCGTTGGTACCACTCATCGAATCCGGAAGGATGTCCGTAATTTCTTCGTAGGTCAGATAGCCTGTACGTTTACCCTTGAATATCAGGCTTCTTAACCAACTTTTGTCTTCTACTACCTTGGTGGTGCCTTCCAACTTTCTGTACCCCAACTATTCCATCTCAATAAATGGTTAATTTTCTATTGACTACGTTTGTGAATTCGCAATCTATATATAAACAACGACCAAACGAAATCTCGCTTGGTCACGCATGTATTTGTTGTTTACGATTTAAGTTACACAACCGTGTATTAGATAACAACTGATGGTCAAATTTCAAGCCCTATACAACATCTTTTGCATTGAGTGAGTATTTTTTGACCATCAAAACGCACGAGGTAAGGCGTATCAAACCGGTTTACAGCGTTTGAAATTGTTTTTGGCTGACTGTGTGTTTCGTAATTTTGATTCCGAATGATGCTCGGGTTTTAGTTATCCAAATACGGTTTAAGTTGATTCGATCGCGACGGATGGCGGAGTTTTCGAATCGCTTTTGCTTCAATCTGTCGAATACGCTCACGAGTTACTTCAAACTGCTGACTGACCTCTTCCAATGTGTGGTCTGTTCGCGAGTCGATTCCAAATCGCATTCTCAAAACCTTTGACTCACGCTCGGTCAGAGAACTCAATGCTGCATCAATGGCAGATTTCATTCCCGTATCCGCTACCTGATCATCCGGAGACTGAACGGCTTTGTCCTCAATGAAGTCTCCGACCTGAGATTCTTCGTCCTCCCCGGTAGGTGCTTCCATCGACAGCGGTTCTTTGGGAATCATCAGCACCTTTCTGATCTTATCCTCGCTGAGTTCCATCCGCTTTGCGAGTTCCTTAACTGTCGCCTCGCTCCCTTCCTCCTGCCGAATTTCTCGTTGAATTCGAGTTAGTGTGCTCAGTGTCTGCGTCATGTGCACCGGCACTCGAATCGTTCGCGACTGGTCCGCGCACGCTCGGGTTATCGCCTGGCGAACCCACCATGTTGCATAGGTTGAAAACTTGAAACCACGCTCGTACTCAAATTTATCAACCGCTTTCATCAATCCGATATTACCTTCCTGAATCAGGTCCTGGAATCCCAATCCGCGGTTGCTGTACTTTTTCGCAATTGAAACAACCAAGCGAAGATTGGCTTCAACCATTTCTTTCTTCGCCTGATTTGCTCGGGTTTCACCAATCGTAATCTCCTGGCATGCCGCCTTGAACTCGTGAAGTGGCATCACCAGACGATTCTGCAGATAACTCAATCGCTTTCGGGCTTCGGCGAATTCTTCCCGACAGGCATCAATTTGAACAGCCTGATCGTCGGTCGCGTAGTTTTTTAACAGAAACATCAAATTCCGATGAAGTGGCTGATGTTCCAGCAGTGGCAAAACCTCGGATTTAGGCAACTTGATTTTCTTAAGGCAGATCTGCTCCAGCGCTTTGCTCCGCACTCGACGCTGCGCATTCATTTCGTGAATGAATTTGAAAATATCATCGAGCTGCTGGCGGGTAAAGGAGAATTCCAAAAACTTTTTCTGCAATACCTTTTTGTGTCGAATGACTTTGGGACTGTCAATGCCTTCCTTACGAACTGCGCGTCTCAACCAATCGTAGCGCTGTCGGATTGCCTGAAATTCATTGAGGAATAGAGCGACGCTTTTATTTGAATCAGTGGTCGAACTGTCTGATCTCTTTATGGTAGAGGCGGCAACGAAGTTCGACTTTTTCCTGATTCCAATACACAAGTCATTGAAACGGATTTGACCTGCTTCCACTGAATCAAATTGTTGAATCAGGTACTCAAAAACAACAGGACAATTGGAAATTGCGAGAGTTGCTTTTTTCAAACCATTCTGAATTTTCCTGGCCAGTTCAATTTCCTTACTCCGAGTCAACAGCGCATATTCGCCCATTTCACGCATATACATGCGTATGGGATCGGTCGTGCTGCCCAACTCGCTCTTGAGTGCACTGTCGACTTCGGTGGCAGGACGGTCGTCGAGTTCACGCGGACCTAAGGCAAAGTCTTCGGGATTGAGGATTTCATCGTACACCTCGATATCCAAATCAAGGAGCAGACTAATAATGTTTTCGACACTGTCGGCATCATTCATTGAGTCAGAAAGATGGTCTCTGACATCTTCAAATGTAAGAAAGCCCTGCTTCTTCCCTTTATTAATAAGCCGCCGCAGGTCAGTGGCACTCGTTCCGTAATCCAAATCCCTCTCCGTAATCGAAATCCTTTCCGAAAATACAATTGGAGATTCCCTTCTCTAACAGAAATGATGAAGACAAACTGTTTCATCACAGCGATCCAATCGCTCCGATTAAACTGGGTGGGCGACTACCAGTTCCGGCAATCGCTTCCGCTCATCTATCTCTCAGAACTTACCAACTATCGTTTTCTCCTGGAAAACGAATTTCAATTATAGCCACGCTTTAATTGGTGGAATTTTTTAATTTCGTGAGTAATTTATGGTTGTTTCTTGAATCTAATTCCTGATTTTTCAGCCGAATTTCCGGGTGTAAATTGTGTGCTGCTGTAGCAAAGTGGAAAGGTAAATTTGTCGGACAGTACCGCTTACTTTTAACGCTGACTACCTTTCGTGCGAGTTCCTGCAGGGTCAAATGCAGGTCCATACCTGACCTTTCCAGAAAAAAGAACACCTGCAACATTCACTTCTACCGAAGCTCCGTCTGGCAATTCAATTGCTCAATTTAAAATTGGAGGTTGATATACGTGACTTATCCAATAAACGAATATTCGATGATTCACAAAGAACGGAATTCAATTTCCACTTCGTTTTTGTGCAGGAGGTTTCTTTATTTTTTGGATTGGCGGGGTAGTAAGCACTTGATATGCAATATGCCTGGCACGTTGGTGGATTTCCTCGGAAGCGATGTTTGGGTGCTGTGTTTGCTTTCTTTTCATTTCACCATCCATCCGATTCCAGACCTCAAGTTCGGCTGATAGCCCCAACTGACCACTTCAACTTCACTTGGCTCTGGTTGTTCTCTGATCATGGCCTGTCGCCCCCGCTAATGTTTGACAGCAGATCGTGCCATGCGCGACGGTGTTCATGGTCTGCTCTACTGTCCAGTTCGGCCCCGATCTCGCGCAACAGCCTCGGCCGCCAATCTTCCGACAGCAACGAGAACGTAGCGTATGTTAAATCAACAACGCCAATCTGACTAATGTTCAGGCCCGATGCCCAGGCTGTTTCCATTGTCTCGCAGATTGCCTCGCGCTGGTCGTCGCGAATACTGGGCGACGCAAACAGCAAGTTGCTCAACGGGTCACTTGACGCTCGGGCCTTTTGCGTCGAACTACGAACGTCAGCCAAGGTCAGGTTGCGATCTTTAACCTCAATGGCCAAAATGATGTTGCCGTCTTCGTCCTTGCACATCACATCACCGGGTGCTCCTGAAGATGAGTCGGCTTCGTTCAGTCCTTGCGATGAGACATTCGCGAAAAGCGAAAAGCCCCGCCCCAAGATGGTCATTAGTGCAGCGGTTACGACTAGAGGCCGCAAACCGCCGCTCGCATCGGAAAGAAACGCTTCCAGAACGCGAATCATTTGTGGCAGGCTGACCCGGATTGGAATTTGATAGACGAATGACTGAGCCGCCAAACGACGAGCGGCACTCTCCAGGCAACGAATGAACGCGGACTTGAGTTTGATTCGGCCAGAACTATCAAGAGGTGCGAGAAATGATACAAGAACGTCCCACTCCTGCTTGTAACGCAGTTGATGTGTTCCTTCGTCCAGTCTCCGTCGCCGCAACGGGTTGTTGACGTAGGGGTCTGGACTTTTACCCAGAATGTCGTGATTGTCCGCGACCCAAGGAACAATCACCGCCGAGCAGAAACTTCTTGCGTCCCAATCCCCAGGGAATTGCCCTGTCCCGAGTTGAAGACTCAAGAGACTTCTTTGTTCGTTGGCAATTTTGCCGAGCATTTACGTGAATAACGCATAGCGGATCGAAACCAGTCTGGAGTTCACCAATCGGTCAATTTCTTTGTCAGGACTGCCGGTCCCCGTATCCAACACTCTGGCCCAAGCATTATCCAGCCATTTTCGGGCTTCAGCGTTGTTCATCTGCTAGAAGTTCATCCAGGCCGATTCCTGACGCGGCGTCCTTACGGAATGGCAATTGCGCTTTTCGGCATCTAAACGTCGCCAGGTCCTGTAAAGGCAATCATAGAGATCGGTTCGATATCCCGATAGCACCACGCGGCCCCGAACGTTGTTCAAAATCTTAGAAAGGCTCTCGTGGTCAGCATCGGTCATTTCATATTCGTAAGCCGAAGAGTCGCCCCGTGCAGAATGCACATAGGGCGGGTCCACATAGAATACTGTGTCTACTGTGTCGTATCGCTGGATTACTTCCACCGCGGGCGCGTTCTCTATCTGCACCCGTTGAAGTCGTTGTACGATCTCCGAAAGTCCCTCTACAGATCCAAGCCATCGGGAGACGGACCCAGACATGCCGGCACGCGATGTAAGGACGCAATGCGCCCATCGACCTTCGCTGCTGGTTTGTGCCAGCCCGGTTCGTGTTTGTCTTGCTCTAATGTAGAACCGGCGCGCACGCTCCAGCTTCGATAACCCTCTTTCAGGAGCGCATGCGCGTACTAACTCCTCACGGGAAAACGGGGTCAGGCTTATGGCCTTGATGAGTTTCGGCCCTTGATTGCGAAGTGCCTCGAAGAAATTCACAAGCTCCGAGTCAAGGTCGTTGTAGGTCTCGACCATGTAAGGCTCTAAGTTCAGGAGTACCGCTGCAGATCCACCAAACACGTCGCAGAAATGAGTCGCGTCTTTCGGGATAAGTGGTAGCAGGAAATTTAAGTGAGAGTACTTCCCGCCATACCAACCAAAGGCGATCATTTTTCTGGAGCGGCGTTTGGCAATGCGGCGGCCCGTCCCTGTCGAATTGACCGGCGGGGTGATTGCAGTGTCCGTCGTCATAACCGTACTCCATTCGGCAAGCCATTGTCCGCGACCAAGTCATTGTTGCGCAACCGCTCGCTGACTTGGTCTCGTTCGGCGTGCAGGTTTAATTCAACATGAGTGTTTTTCTCCAATCCGCTTTTGCAAGTCTCGTCAACGTTAACGGCTCCGAAAATCTGCCCGTTGCCGCTGCTCATCACATAACGAATCTTGTGTAGCATGTGCCAGGCGGATTTCTGAGTGATGCCCAAGTCGCGATGCAGTTTCATTGACGATACGTCCTTCAAACTGGCCGCAATCAGGTAAATTGCTATTGCCCATTTGCGCAATGGAATATGTGACCGTTCGAGGATTGTTCCATAGCGTACTGAAAAATGCCTTCGACAGTCCCGGCACTTATGCGGCAAAGGCTTGCCATTGTTGACTTCGTAAGTGTTCGTGCCATTGCATCGATGGCAAACTGCCAAGCCGTCCAACCACAGAATCGATTCAAACCACCTCCGGGCTGTTATCTCGTCCGGAAACAATTCGTACAGCCCGGTGAGTGTGATGCCTTCCTGACACGACTTGCCGGGGGCTTGCCGATACAATTTCGTCATAATTTGCCTGCTCATTCAACTCGCGATACACGATCAATTGTAAATCATTCCGATGGGTTAGCTAAATATATAAATTCTAGAAATGAAATTGTAACAGGTGAATTGATTCTGCAACCGAATGTGGCTGACGCTGTTTTACCGATGGGTTTACCTTGGCAAATTACAGGTTCATCACCAATTGGAATCGCAGCATAACTATCGAGATTGACTACCAAACCCGGTGCGCTCAGTCCAAACTGATCTGAACCTGGGAATCAGTTTTGTTCTTTTTGGCACCTGAGGTCAATTGCCAACCATTGATCGCAAACTGTCCTTCAGGAATTCTAAAGTGCAGAAAGCTGATTGTCGGGATGGCTGTGAGTGCCGCGGACTTGAAAGATCTGCCGCTCAGAGACATCACCAACTTGCAGTTCTTCGGTCTTCCTGCGCGCCAAATCCCGATCGAAGTGCGATGAAGCCGGCATATAGCGGAAAGTAAGACTGGCACGGCGTTTTGATGAGCGATTTGGTTCTGCGCCGTGAACCATGTATGCATCGTGGAAGGAAAACATGCCGCGCTCAAGCACAACATCCTTTGGCACCATTTGTTTCTGGACTTCTGAATCCAATTCCTGATTGAGTACGATTCGATCGCTGTTATTGATGGAATGACTGAAAATTTCGCGCGTTTTGTGACTGCCAGGAACCACTCGCAGACAACCGTTTTCCTGTGTTGATGGATCAACAGCAATCCAGACGGTGGTGGTTTCAAGTGGTCTGATCGGCCAATACTGTGCATCCTGATGCCAGGGCGTGGCTTTCCCGTTACTCGGGCTCTTACAAAATAGTGCTGAACTCCAGACGATTATGTCAGGGCCGATCAACTGTTCCACAATATCCAGTATTTCCGGCAGCATTGCAAATTCAAGCCAGGACCGATCCATTTCGATGAGCGCGGGAAGATAGTCGGGAGTTAGGTCAGGCCTGGTTTCGAACAGCGCTTCCATCTTGGTCTGAATCGCACCAATCACTTCTTCGTTGAGCTTAATTGGCGCTGTAACTTGTCCGTTCTCAATATAGCTGTCAACTTGCTCTTCGGTCAGCATATGGTTCTCGTTTTCGGATCAATTTTCATTGGACTTGGCTATTGACTAGATTAATGCATCAATAGTAGATGTCTTGCCGCTGTAATTAGCACTGATAAATATAGTATTTCGTTCTGCGATATCGACGCGGCATGTATTTTAGCTTCCAGAAATTTTGTACCTCAACAAAGGCAATGTATATCCAATGTTCTCTTGAACGCGGTAGTGCGACCAGCTCAGGTCAGGGTGAAAGCCAGTCGCGGATTCAACGCCTGCTGGGTGCTGTTTTGAAGGCGATTCCCTGTCCAATTGGTGAGAATTTTCACCATTGCCTTTTTCTCTAAACAATTTGTAGTGTATTGCAGATTTAGTGAAATTAGCACCCAGTGTTGAATTGATAATCTGTGTACAAAAGTCAGATAGAACTTCCTGCATTCTTGGAACGTAGTTGCGGAGAACACTTCGCCGAACCGTTTGTTGAGCTGTAGCGAGAGTTCCTCAAGTTTTAGTTGCATAAGCACCTACTTGCCTTGCTTTTCCGACTTTTCCACTTTGGCTGATGTGACCCCTTCGCTAATTTCGTTCAAACCGTACTTCCGGCGGCGTTTAACGACTGTTTCTGATCAACAACGGAAATGATCACAAATTATAATTTAGACTAGTTGTATAATCTGGTCTGAATTGCTCTCAATTGAGGATAACTATGAATACAATCGGGGCATTTGAAGCCAAGACACATTTACCGCGCTTGCTTGATCGCGTGGAGCACGGAGAAACTCTAACCATTACCCGACATGGTAGGCCGGTTGCACACTTGATACCCGTTAATACTGATAGGAAACGGGCAAAAGAAGCGGCCGCGCGTATAGTTAAACGACGCCAACACCTCAAGTGCGTACCTTTGGATGAGCTGATGTCCACCATTCATGATGGGCACCGTTATTGATGCCTGTCGTTATCGATAACTCTGTTTTCATGGCATGGTGTATGGGTGAAGAGAACGATCCCACGGTTTACAATACCATGCAGCGCGTTG
Organism: Gammaproteobacteria bacterium; assembly: GCA_022823405.1. Lineage (GTDB taxonomy): Bacteria > Pseudomonadota > Gammaproteobacteria > Arenicellales > JAJDZL01 > JAJDZL01. The sequence continues at coordinate 64,574 of JAJDXD010000024.1, forward strand.
CCGATGAGGGTGGCGTTGTGCCGCGTATATGGTGGTACGAATTGCGCAATGCTTTGCTGGTGAACGAGCATCGTGGACGCATTTCCCAGCAACAGGTATCGGATACACTGGCGGATAGTCAGGAATTAGACATTTTCATTGATAATGAACATGACGATGCGCTGCTCCTTGACCTAGCACGCCGATATAAATTGACAGTCTATGACTCAGCGTACTTGGAAGTAGCCCTTAGGCGTAGTATGCCATTAGCGACACTAGATAAAAAGTTACTGGAAGTAGCGGAAAATATTGGAGTCGTCATTGCGCATCAAGCGCGGAAATAAGAAGCATGTGCCCTTTAGCGGACGCTGGGAAACGATAGAAGAATCAGAAAGCCAAAGGTTTATGCACCTTTTGTGCTTTCCGCGGTCAAATTACTTCTACTCTGGCACCATAATCCCGTGTTAGTTTCCACGTAAATCAATCGCGATTTTCACAGTAGTTTACGATCGACTTGAGCCAGATGCCGCAGTCTCCTAACGGTACTCACTATGAACTCAGCGGTATCAGACAAAATCCACCGCTCGTGCTCATCCATGGACTAGGGCTCAGACTTTCACTGTGGCGCGACTATATTTCGGTCCTCGCAGAGGACTATTTCATCATCAACTATGATCTATTCGGACATGGTGCCAGTCAGCCTCCACCAACAGTGCCGTCCCTGGTACTATTCTCTGAGCAACTCAAGGACCTGCTCGATGAAATTGAAGTCGAAAGCGCTTCGATAATCGGCTTTTCACTCGGTGGAATGATAAATCGGCGCTTTGCAATGGATTACCCTGATCGAGTTCAATC
>JAJDXD010000047.1 GCA_022823405.1 Gammaproteobacteria bacterium
GTTGTTGGTAAAACCAGACCATAGGACCAATTTTTCGGTTCTGCCACCCCGCCCGTTAACGGGCGGGGTGGCAGACCTTTGCCTACCCAGGGGTGGGGATTTCTAATCGGTGAAAGTGGGGAAGATTAATCGTTGGTGACAATTCGGCAGCCACTGAGCAACAGGGTTAGAGCGAAGGTTTGGACTTCTGGCCGGCGTGCGAGGCGGGCAGTTATAAGGAACCTGCGTCGTTCTTCCGCGGTTAGGTATTTTCTACCACGCTGGCTGACAAGGCTTATTGTCGGGGTTGACTTGGTTGACTTTGTCAATGAGGTTAAACAATTTGAAAATCGGGTTTCGATAGACAAACATGAGACAAAACATTTGTTCTGAGTCAACGAGGCGAAAGCTAAATTTCTGGATTTAGAATTGAGAATCTAAATCGATTTTCAATTCAATTTTTTGAAGCTGTCGTCGGTCCATCGACGCCTAAAAGTATCTTAATATTCGACTGTGGGTGCGAGTAGAGTGAGAGAATTTTGGCAGTAAAATGACGAAAAATCAAGAAAAATTTAAATATTCAATCTATTTCATAAATATCATATAATTATATATAATAGTTAGAGTTATACAATATATAACTTGATTAAGACTCAGGTTTTATTAGCAATACTTGATTTTTGTAAGTGATTGTTATTTCTGAATTTCCTCATTCTCGATAAAAAGCGCATTCTCTGACACATTTTGCATCGGTTTCTTCAGATTTTACAGTGTCGTGGAAAATCTTTCAAATTCGACAGCCCTGTTGTAGTCATTTCGCACTTGCGTGATCCCACTGTCTTTCACCACTGTCTAATCTGAACAGTCGGACCAATCATCGGGATCGATATTGAGTTGGATACTGTTCAGTCACTTTAGGATCAATCGTCGTCAATAGTGAATAATTGTGCAGTGCGAAAATGTCTGCTTCCATTTTCTTTTATACTAATCTGCCGTAAAGCAAATGGTCTGTAAAGACTTTTTTCCACACATAACCGACAACTCAATATTGCTATGAGACTCGTCCTCTTGCGACATGCTTCCGCTGAAGATCGCTATGTTTTTCATATGAACAGCAACGGTGCCCCTGAATCTAAACGTCCACTTACAAACGCGGGTGTGGATCAGATGAAACTCATTGGCAAAGGCTTGTACAACGCCCTTGACGGTAACATTCAGCGCATCACTACCAGCCCTTACACCCGGGCTGTACAAACCGCTGAGTTGTTTCAGGAAGCTTTCCCCGAAAATCAGCGCCCACAACTCGAAGTATCTGACTTACTCACACCTGGCTGTAGCTTTGACACCATCAAACGATGGCTGAATGGCGAAACTAACACGGTTGTTCTGGTTGGACACGAGCCAGATATGAGTTGGCTGATGCAAGAGTTTACCGGTGCTCAGTCACAAAGAACCAATTTTCGCAAAGCCGGCGCATGTTTAATCACTTTCGAAGACCATCCCGGTAATTCCGAAGGTATTCTACGTTGGTTCCTCAGTCCTTCGGTTCTTTTTAAGTTAGGCAGTCAGTGACCTCGGTCGCCAATCGAATTGAGAAAGCTGACGACACCGAATTTATCGCGGCAGTCGATCTTGGTTCAAACAGCTTTCATCTTGTCATCGCCAAGCTGGAGAGCGACAGACTGCTCGTTGTCGATCGAATTAAGGATATTGTGCGGTTCGGAGGCGGACTGGATGCCAATTCCTACCTGACACCGCAAGTTCAAAAACGAGCACTTGACTGCCTGAAGCGTTTTGGTGAAAGACTGCGCAATGTACCGTCGACCAATCTAAGGGCCGTAGGAACCAACACCTTTCGTAAGGCTAAGAATATTCAACAATTCCTTCCGGAAGCAGAGAAGTCGCTGGGACACACAATTGAAGTGATTACCGGCCGCGAAGAAGCCAGGCTAATTTATGAATCGGTTTGTTATGGACTTTCATCTGACAACGCTGAAAATCAGCTAGTCGTTGATATTGGTGGAGGAAGCACTGAAATAATTGCGGGTATCGGACACAGCCCCCACCTGGTAGAGAGCTTGTATATCGGCTGTGTGAGTCTGTCAAAAGCTTATTTTCCCAATGGCAGAATAAGTCAGGAAAGAATGATCAGAGCCGAACAAGCTGCACAGTTGGAAATCAGAGCAGTACACAAACAGTATCTGGACCATGGCTGGGAAAAAACACTTGGCTGCTCCGGTACAATCCGCGCGATAAGCACCGCTACTGAAATTTTGAATGGACAAAGCGGTGTTATATCAAGGGACGGACTGAAAAAAATACGAAAAGAAATACTCAAACGTAAACATACATCTGATCTGATGGAACTAGGATTTGATGTTGACCGCTGTGAGGTGCTTCCAGGCGGATTTGCCGTTGTCAGTGCTCTGTTTGAACTACTCGAAATTGAATCGATGGAGGTTTCAGACCTAGCTCTGCGCGAAGGTGTCATGTACGATTTGCTGGGTCGGCTGCGCAATGAGGACGCTAGAGAAAGCACCATTCAGTCATTAACCAAACAGTGGTCGGTTGACAGATCTCACGCTCAACGAGTGCAGGCTACCGCTCTGAACTTGTTCGATCAGGTGGAAAAAAACTGGTTTGAAAGCTCCCCTGAGACACGAAACTTGCTCAGTTGGGCGGCACTGGTCCACGAAATTGGTTTAACAATTGCACATGCCAAATATCACGAACATGGTGCATATCTTCTGGAAAATTCAGACATGGCAGGTTTTTCTAGATCGGAACAGACCGCACTCGGTGCACTGGTGCGCTGGCATCGACGTAAATTTTCGGCCAGTGCCTTAAGAGCGTATAACTCGCAACTCCCAAAACGGATTATGTTCAGACTCTGTGTTCTACTACGGCTGGCCGTTCTTTTGCATCGTCCACGTACTGATCGACCTGGACTGTCCGCCGCAATTAAAGTGAAAAAAAAGTCTATACATATCACTTTTCCGCCAGATTGGCTAAATCAGCATCCGCTCACACGTGCAGATCTAATTCAAGAGAAACTATGTTTACAGCAGGCAGGATTCCAGCTTTTCGTAAGCACCTAGTTTGCTTGCCAGGAAGTACCCTGACCTCTTGGGTCTGATGCCGCAGTTACGGTGCCGGAAGATTTTTCCAAGATCACAGTCTGCATGTTGCCCCAAGTTTGATCAAGGATCCTGAACTGATGCCCTTTACTTTCCAGTGCGGAGAGAACATCTTCATCAGGTGCGTCTTTTTCAAATTGAATCATATCCGGCAAATATTGGTGATGAAACCTCGGACGGCTGACAATTGAGTTTGCGTCTGCACCTTTTTCAAATTCTAGAATTCCAAGCAGCACCATAGTAATAATTCGGCTGCCACCTGGCGCACCCAGTATGGCAATTCGTTGATCATCCTCGATAAATGTCGGAGTCATACTTGATAGCATGCGCTTACCTGCCTCTATCGAATTTGCATCAGATCCTACCAAGCCATAAACATTGGGTGATCCAGGACGCAGAGAAAAGTCATCCATTTCGTTGTTCAGCAAAACTCCTGTATTCGGTGGTATAAATCCTGATCCAAACAGGTAGTTAATGGAGAGTGTAGCAGCCACCATATTGTTATCTGAATCAATCACGCTGAAGTGGGTTGTATTTCCTCCTTCTCCAGTGCTTATGGTAATTGGTGCTAGTTCATCACTATTGGTTGCAGTATCCATCCGAATCGACTGGTTCAGACCGGAAGCGTAATATTTACTGATCAGCATCTCCACAGGGACGCTCACGAAGTCAGGATCTCCCAAGTACTCTGCTCTGTCTCGATATGCTCGACGGGCAGCCTCCACTACTACATGTATGAGGTCTGCGTCATCTAGTTTACTGATATCGTAGTTTTCCAATATGTTCAGCGCTTCTGCCAGAACAATACCTCCTGAAGAAGGCAACGCAGCGGCTGTTATTTTCATGTTACGGTAAGTAAATGTAACCGGGACTCTCACAACCACTTCATACTGATTGAAGTCTTCAATCGTCCAGATTCCACCCGCATCCTGAACACCTTTGACTAAAGCTTCCGCTACAGGACCCGAATAAAAACCATCGTGCCCTCGCTCTGCCATTGCCTGAAGTACGTTTGCCAAATCCTCTTGAACTAGTAACTCTCCTACTTCTGGAATGTTGCCCCCATCTAGAAATATTTCAGCAGCTGATGGGTAATTCTCCAGCTGAACTTTTCGCAATTTGATTTTGCTTTGGACTCTGTCACCAACTTCAAAACCTCTTTGCGTGGCATTGATAGATGGTTCAAGCAATTCACTCAACGGCAAAGATCCGTAATTTTCAGCTAACCAAACCAGTGCGGCAGGTTGTCCGGGGATTCCTGCCGACAGAGGGCCGTCAATTGACAAACGCGCAATGACGTCGCCTTTATCGTCCAAATACATATCTCTAGAGGCTTGCAAAGGTGCTTTTTCTCTTCCATCAAGCATAATTGACTGCTTCTTGGCAGCGTCATACAGCAACCAGAAACCACCACCTCCCATCCCCGAGGAGCCAGGTTCAACCACAGCCAAGGTGGAACTTATAGCAACCGCTGCATCAAATGCATTACCACCCATTTGTAGTATGGAAATCCCTGCTTCAGTTGCAAGCGAGTGAGCAGTCGCTATTCCTGCGCCAGCGAATGCCTTTGAAGTGCCAATCGTCAGGATGACAGCAAATAGCAAAATTTTCAGTTTCCAGTAGTTCACTTCATTTTTACTCTTAATTTAACCGGTTTTAGTTAGACAGCATCTGAGTGTATCAATCTCGAATCAATCCGCCAAATTGTGTGATTGCGTACATAGTAAATCTACGATTGGTTCTCAATTTCAATCGCTAGGTAATATATCCAGACACAATTTGATTTTCATGTTCATCACTTCAAATTCATGAATCGACACTTCCAATTGATGCAGGTTAAAACCAAATCAATATCTGACTTTGCACTCGTATAATCGCAATACCAAAATTCATGAAAAATTAGATACAACCATGTCTATCTCTAAAAAAGCGAGTATCCAGAACGTGACTGTAGATGGATACAACATCGTTACTTACAGTTATGGAGAAGGAGACGAAATACTCCTTCTTCTGAATGGAGGTCCGGGACTACCTTGTGATTATCTGAGAGACCCGCATGTCCCTTTGGTCGATGAAGGATACAGGATTGTTGCGTTTGACCAACTAGGATGCGGTAATTCAGATCGACCAGACGATCCATCTTTGTGGGATATCGGACGATATGTCGAAGAAGTAGAAACAGTCAGAACAGTTCTAGGTCTAGAGCGATTTCACCTTTTAGGCCAATCTTGGGGTGGATGGCTCAGTATCGAATACTCACTGACCTATCCAGATGACGTTCAATCTCTCATTTTGGCCAATACCTGCGGAGATTTACAGCACTTGACAACCGAGCTGAATCGAATGCGTAATGCTTTGGGAAGTGAGACTGTCGCCATGATGCAGCATCACGAATCACTCGGTCAGTTCGATCATCCTGAATACATGGCTGCGATCACCATCTTGAATTACCGCCATGTCTGTCGAATAAAGTCCGAATGGCCAGCGTCGCTGATGGCTTCACTTAATGACTGGAATATGGGGCCTTACGGCACCATGCAAGGTCCTAATGAGTTTCTGTACATTGGAAATCTGAAAGACTGGAATAGAATCCCTGATATGCATCAATTGGAGATGCCAACATTCATTGTGACAGGCACTCATGATGAAATCGGTCCGGCTTGTGCAATTCGAATGGATAACGTGTTGCCAAATTCAGAAGTAGTGGTGCTACCAAACAGTTCTCATGTTCCGTTTTATGAAGAACCTGAAGATTACTTTACCGCACTGCGAGATTTTCTCGCTCGAAACAGAATAACTTCCTAATCAATATTTACTGAAATCTACCTAATGCCAACAAAATGTAGAGCCGCTTTAAGCATTAATTTTAGAGAACCTTTGCTTATCGAGGAGATTTGGGTTGATGATCCTAGACAGGACGAGGTAAAGATCAACATTTCAGCCTGCGGAGTTTGCCATAGCGATGTTCTCTATATGGACGGAGGATGGGGTGGCAATCTACCTAGCGTGTTTGGGCATGAAGGGGCCGGTGTGGTAGATACCTGCGGACCGGGAGTCGAGCATATCAATCCTGGAGATCGAGTTGCTGTTTCGCTACTGAGATCTTGTGGTCAGTGCTACTACTGCCAGCGGCAGTTGTCGAGTCAGTGCGAATATACTTTCGCCACCGACGAACCGTACCGGTTAAAGATGATGGATGGTACATCAGTCAATCGAGGGCTCCATACGGGATGCTTCGCAGAGTATGCAGTTGTTCATAAGTCACAAGTGGTGAAACTGCCCGACAATATGAACTTGAATAGCGCTTCCTTGCTAACCTGCGGCGTTATTACAGGTTTTGGTTCAGTTGTCAACACTGCGTCCATCAAAGCTGGTGAACACGTAGTCGTTATCGGTACCGGAGGCGTTGGGATCCACTGTATTCAGGGTGCTCGAGTCAGTCATGCAGCCACGATAACAGCAGTCGATGTGAGCGACGAGAAACTGGAGTTTGCAAAGCGTCTAGGTGCCACGCGAATTGTCAATTCAACACGCGAAGGTGTACGAGAGGTGGTTTTAGAAGTGACGCAAAATCGCGGTGCAGATGCAGTATTTGTCGCAACCGGCCATCCGGCTGCATTGGACGGTGTTTTTAAGCTGATTCGTCCAGGGGGTCTGCTGGTTTTGGTCGGAATGCCGCCTAACGGCGTCTATTTTTCGTTTGAAACTGTCGAGTTCATTGATGCCAATCAAGTCGTCCTAGGCAGCAAAATGGGCGGTTCGAATTTGAAAGTTGACATTGCGAACCTGATTGAATTGTATGAAGCAGGAAAGCTGGAACTTGACGATCTGATTTCGTCTACTTATCCATTGGAAAATATTAACGAAGCAATCGAAGCGACGCGCACCGGAGTCGGTATGCGTAATGTTGTCGTCATGTAAATTGCAGAATCAAGCGTTCATATGAGACTCCTCACGCACCGCCTCTGCCACGTTGTTCGCAATCTCTTCAATATTTTTATCCCGCTCACCTTCAACCAGCACTCGGATTATCGGTTCGGTTCCTGACGCTCGTAATAGGACTCGTCCACAATTATTTAGTTCCAACTCAGCTTCTGCCAATGCTCGGCCGACCTGGGGCCAGTGTCCCAAGTCCAACTGAGACAGCGGAGCAGTCCGATTTTGCAAACGTACATTGACGGTTACTTGTGGTACAAGTTGAATGCCTTCAGCAAGCTGATGTAAAGAGCGTCCTGAATTTTTAATCTCACTCAATACTTCCAACACTGCAGCAATGCCATCTCCTGGCGCACCAGTTTCACCGTTCAAAATATGCCCACTTTCTTCTCCGCCCAAATTCCAACCCAGTTGCATCAAACGCTCAGATATATAACGATCACCCACATCTGTTCGTTCAAAAGGTATACCGTGGTCTGACAGCGCTCGTTCCAATCCTATATTGCTCATCAGCGTTCCGACAACTCCACCTGCCAGACGATTGTCGCGTTTACGAGCCATCGCAATCACAAATAACAGCTGATCGCCATTAAGCAGATTGCCTTGCTTGTCAACCATCACAACTCGGTCGCCATCACCATCTAGTGCAATTCCGACATCTGCGGCATGGTTAATCGTTTGTTGCTGAATGAATTCAGGATTTGTTGAACCGCACTGGTGATTGATGTTGTATCCGTCTGGATTAACCCCGACTGAAATTACATCGGCCCCTAGTGCTGTCAGGACATTAGGCGCAATTCGATAACTTGCTCCGTTTGCACAATCTACGACGATTCGTAAACCGTGCAGTGAAGTTTCGGTCGTTGAACACAAGTATGACGAATACTGCTCAACAGCATCCTCAATACGAGAAGATTTCCCAAGCCTGGCTGTATTACCAATGGCAAGTGGCCGCTGCATCATTCTTTCAATTGAGCATTGAAATTGATCAGAAGCCTTGCTTCCATCAGAATTGATCAGTTTCACACCGTTATCGTGAGAGGGATTATGGGAAGCACTGATGACGACACCGGCTATTGCATCAGTGGACCTGCAGAAATAGGAGACCGCCGGTGTCGGTATCGGACCCAATATTGAAACATCTAGACCAGCCGATAACAATCCGCTAGTAATCGCTGACTCAATGACATGCCCGGAAATTCGGGTATCTCTGCCGATTAAGATTTTCGACAGTCGAGGATGCTGTTCTCTGCAGACTGTCCCGATACACCATCCCAATTGGAGCATGGAACTTGGTGTGATCGGGTAAATTCCATATCTGCCCCGAATTCCATCAGTGCCAAACAGTTTCACCGAACTCTGCTCTGCTTAGCAAAATTAAAAAGTAATTTGGCAGTTGGAATCAGACTATTGAAATAAACTGACGAAACCAGTCAAGTAGAGTAAATTCTTAAGCTTCTCCACTCGCCGGGCTATCCATGCGTGGCTTGACAACGCCTTTTCGTCGTTTTTTTCTACCTCCTGAATCTTTATTCCCATCGGAAGATGATGACGAATCATCAAACTCAGACGAAGGCGAACTCGGATTCTTGCCAGCCATGATGTCATCAATTTGATCGGCTTCCAAAGTCTCAAATTCCATCAAAGCCTTGGCCATGATCTCGACCTTTTCCCGGTTGTCTTCGATGATCTTTCGGGCACGAGAGTATTCTTCATCAATGATTCGAGTCACTTCCTTGTCCACTTGTTCAGCCACAGCATCGCTCAGGTTTTGGTGAGTGGTCACGTCGCGTCCCAGAAAGACTTCTGACTGATTGTCTCCGTAAACTCGTGTACCCATCGAATCACTCATACCCCAGCGAGACACCATTTTCTGAGCGATATCAGTTGCCTGCTCAAAGTCATTTGATGCGCCAGTTGTCATCTGATCCATGAATAATTCTTCTGCGATTCTGCCGCCCATCAATACTGCGATTCGGGCTAGCAAATACTCTCGATTGTGGCTGTAGCGATCTTCTTCTGGCAATTGCATTGTTACTCCGAGAGCTCGGCCGCGCGGAATAATCGTTACTTTGTGAACAGGGTCGGTATGTTCAAGCGACTTAGCAACTACAGTGTGGCCGGATTCGTGATAAGCTGTGTTCAATAGTTCTTCTTCTGGCATCACTATCGAACGACGCTCAACGCCCATTAACACCTTGTCTTTGGCCATCTCGAAGTTTTCCATGGTGACTGTCTCTCGATTGGCACGAGCTGCAAGTAGTGCTGCCTCGTTTACCAGGTTCGCTAAGTCTGCACCAGAAAATCCTGGCGTCCCTCGTGCAATAATGCTGGCATCGACATCGGGATCAATGGAAACTTTCTTCATGTGGACTTTAAGAATCTGTTCGCGTCCACGAATGTCAGGTAGTGGAACATGGACTTGGCGATCAAATCGACCCGGACGCAGTAATGCGGGATCAAGAACATCCGGACGGTTGGTAGCTGCGATTACGATAACGCCTTCGTTGCCTTCGAAACCATCCATTTCGACCAGCAACTGATTCAAGGTCTGCTCTCGTTCATCGTGCCCACCTCCCAGACCAGCACCGCGCTGTCGACCAACTGCATCAATTTCATCGATAAAGATAATGCATGAGGCATTTTTCTTGGCCTGCTCGAACATATCTCGCACTCTAGAGGCACCAACACCGACAAACATCTCCACAAAATCTGAGCCTGATATTGAGAAAAACGGCACTTTGGCTTCGCCGGCGATAGCCCTTGCTAACAGGGTTTTACCTGTCCCGGGACTGCCAGTCATCAACACGCCGCGAGGTATTCTGCCGCCCAACGCGTTAAATTTGTTTGGTGCACTAAGAAAGTCAACCAACTCGCTGACTTCTTCCTTTGCTTCTTCAATGCCAGCGACGTCAGCAAACGTGACTCTATTTTTGTCTTCTGTCAATAGCCGAGCGCGACTTTTCCCAAAACTTAGTGCGCCGCGGCCGCCACCACCTTGCATTTGCCGCATGAAAAATATCCACACCCCAATCAGTAATAGCAGTGGGAACCAACTGATGAAGAGTTGCATTAGAAGAGAAGGAGATTCCTCTTTCTGTGCCACAATCGTGACACCCGCATTCACCAGGTCATCAACCAGTTTTGGGTCGTCGGGGGAATAGGTGATGAATGAATCACCTTTCGAAAAAGTACCTACGATGTTTCGTCCATCAATGACGACTTTTTCAACTCGTCCTTGTTTGACATCAGATAGAAAAGTCGAATATTCAACCTCCTTACGCGGGGTGCTATCGGTTGGTGCAAAATTCTTGAATATTGCCATCAACACCATTGCAATGACAACCCACAATAGGAGATTTTTCGTAATGCCCAAAATTACTGCCCTGTATGAATTACTTGATTACGCAGATATGCAACGTTAAGTTTAAAACCGAGTGAAATAGTACCGGTCCACCCGTTCGGTAACCAAGTGAGGTCTGAATGATCAATTACAAGTGTTTATTTATAAACCAACTTTAGTCATTTTAACAGAATATTGGTCGAGGGTTACACAGATACGACCGCCTGTCTACCTGTCAACTACATCAGTTTAGGTGAAACGAAGAGCAAGTGGTGATTCTGCCATATTTTGTGGATGATAGTTTCTTGACACCATGTATGACTCCTGACTTGTGGATCGAGAAGACTGTGGTTTGTAGATTTTGCAAGAATCAAAGAGCAATTTACAGTTCTGTTTCAGAATTGAAGTTTCCTCTGTTTGAAAAAACTTAAACGCCAGCGAACCGGATTCGATGAGTACCACTTCACAGACTTTAAAGATTGCAGCATATAAATCAAAATAGTTTCTGGAATCGATCGTTGTGTTCCCTGTAATATTTGGTGCCATATCAGACAGCACCAAGTCCACTTTGCGGTGTTGCAGGTGATCGAGCAGCCTCTTTGGAGCATCGTTACCGGCAAGATCACACTGAACAAACCGAACTCCCGATATGGGCTGCATGCTGAGTATATCAGTTGCAAGCACCATACCTTTATTCCCAACTTTGGATTGTGCATACTGCGACCAACCGCCAGGAGACGCTCCGAGGTCCAGCACACTCATCCCCGATTTCAGCAACTTAAACTGCTGGTCCAGTTCTTCCAATTTGAAAAACGATCGCGACCGAACCCCCAATCGAGAAGCGTTCCGCACAAATACATCTTTCTGTCTGAATCTTTGCCATTTCGAAACAGGCCGTTTGGAAGAACCACTCATTCAAAACCTCGAAAGTCTGTGGGATATCTATTTTCAAAAAGGAGTTATACTCTCTATGTCGAACCATCCGAATGTAGACTTATGAATATGAACGCGAAAACTCAGGAACTCACTCGCACAACACCAGAAACAGCTCCTGAAATTCCAGGACGCAGAAGTTTTTTTGTCTATCGAGATCTTGGCGCAAAAACTGGGAGTCTGGGCAAACTAAATGCACAAACAATGACTGCCATCAAAGGGATGACGGAGCCGACAGGATGGCATTACCACAACTGTGATTGTCAATTTTTGTACATTTTGAATGGTTGGATCGATATGGAATTTGAAACCGGTGATAAATTTCACCTCGAAAAGGGAGATTCTCTATACGTTCCAGGTGGAATGCGACACAATGAAACTGCGACATCCGAGGATATGGAACTCTTGGAAGTCACCCTACCCTCAAACATTGACACAGTCGCATGCGAACCGCCGATTTAGGGAACTGAATATTGTACTTTTTGAGCCAGGTAACCATCATTCGCCTGGCTTCTTTTTTAAATGACGATCAGTCAGTTCAGTCGTTTCTCAATTTGTAAATTTTCGTACTTCATTGTTCTGTAAACCGTGTGCGTCATTTTCGTTGCATTTCAGAAGAGTCATCAATACCCGTTCATACTGGCTGCAAACCGGGATGAGTATTACCAGCGTCCGACTGCGGCAGCTGATTTCTGGGACGACCATCCGGACACACTGGCTGGTCGTGATCTAGAAGCCCAGGGCACGTGGCTAGGCATCAGCCGAACCGGTCGAATAGCCGCAATTACCAATCGCCTCGATTCAGGATCAAATCACGAGCCACTTCGGAGTCGGGGTGAGCTCGTCAGCACATATTTACAATCCAGTCAATCTATAGATCAATATGCGAAACAGCTGAATCAGAATCGGGATGAATTTAACGGATACAGTATTTTGTTTGGTGATTACTCTCAGCTTCGTTACCAGTCAAACTGGTCATGTATTGCGACAAATTTAGATTCTGGGATTCACGCACTTAGCAATTCTTTCATTAACTCGCCGTGGCCTCGAGTGCTGGTTGGAAAAGAATTGCTGACCAGTCATCTTCGACATGATGAAACAGTGCATCACAACAGAATTTTTGAAATTCTGTCCGACCAAAATTCATATGAGTCATTTCATCCTAGAACTAACCTCAGTTCGGCGATTTCCACCCACTCGATGGATGTACCAATTTTTATCAAGGCCAGAAGTTACGGTACCCGAAGTTCCACTGTAGTGCTGATCGATCGCCAACTGAATGTCTATTTTGAAGAGCGAACCTTCGGTGAAAATTCTCGAGTCTGTCAGCTGCAACGTCAGTTCAATTTTCAGCTTTCTGAATTCACGCCGTAATTCAAGGCTGCTGGCGCCGGACGCGAATTACCCGGTCCAAACCTTTGAGTCTCGCTAAAACATTTTTTAATTCAACCGCGGTACTAATTTCAACTGTCATACTTATTCGGCCCACTTCATTTGGCCGAATGTGGGGTGTATTGAGTGCGATTAGACTGACACCCAAATTTGACATGACCGAGGTTATTTCCTGTAGCAATCCTGATCGACCTTCCGCAATCATCTCTATATCAACAGGGTAGTTTGTCGAATGGTTATACTCCCAGTCAACCGGCAACAGCCGGTCAGGATGAGTCTCCAACATTCGCTTTATGTTGCCACAATCGCGCTTGTGAAGGGTCACCCCGCGCGATACGGTGACATAACCGATGACGTCATCGCCAGGCAGTGGTCCACAACATGATGCATGATTCGTAAGCAGGTTTCCGATACCCAAAATTGATAGTGCTGGTGCATTTGTTTCCAACCCGCGTTTGGACAGTTTGATTTCTGATTCTTCAGGTTCGGGTTCTATCAGACTTGCAATGGCATGGGTAGCTTTCAATTCTTTCATTCCAATTGCCGCCAGGAAAATTTCACTGTTCTTGTAACCGTTGCTCAAAGCCAATTTGTCAAAGTTAATTTTTGACAAGCCGTGTTTGGCAAGTTCCTTTTCCAGCAACGTACGTCCCTGAGCTTCGTATCGGCTATATTCTTCCAGTTTGAACCACCGGCGTATTCTGGCCTTGGCTCTGGAAGAGACTACAAAATTCTGGTTTGACGACAGCCAGTCACGGCTTGGGCCTCCAGACTTTATCGTTTGAATTTCAACCCAATCGCCGGTTTTAAGAACGTGAGTGAGCGATACGATACGACCGTTTACCCGCGCACCTCTGCACCGGTGTCCGACTTCAGTATGAATGGCGTATGCGAAATCAATGGGGGTTGAGAATGCTGGTAACTCCACCACTTTTCCGGCCGGTGTGAATACATAAGTGCTCGCCAAATTAATGTCATCGGATTTAGAAGTATCGTTTGGCTGCGAGTCCGTGACATCTTCCTTCCATTCCATAAGTTGGCGTAGCAGCCGAATTTTTCCTTCCTGATAGGTACTGGAATTGTTGTCTTCCTTATACAGCCAGTGTGCCGCAACCCCAAATTCACAGTCATTGTGCATCTGCCAGGTCCTGATCTGCACTTCGACGGTTTTGGAGTCCGGGCCATAAATTGCTGTGTGTAGCGACTGGTATCCATTCGGTTTTGGCGCCGATATGTAGTCATCAAATTCATTTTCAACTGCTGTCCACGAAGCATGGACTGCGCCTAATGCTGCATAGCAGGAGGCAATATCGTTAACCAGAATACGAACTGCACGTACATCGAACAAGCTGTCAAACTGGACATTTTTTCGGTTCAGTTTTCGCCAGATTCCATACACATGTTTGGCCCGTCCATTGACGGTTGCGTCGATTTTTGAGTTGCCCATCAGGGATTGAAGTTCTGAGACAAAAGTGTCGATGTAGGCTTCACGTTCTACCCGACGTCCATCCAGCTGATAAGCAATCCGATCAAATTCTTCGCGATTGGTGTATTTGAATGACAAATCTTCGAGTTCCCATTTGAAACGCCACATTCCAAGCTTATTCGCAAGCGGTGTATAGACCGATAGCACCTGTTTTGCAAGCGACCGCTGCTCTGCTTCCGACAAAGACTTGGCTTCTCTCATTTGAACAAGCAACTCGGCGAGGTGAATGTTAACCACACGCGGGTCATCAACCATGGTAATCAGAATTCTGCTGAAATCAATTTGCTGATTGGATGCCGCATCCTGTACATCGACCCGCCCCATATTCACTGAAAGGGTATCCAATCTCTCCGCACTCTGATAAAGATCGGCGACAGACCCGCCTAAGCGCTTTCGGACCGCTTCGTTCCGAATAGGTAAAGATTTCCTGTAACCTCGCAATATCGCAACCATACTGGAATCTTGATCTGCATCGGTTTCAATCAGCAAAGAAACCGTATCCATCAGTGGTCGATCAATCGCACCTGTTTCCTCAGTGAACAGGTCGGTGACCTTCTGTATCAACTTAACTGCACGCTCATACTGAAACAGTTTAGAGCGCGTTTTCACACTTCGCTGCGAAAGAATTGTTTCCTGAGTGCGATTCAATTTCTCCTCTCAATCATCTAAAAAATTGAATAAATTCCGATATTAATATTTAGGATTCAAATTTGACTACCTGTCACATATACAATTTTTATTTACTTGTTATTATTCATGTTTATTTTATTTTTTGAACTTCTTACGAAATTCTCATTTGAATTAGGTGGTCAATTATTTACCACATAATGAAACAGCAGAACTTCGCTATTTGCACAAGATACTCACAAAGTTATTAACAAAATTTGTGGATAACTTTTTTACTTTCAGTTTTGTTTTTGACGGTCGAATCGACCGTTCAATTCCCAAGTGCACAAATTGATTTTTCACGACCGAACTGACTGCACTCGGACTGAATATCGATTTTCGTAACCAGAATCTCAAGTGCTTGTGGTCATAAATCGCCAAACTTAGAAAAAAATTCTTCAAATTCACCCTTGACAAATTTATTTTTGGAATTATATTTAGCACTCTATTCTAAAATTAATTGTCAAATTGGTATTTTTTAGAATTATTGTTTTAAATTATTGAGGAATGTAAGAATTTATTTCAATGACACTAGATTTGAAATTCTTGTTGGAACCAAACGAACTAGAATCAGTTCTTGATTCACCCGAACTAATCGTTGTCGACGTGGGCGATTTCGATGCCTTCGAAAAAGAACGAATTCCAGGCGCCGTTCACGTGGACTATCTGGACATTGTATCGGGTCAACCACCTGCCAGTGGACAGCTGCCTCCGCTGGAAATCCTTCAAGAGGCATTGTCTGCTATTGGTTTAACAAGAGAAAAACACGTGGTGGCCTACGATTCAGAAGGAAACGGAAGGGCGTCCCGATTGCTATGGACACTTGACGTATTGGCGCATCCAGGGAGTTCGTTGTTGAATGGAGGCTTTACAGCGTGGAAAAATGAGGGGCACCCGATTGAACGGGGAGTACCTCTAAAAACCGAACGCAGCGATTATGCGGCCCATGTCAACGGTAGGTCGCACGCTGACAAAAATTACATTTTGTCCAAAATAGGTGATTCAGGCGTTGGCATTCTAGATGCAAGGTCGCCAATGGAATATCAAGGTTTTGATGTTCGGTCATTGCGCGGCGGACACATTCCAGGTGCGCGTAATGTTAATTGGCTTGACACCATAGATCGCACTCGTAACAACCGTTTCAAATCGACTGAAGAGTTGCTCGAAATGCTCCATAAGCAAGGCATAACTCCAGACAAAGAAATTATCACTTATTGCCAAACCCACCACCGTTCATCACATAGTTATGCTATGCTGAAGTCGCTGGGGTACGACCGCGTAAGAGGTTATGCAGGTTCGTGGTCAGAGTGGGGCAACCTAAACGAAACACCTATTGAGTGTTGATTTTAAGTCAATAGAATTCTTGGCTTGACCAGTAGGGGCTCTGAGCCAGCTAAATTTCAACAGACTTGACCGCATATAACGCCCAGCGGTTTCACCCATTCAATTGAGGCGCGTCTAGAACACTCAGCTTGAACCCTTGATTATTCACGTTGACATGGACGCATTTTACGCTTCTGTTGAGCAGCGCGATAATCCTGAACTGTTGGGACAACCTATCGTGGTTGGTGGTAAATCACAGGAAAGGGGTGTGGTTGCTGCAGCAAGTTATGAAGCCAGACAATACGGAATTCGAAGCGCAATGCCTTCTTCCACTGCAGAAAGGCTATGTCCTGACTTGATTTTTGTACCGATGCGCATGTCCTACTATGTTGAGGTTTCCAATCAAATTCGCGAGATTTTTGATCGATACACACCTCTGGTCGAGCCACTTTCGATCGACGAAGCGTTTCTTGATGTCTCGGGCAGTGTGCGCCTTTGGGGCGATGCGACAACAATCGCCAGACGTATCAAACAAGAAATTCTTGACGAGTTGCATCTGACAGCATCCGTCGGAATCGCTCCCAATAAATTTGTCGCTAAAATTGCGAGCGATCTTCATAAACCTGACGGATTTGTAAGGGTTGATCCGCCACTTGATTTGTTTCTTGATCCCTTACCGATCAATCGGCTTTGGGGAATTGGCCAAGTGACGGAGAAAAAACTGAAGACGGCCGGTATTCTTACCATTCGTGATTTCCGAAAAACAAGTCCCGAGTTTCTACGCCATTTTGTAGGAAATTCAACGGAACACCTGCTTCAGCTTGCAATAGGAGAAGACTCTCGAAAAGTTGTTCCACATAGGGAGTCCGTATCGCTATCAACAGAAACAACATTTTCAGTCGATGTTGAAAATTTCGATCATCTTGAAAATACCTTGCTGGGGTTAACTGAAAAAATCACAGCAAGACTGAGAGCAAAGAAGCTGCGTGCGCGAACAGTTGGAATCAAGTTAAGAGATTCAAATTTCAAAACGCTATCCAGACACCTGACGTTATCAGATGCCACGGATGTCACTCAGGTTATCTGGAAGAGTGTCCAAAACCTTCTTCGAAAAACAGTTGATGGGCAGTTCAAAATTCGGCTGATCGGTGTTCAAATCAGTTCGCTGGAGTCTGCAGACGATAAAAACCAGTCACATTTGGATTTTGACGATTCGGAACGTCAGAAGAAAATTGACGATGTAGTGGACGATGTCAACCGTAAATTTGGCACAGGTGCATTGCATCGAGGCATTGATCGATCAATTTAGTTTTAATTCGAAATTATCTTCCACTATATCAACATCTTGCGTGCTGAGGTTCCTGCGAACCCACTTCCCGTGCAGCCAATGGAATCTGGACAAGATTCCTCATCGAATTCGAGAGGTTGCGATGGTTGTCAACTATTCAAATGATTGAATTCTTCCCTTCGATTGATTTACATTAAAATTTATGCTCTCGAAACAAGAAAAGTCGACTGGCCTGATCTGTAGTCGATGTTGAAGTTTCGGCAGTGTTTCATTACAATTGCAACACAAAGAATCTACCACCTAATTTCACCACAAAGAATCGGGCGTTAGCAATACAACGCCTTTTTCTATCTTTACAGTCAATGTTAATTTGCGATGGTTGGCGATATCGACAATCCCAAGGATTTAAACAATCAATCAGACGCCCCTGCTAACTCTGAAAGCTTGAGTTCAAAGTCTGAAGAGTCAGTCGCTCCCTCGGAGAATCTTCAAGAAGTAGATTCAACCAATGTAATTGACGAAATTCAGACTGCTATAGAATCGAACGATACCAAAGCTAATGTACCGGTTACAACTGAGGATTCGAGTACTGAATCTTCGGATAGTGACACAAATGGAGCTGAGTCAAAGAACAGTTCTTTAGATCCGGATAACCTGTACAGACATATAAAGAGTCTCGTAAAAGAACTGAAGAAGGCGCTTGAAAATGGACAGTTGAGGGAGTGCATATCACTCTACGAGCAGTGCCAGGCGAGACTAAAAAAGTTGGATGATATCGACTACCACATAGTCAGTCGCAAAAAAATACAGAAAAACCTGAATACACTCAGTTTTGAGATTCAGAATCTAAAAAAGTGGCGAAACTGGGGAATGAATCAGGCTCGCCAGGACCTGATTGAGCAACTCACTGCACTCAAGGATTCTGAAGAGCACCCAAAAGACCTTCACAAAAAACTGAAAGCGATTCGCGATCAGTGGAACAAGTGGAACAAAACTGGCGATTTTCCAAATCAAAAACTTCGGGAGAGTTTTTCAGACGCATACAACCAAGCGTTCGCTCCATGTAAAGCTTATTTTGAGAACCAAAAGAAGCAGAGGAAACAAAACTATAAGGCTCGAAAAAAAATCTGTGCAGATCTTGAAAGTCTTTATGACTTGACGGACTGGGGACACAAACCCGACTGGGAAGTAATTGCAAATGCGCTTCGACAGTCGAAGAAAGAATGGAAAGCTGCTGTTCCATTAAACAAAAAGGACTGGGATATCACAAACGTTCGATTTGATGAAGTGATCAGTAAGTTTGCACCATATCTTGAGCGAGAACGCGAAAGAGGTGTTCAATTTCGTCAGGAACTGATCCGAAAAGCGAATGAGCTTGATGCACAGCCAATCAAGGTTGCCATTGATAAGGCGAAGTCCTACCAGATAGAATGGAAAACAGTTGCTGTCCGCACTCGCAAAAAGAAAGAACACCAACTTTGGACGGACTTCAAAAGTGCCTGCGATCGGCAATTTCAGCGACGTGCAGAGATGCACAAGGAAAGGGATAAACAAAGAAAGAAGAACACAGAACAGAGACAGCTGTTTATCAGTGAGATCAAATCCATCAATCAACTTTCACAAGCTGAAATTCAGGAAGCCTCTGCGAGAGTGTCAGACATTCAACGACGTTGGAGACAAACGACTCATTCTGGAAAAGGCAAATCCGATTCCCTTGAAGCTGAATTCAATAATGAAGTTGCCAAATTCAGGAAATTATTCAAACAAGCTGAAAAATTGAAGCTTGAATTATTGTTTCAACTGCTCAACAGTAAGGCTCAGATTTGTGATTCATTGGAGCGAGCTCAATATTCAACAAATTCGAATTCAGTTGTTGACGAAAGTAAGCTGAAATGGGAGAGTATTTCAGAAAATTGTGGGCCGTTTGAATCTCGTATTCAAGATCGGTATTCTGCCGCTTGCGACATGCTGGAAGGTGGTTCAACAGACGATGTAGAGTTTGTAGATCAGACGAACGAAAACCTGGAAGCAAAGAAGAGTATTTGTCTGCAACTTGAGGTGTTGGCTGATCTCGATTCTCCATCGGCATTTGCCAAGGAGCGAATGCAGTACAACGTCATGCGTCTTAATGAGGTCATGACGAAACGAGCCGAACGGTCGGACCCGGAGGACGAAATAAAAACTCTGCTGATTGAATTTTGGTTGACCGGACCAGTCCCTGAAGAACACTTCGAATCAATCAACGAGAGATTTCAACGCATTCGTTCAGCGCTGAATAGTACCGCGAGCAGCAACAAATAAAAACCTTCTATTCTCCGCTTACACTTCCAGTTATGCCTAGAACATCGTTTGGAGCATACTGTCCCAATAAAATATTGTCAATCTCCACCTTAGCAGGATACCACTGTCTATGGCAAGAATTTCAGCAGACCATCTAATCCAAAGCATCGCTGACGGCTTACAGCATATTTCCTACTATCACTCGGCAGACTTTGTGAGGGCGATGTCCGCCGCTTATGAGCGCGAAAAGTCACCAGCAGCCAAAGACGCAATTGCCCAGATTCTGATCAATTCTCGCATGGCAGCCGAAGGACATCGTCCAATTTGCCAGGACACCGGTGTGGTTGTGGTATTTGCCAAAGTCGGTATGAACGTTCAGTGGGATACCGACTGCTCGCTGCAAGAATTAGTCGACGAAGGCGTTCGACAAGCCTATCTCAATCCGGACAATCCTCTTCGAGCCTCGGTAGTCGATCCGCCGTGGGGCATTCGTAAGAATACGCAAGACAATACCCCAGCTGTACTTCACACAGAACTGGTCGAAGGTGATGAAGTCAGCATTACAGTGGCCGCAAAAGGTGGTGGGTCGGAAAACAAAGCCAAGCTGACTGTACTCAACCCTGGCCAGAATATTGTAGATTGGGTGCTGGATACTGTACCGAAACTGGGTGCTGGTTGGTGCCCTCCAGGAATCCTTGGAATTGGAATCGGCGGTACACCTGAAAAATCCGTTGTTCTTGCAAAAGAAGCTCTGATGGACCCAATCGACATGCATGAATTACTCGAACGGGGAGCGAACTCACCAACCGAGGATTTGCGAATTAAGCTGTACGATGCGGTGAATCAACTGGGAATTGGCGCCCAAGGCCTGGGCGGTCTCACTACAGTGCTTGATGTAAAGGTGCTGGAGTACCCCACGCATGCTGCATCTCTACCTGTGAGTCTGATTCCAAATTGTGCAGCTACACGACATATTCACTTTAGACTGGACGGCACCGGGCCGGCACAGTTACCAATTCCTTCTCTCGACCAATGGCCAAGAATCGTGCAGGACACTGCAGGCGCACGCCGCGTCAATATCAATACGGTAACAAAGGACGACATCCAAAACTGGACTATTGGTGAAACACTGCTAATTTCAGGAAACATTCTGACAGGTAGAGACGCTGCTCACAAACGAATGTTGGAATATTTTGCACGCGGCGAATCACTACCAGGTGGTGTTGACCTTAATGGTCGGTTTATCTACTACGTTGGTCCGGTCGATGCGGTTGGCGAAGAAGCGGTTGGGCCTGCGGGACCCACAACAGCGACCCGAATGGACATGTATACGGACGAATTAATTGAGAAAACTGGGCTGATCGGGATGATTGGCAAAGCGGAGCGTGGACCTGACGGTTTGGCTGCAATCAAAAAACACGGAGCAGTCTACCTCATCGCCGTAGGCGGAGCAGCTTATCTGGTATCAAGAGCAATTCGATCCGCCAAAGTATTGGCTTTTGAGGATTTGGGCATGGAAGCAATCTATGAGTTTGAAGTTGAGGACATGCCTGTAACTGTTGCTGTGGATAGCGATGGGAATTCGGTACACATAACCGGTCCGCAAAAATGGCGTGAAATTATTTCGGAGATTCCGGTACAAGTGGTTTAGGAAGGTTGACACACATCAAATCATTCGCTTCAAGCCAATGCTCAATCATTGAACCAACAATTTCCCATCTCCAACCAGAAAACATACGAGCACTATATTCTCCACACACCGTCTCAACCGCCTCTTGCCGAGTACACAAAAGTGATGTAGGCAGTTTTATTTCCGTAGCGAACAGGTTGATTTGATCAAGTAGTTCATCTACCTGTCTTTTCTGATCAGAATTGAGGCTTCTCCACGAAATCCAAATCGGAAGATGAGTGTTTGGTGTTTTGGCGCTCAACATAGCGTGAACACTTGATACCCAACTAGGAATGCGATTACGCTTTTTTCCGAGCATGTGCGCGGTCATTTGAACGGATTGTGGCTTATTCCTTACAAGTTCAGCAATCTGGTGATCAGACATAATCCACTGACGGGGTCGATTGACCAATTTTGCTCGCTTCTCCCGCCAAATCAAAAG
Organism: Gammaproteobacteria bacterium; assembly: GCA_022823405.1. Lineage (GTDB taxonomy): Bacteria > Pseudomonadota > Gammaproteobacteria > Arenicellales > JAJDZL01 > JAJDZL01. The sequence goes on from JAJDXD010000047.1 coordinate 21,875, forward strand.
TTGCTTAGCGAGTTGCTGATCGTGAAAGTTAAGCGTCGCACCCCCAGAAAAAGATCTCCACGCGTTATCTGCTGAAAGACTGTAAATCGATTGTTCAAGAAGCCGAGCAGATTCTTCGTAGAGCCACGACAGTCTATCCATCTGTTGAAGTTGGTTACGCAAGACTTGAAACAGGGGCAATACGTACCGAACATCATTCAGTGCGTATTGAATTTGCGCTAAGGACAAGGGTCTTATGCTCCAATTGGATCGCGTTTGATCCTTCGTTAATTCAATACCTAGGTATTCCTCGACTATATTTTTGTACGACAACTTCTGAGCTCCGCACAGTTGAGCCGCGATCTGAGAGTCAAGAATTCGTAAAGGAAGTAGATCATATTGCGCCAACACCTCAAGGTCCTGATCGGCTGAGTGCAATACTGTAGTCGTCGCTGAAGCTTTGACAACCTCTCTCAAACTTGACCAGTCCGATATACAGGGGACATCGACACAGAACATCAGATTGACACTTGCGATCTGTATCAGTTCGAGTTTGGGAAAATATGTTTTGGTTCGCGTAAATTCAGTATCAATTGCCAAGTACTTCTCATCACTTATGCTTTCGCATAACCTGACAAACGTGTTCAGGTCCGTTACTGGCTGATTTATCTCATTCATATTTTTCAGTCAGACGGTTAGTGATGCTCTATCAGCTTTAATGTGTTCACATATAGTTGGATTCTGTACGGCAATCAGTGGCATAATTTTGTGCATCCGGATTCTTTGTTGATCACTGTTGGAAAGAATTGTTGAACGGTCCTTATTTTTTCATTTCGATTGAGTTTCGAAAGAAGAATTTAGGGAATCAATTGCTAAACACTTGTCCGTAGCCCCTTTAAGCAATTTGGTTCAAGTTGAGTTGAATCAACTCAGCAGTACTATCCTGAATTTGCACATCAACCTTCGTGTAACTTCAAACAACTGAAATAAGAAACTATCGCATCTACGAAAATACTCGAGATCAACCTATTGATTAATCAAGGATTTAGTTTGATTCATGCCTGTCAATAACAACCCGATTCAAATTACAGTAAGAATTGCCTTTTTTCGGGATAAACCGCAGAATCTGCCGGCAACAAATTATATGGTGCTGGTTTCAGCGGCCGCAGCCGTGCTTTCAACGGCTTTTCTGGAAGTATCCGAACCGTTTTCCAACAATATCCAACTCGCTATACTCCAAATGCTGGTCTTGGGTGTTGCGGTGGCCGCTGTACTTGCCATTCCTCGCAGAACTGCGCGCTGGCGTCAAACCATTGCAGCAATGTACGGAACAACCTGCGTGGTGCGATGCCTTGCGTTTTTTCCAATTTACATCGCATCAAATTTTTCTCAGGAATCGGAAAGTTTTTTCTGGCTGGCAGTCACAACTGCACCATTTGGAATCTGGAGCTTAGTCATTTCTGCATTTATTTTTAAGGAAGCGTTGGAAATATCAAAAGCCAGTGCTTTTTTTATCGCCCTCGGAGTCAATTTGGCTGTTTCGATCATGGTCCTACTGACTCTAGGACAAACTGTTGATCCAGTCATTGAGCCAATCCAATGAAACATATTCATATCATCGGAATTTGTGGTACTTTCATGGGTAATCTTGCATTGCTGGCCCGCGATCTCGGGTTTCAGGTATCCGGATCCGACCTTAATGCCTATCCTCCCATGAGTACTATGCTGGCTGAGCAAAATATAGACGTGTCAACTGGCTATCACCCAGACAATCTTAATCATCGACCCGATTTGGTGCTGGTTGGAAATACCATTAGCAGATCGAATCCGGAAGTTGATGCAATGCTTGATCGGGGTATGTACTATACCTCCGGCCCGCAATGGATTTATGAAAACGTTCTGAGAGACCGAAAAGTAATTGCAGTCGCAGGAACACATGGGAAGACAACAACGACTAGCATGATTGCGTGGATGCTTGATTATGCAGGGCTGTCTCCTGGTTATCTGATAGGAGGCGTTGCACAAAATTTTTCAGATGCAGCTCGCATCGGCGACGGAGAGTGGTTTGTGATTGAAAGCGATGAATATGACACCGCCTATTTCGATAAACGATCAAAATTCGTTCACTATCGGCCCAGAATCGCTGCTTTACTGAACCTCGAATTTGATCATGCGGATATCTTTAATTCAATTGAAGATATTGAAAGACAGTTTGAATACTTCATTCGTACCCTGCCATCGTCCGGACGTACCGTAGCAAATTTCGATGACTCCAGACTCGGAGAAGTCGTCAATCGAAGTTCAGTTTCACCGATCGTGAACTTCAGCACTTCCGGTAACCGAGAAGCTGACTGGTATGTTGATTCACAGTCGGAAGACTATCTTCATTCCCACATTCACTCATCGGTGCACGGGTCAGTTGACTTGAACTGGAACATACCAGGGCAACATAACACCGCGAACGCGCTCGCAGCGATTGCCACTGTGTGTGAGGTCGGTGTAAAGGTCGAAACCGCAATAGAAGCTTTGTGTCACTTCAAGCCAGTCAAACGACGGCTCGAACTGCTAGCGGAAGTTAACGACATCAAAATTTATGACGATTTCGCTCATCATCCTACTGCCATTCGTGCAAGCATCGATGCTGTTTCAAAAATTGATCATCCTAAACGGGTCATCGCAATATTTGAGCCGCGATCCAATACGATGAGAATGGGTATCCATGGCCGGAATCTGGTTGACGCTTTTGATCTGGCAGATCAGGTCTATATGTACCGAGCACCCAACGTCGTGTGGAACGACAGAGATTTAGATCGTGATGATTTCTCCATTTTTGATTCGGTTGAATCACTGCTTGCATCAGTATCTAGGGAACTTGCAAGGGGTGATACAGTCTTAGTTATGAGTAATGGAGGTTTCGAAAATCTTCAGAACAGATTAATTGAACAGCTTCAAAACAATTCCTCATTTCTCTCAGTTGTGAACTCAAAAAGCAATGAATAACAAATTTTTCTCCTTCAATCGCTGCGCCAGTCTGATTATTGCCGCAGCATTGATCCTTACTACTCCAATTGCTTACGGCCAGTCTTTCGTAGAAGGTGAAGACTACGTCACTTTGCAGGGTGACGCTGTAATTTTGCCAGACGGACGTGTTGAAGTTATTGAATTTTTCTGGTTTGGCTGTCCAACGTGTTTCAGGTTTGAACCCATACTGCTAGCCTGGGACAAACCTGATACCATTAGTTTCAATACGGTACCCGCAATATTGAATCGCGCTTCGGAATTTCACGCCCATGCGTATTATGCGATGGAACTTCTGAACCTTGAAAATCAACTCATGCAGCCGTTTTACGACGAGTTGCACGTGAAACGCAACCGTGTGGTCAATGCGGAAGATTTTGAGGCATGGGCATCAACTCAGTCAGGTGTGGATGCAGCCAAGCTGGCTACCACTACTCACTCATTTGCTGCAATGACAAAGGTTAGACAAGCCAACCTTCTGGCGGAGAAGTACAAAATAAGCGGGGTGCCTACAATCGTGGTTGGCGGAAAATATCGAACATCACCTGCAATGGCTGAATCATTTATCCATACACTTGAAATTGTAGAATTCCTGGTTGAGGAAGTTCTAGCTGGACAGTAGACTGAATTCAATTCAAACAACTAGTGTCGTTTCAGCGCAGTCACTTCAATTTCCACTTTCATATTCGGATCAGCGAGTTTGGCACTAAACATCGTTGATGCGGGGCGTATTTCTCCGAAATATGTCCGAAGAGTAGGCCAGCATCGTTCAAAATCATTGGGATCCGGAAATATGTAGGTGGTGCGAACGACTTCAGAAAAGCCGCTACCTGCTTCCTTTAGTGCCCGATCTATGTTCTCGAGTGTCTGCCTGCACTGTTCAACAACATCGTCGGATATTGTCATCGTGTCGTAGTTAAAACCCGCTGTTCCGGCAACAAATACCCACGGTTCTTGTACAACCGCTCGCGAGTACCCAACCTTTTGTTCAAATATGGAGCCAAAAGAAATTAACCGTCTTGTATCGTCATTTAATACTGTCATTTCGCTGAGACCTATTACTTAGTTTTGGAGAGACCAGAATACTAGTCATTCTGCAAACTATATTTACAAACTGTAACTGTTGCCAGTCAATTGTTTAAATTGCCAGAGGTTTGACTGAAATTTTGTATAGATACCTAATACTACTCCCTAACTGAATCAAATTCCAGAACTCGGCTGAATTTATGTGCTGGAACAGTGCTAAACTACAAGTTAAAATATGGGTGTAGAAAGGGTACTACGAGTTTAAGTCGAGCTTGACTATTTAGCGAATTGGGCTTCCGTAATAACTGCCGATTGAATAAATGAAGGATGATGAATAAGTTTTAAGTTGAAGGTATGGGAAATATCTGTTAGAGAATGATCGCCAACCCCAGTTACTTCTTATCGGAATATCACAAAACTCGAAAAATTTAGCTAGAATCATCACAGGGTCTAATGAGCAAAAATTTGCCAATTGATACAGATACACTGGTTCAGGTTTCAAAACCGAAACTAAAAAAGCCCCGTCTGTATAAGGTTGTATTACTAAATGACGACTACACACCTATGGAGTTTGTGGTTTATGTCCTGCGCACCTACTTCAATATGCAGGAAGAATTGGCTGTAACCATCATGCTTAAGGTGCATCAGTCGGGCAGCGGAGTCTGCGGTCGATTTACAAGAGAGATTGCTGAGATGAAAGTCCGAGATGTGCTTGAGTGCGCACGCTTACACGAACATCCCCTTCAATGCACCATGGAACCCGATTAATTGTTTTCTGAAGACCTCGAAATTTCACTAAATCGTGCGCTTGCCATTGCCACGGAGCGTCGGCACGAGTTTGTCACTGTAGAGCACCTGTTGCTGTCGATTCTTGACGATGATACCGTACAAAAAATTCTCAACGCTTGCAGCGCTCATTTGAGTAAGCTTCGCGAGAATCTCGAAAAGCATTTGAACTCCAGCAACCCCAAGGTTCAGGAAGACGTCAATTACGAACCCCGAGCCACTCATGGTTTTCGACGGGTATTCCAGCGGGCAATGCTACATGTACAGACTTCTGGCAAAAAGGAAGTAAGTTGTAAAAACATTTTGGTCGCAATATATGGAGAAAACGAATCTCCAGCAGTCTATTTTCTGCATGAACAGGGTGTTCACCGATATGACGTTTTGCGTTATGTGGAACACGGCATTGAAAAATCCAGCACTGAAGGCACGGACGATCCATTTGATAGCGCGGCACAAAAATCCGAATCGGACGATCAAAACCCACTTTCACTGTACACACAAAATTTGAATGAACGAGCTCGTCAGGGGAAAATTGATCCGCTGATTGGCAGGGTACTGGAAATTGAGCGAACAGTCCAAATTCTGTGTCGGCGACGAAAGAACAACCCACTTCTGGTTGGTGACGCTGGTGTCGGAAAGACTGCAATTGCAGAAGGCTTGGCCAAACGTATTGTGGAGCAGGAGATTCCACTACCTTTGGTTGACGCCACCATTTATGCGTTGGATATGGGCTCTCTTTTGGCTGGAACAAAGTACCGCGGTGATTTTGAACAAAGACTGAAGGCAGTAATCCGAGAGTTGACCAAGGACGAAAACGCCATTTTGTTCATTGACGAAATCCATACCGTGATCGGCGCCGGCGCTGCGTCCGGTGGCACTATGGATGCCTCCAATATATTGAAACCACTGTTGGTATCAGGTGATCTGCGTTGCATGGGTTCCACTACTTACCAAGAGTACCGAGGAATTTTCGAAAAAGATCGAGCACTGTCTAGACGGTTCCAAAAAATTGATGTGATTGAACCGACTATCGGAGAAACGGTCAAAATTCTGCGCGGTCTCAAGTCGCAATTTGAAGAACATCACTCAGTCCGAATCACCAATCGGGCGATCAGCGCGGCCGCTGAATTATCTTCACGTTTCATCACTGACCGAAAGTTACCCGACAAGGCAATTGATGTCATTGACGAGGCAGGTGCGCGTGCGCGACTTATGCCACCGTCGAAGCGAAAGAACTCGGTCGGTGTCAAGGAAATTGAAAAGATTGTGTCAAGCATCGCCCGAATTCCACCGCGTACGGTCTCAACAAGCGATATCAAATCTCTTAAGAATATCGAGCGAGACCTCAAACTTGTGGTGTTTGGTCAGGATGAAGCGATTAGCGCATTGGCAGATGCGATTAAACTGGCCAGATCAGGACTAGGTAATCCTGATCGACCAATCTCTTCATTTCTGTTCTGTGGTCCAACCGGAGTTGGAAAAACCGAAGTTACCCGTCAGCTCGCCATGACCTTGGGAATTGAGTTGGTTCGCTATGATATGTCGGAATACATGGAACGGCACACAGTGTCGAGACTCATTGGCGCACCACCAGGTTATGTGGGATTTGATCAAGGTGGGCTATTAACCGAGGCGATCAATAAAACTCCCCATGCGGTACTATTGCTGGATGAAGTCGAAAAAGCGCATCCTGACGTCTTCAATATTCTGCTGCAGGTGATGGATTACGGGACACTGACCGATAACAATGGCCGCAAGACTGACTTTCGAAACGTCATCATCATCATGACTACTAATGCCGGAGCGACTGAAATTTCGCGATCTTCAATCGGTTTTACAGAACAGGATCATTCTCACGATGACATGGAAATCATTAAGAAAATGTTCTCACCAGAATTTCGCAATCGACTCGACTCAATTATCCGATTCCAACCATTGGATCATGATGTCATCATGCAGGTTGTTGAGAAATTCCTGATTGAACTTCAGGAGCAATTGCAGGCTAAGAAAATTGAGCTTATTGCTGACGAGCGAGCAAAGGCTTGGTTGGGCGAGAAAGGTTTTGATAAATCAATGGGTGCCAGGCCAATGGCAAGAGTGATTCAAGAATACATCAAGCGTCCATTGGCGAATGAGTTGCTGTTTGGGCACCTGGTTAACGGTGGCATCGTTGAACTGACTGTTGAAACGGACGAATTAAAGCTCAAATATCTTCACAACGAAGAAGCCGTCACGAGTTAGCAGTTTCACCTATCTGCCAACTCCCCAGTTCCCTGTACATTGGCTGTACTGCGGCCATTCAAGTCCTCCAAGTGTTCAGGTGCCTTAAGAGACGAAGTCTCGAAAATCTACAATAGAAAGACTCAGGCTATCTGATTTTTTATGCTTCACAATCTGAATGAGTAGATTATGAAATTCCGGTATTATTGAAATGGTGTAACCGCGAGAGTCCTCACTTACTGAGCGTAAATTGAACTGTAATGCATCAAACCGGCGGTTATCAAAATGAAATTCAGTTCCGTGAATTGATTCGACGACATACGTCCTTAGTACGCCAACCTTTTCCAGTAAATCCACTCGTTGGTTTTTAGCCAGTTTATCTGGAGCCACCATTAACAACAGAATCAATGCTTCCAAATCATAAACTGGATAGTCGGGCATCTGTGAAATTTCACCATTAGAAAATTCAATTTTTCGATCGCGCCACTTAAATTCAGCCACAAAGGAATCGCTTGACCGAGAGCTATCCCGAGTGAGGGTAATTGGCTGAATCCGCGTGTTGTTGCTGATTCTAATGTGTGTGGTATCGAGAGTTTCCGCCTCTCCCAAAAGTGCAGCAAGTCCTTTCGGGCTAAGCAAGTGCCTGGAGACGATCGTTTGTCCGTCAACGATAAATACAGTTCGCTTGCTCGTACCAAGTTCGATTCCGTTCAAATTGACAACATAAGTTGCTTCGTAAACGGCTTTTTCTGCGGCGCACACACTGTTTGTAGCAGTCTGTAGAATGAAACCCAGCGATAGGCCTACCACTAACAGAAGGGAGAGATTAAATTGATGGAAAGAAAATTTGTCTCTCATTTTTTTACCATTGGAACCGATACGGTTTCCGATCTATGCTCAATGCTTTCTGATTAATGCTCTTTGTGTAAACTAAATTGATATCGCGCTTTCAGCAAACAGTTGTATTGCCTGTGGGTAAATTTGGTGTTCACATTCGTGAACCCGTTCTTTTAAACGCTCGGCAGTATCATCAAATGCCACTCTAAAACTTTTCTGCAATATGATCGGCCCAGCGTCCAATTCAGGAGTAACAAAATGAACTGTTGCACCATGGAATTCATCACCGTTTCGCAATACACGCTCATGTGTATTCATTCCCTTGTGTCTGGGCAAAAGAGATGGATGAATATTCATGATACATCCATGGTATCTTTCCACAAATTCTGCCGATAGAATTCGCATGAACCCGGCCAATATGATCAGTTCGAACTTCAATCCGTATAGAGCTTCCAGAAGGATTCGATCAAATTCTATTCGATCCGGCTTTTTTCCAGCATTGACATAAATTGCTGGGACATTTTCTCGCTGGGCGCGTTCAAGCGCAAAAGCATTCTTTTGATCACTGATTACAGCAGTAAGCCTAGCTGAGAGTCTGTTTGTATTTATCGCGTCAATAATGGCTTGTAAATTAGAACCATATCCGGAAGCCAACACTACGATATTGATCGGTGAAACTTCCTGATTCATTCGATCACAACTTTTATTTTGTCCAATGACCGATGTATTGCACCAATAGTTTCAGTTTCTATGCCGTTTGATTCAACCGATGCTCGAAATGATCTTTCGCTGTCCGCTGGGAGAACTGCGATCATACCAATCCCACAGTTGAATGTTTCAAACATTGATTCGTCACTCAGATTTCCAACATTTTGAATCCAGTTGAATATCGGTGCTCGTTTCCAAGAATGCTGCAATACTTTGGCGTTCAGGTGATCTGGAATAATTCGTGCTAGATTTCCCACAATGCCACCCCCGGTGATATGAGCAAAGGCACGAACTTGAGCTTTCGTAATGGCATCTATAAGTGCTTTTGTGTAAATCTGCGTCGGTATCATTAGCAACTCTCCCAATGTTTGCCCACCCAACTTCGTACTCAGATCAATTTTCTGATCTGCAATGACTTTTCGGATCAGTGAGTAACCATTGGAGTGAAATCCGCTAGAGGCAAGCCCAACAATTACATCACCTTCTGAAATTTCGGCACCATCGAGAATTCTTGTCTTTTCAACGATCCCTACACAGAACCCTGCGAGATCATATTCACCATCGGTATACATTCCCGGCATCTCGGCAGTCTCCCCGCCGATAAGATCAGCGTGAGCAAGTTCACACCCCCTGACTATACCATTCATCACCTGACTTGATACCCTGGCGTCAAGTTTCCCGCTAGCAAAGTAGTCTAGAAAAAAGAGGGGTTCCGCTCCGCAAACGATAACATCGTTGACACACATTGCAACCAGGTCAATGCCAATCGTGTCGTGTCTGTTCAGTTCAATCGCAAGTTTCAACTTAGTACCAACTCCATCAGTACTACTTACCAATACCGGCGTGTCATAACCTTGCGGAACTTGGAATAATCCACTGAAACCCATTGGTGATTTGATCCTTTCCTTTCTGGCGGTGCGGTCAAAACTTGCTTGCCAGGATTGAATTAACTTATCGGCCAATGCAATATTAACACCGGCTTCCTGATAAGCTGATTTGTGCAGATCTGACTTGATTTCGTTCATTCAAAGGCTAGAACAATTGGATGAGAAGTAGTTTTGACCAGTGCCGGAAAAAATCGGAAAGCGACTAAAGTTGGCGGTCAATACGGACTAACTGCATTTCAATCATTATGTACGAATCCGGTATATTGAACATAAAATAAGCGGACAATTCACAAAGTAATCCAGCGACTCACTTCCAATTCAGTCAGCTTCATTGAAAATTGATACAAAATGATTAACCGGGTGTCATCCATAGTCGCTCAGATTCCCAATATCCTGACACTCTCAAGAATTGCCGCTGCCCCTGTACTCATCCTGCTTTTGCGAGACGAGAACTATGAACTGGCGGTCATACTTTTTGTTTTGGCTGGGATAACCGATGGGCTGGACGGTTGGATCGCCAAACGATACGGTTTCACTTCGCAGCTTGGAGCACGACTCGATCCCCTAGCCGATAAAACGATCATCCTTTCTGCATATATTATGCTGGCGATATTGGGTGATTTAGCGTTTTGGCTAGTGACACTCGTTATTTTCCGGGACCTGATTATCGTCGGTGGCTACCTGGTGTTGACAACCCTTGATGGACACGTGCAGATGCAGCCAACGATGACTAGCAAAATCAATACTGTCGCCCAGATTGTCTTGGTGATAGCAGTGTTGTCTGAGAACACCTCCTGGCTGTCGACACAATTTATCGGGTATTGGATGACTTATGCTGTCGCAGTACTGACGATTGTAAGTGGCGCTCAATACGTCTGGGTGTGGGCAATTCGACGTTATCTATAGAAGTAGTATGGTTTACAAGGACGAGCAGGTCGTTCAGACAACCATCCCGATCGACACAGGTAACTCAGCCAGTTTCAGTAATTTTCACGCGCAGGATGATCAGCAATCCCTGACGCTATTACAGGATTTTCTAAATGATGAAAAACTGTGCGCTAGTTGTTATCTTTGGGGTGAGCGGGGGACGGGAAAATCTCATTTGCTTTACGCATCGTGTAAACAAATTCCTTCCAGTGTTTACATTCCATTACTGGACTTACAGCTGAAACCAGATGTCCTAACAGTAATTGTTAAATTTCGATTGATTTGCATTGACGATATTGATGCAGTTGCCCGTCAAACTGATTGGGAATCGCATTTGCTGATGCTGCTGGAAAACACAGAGAAAAATGGAAATTTATTGGTGTTGACTGGCAATCGGCCACCTGTTGATTTAGACTTTGAATCGAATGATCTTGTAAATCGCTTGCAGGGCCGCCAAGTTTTCAAACTTTCCTCAGCGTCAGATCAAACAAAAGTAAGAATGCTGGTTGACAGGGCCAACGAACGAGGTCTTACCGTCGAACCGTCGGTGGCCGAGTTCATTTTGCGCCGTCACGCCCGCGATACGCATTCTCTGATGCGATTGTTTGATCGAATTGTGCAGGCCTCTTTAGAGAGTCATCGTAGGATCACTATTCCTTTTCTTCGTGAACTAGACGAATTCAAGCCTGATTGAACCGGTGATGAAGTCAACAATTGGTGGTTTTGATAGCAAATCTATTCTGGAAAACTCAATGTGACTAATTGAATTTTAATAATCATGCGCATCGTCACTTTTTCAATTTTCGATTAGAGATTCAATGGTTCGGGTCTTATTGAGATTCCTCTTTTTGCTGAAACAATTTGCAGCCCCGTCAATTGCTAAATTCATAATTAAACTTGGTTTCCTCTGATTCAGACACCTAATCCAATTGGCTGACAATTTGCTGGGTTCGGGGATTTGGCAGGTAGCTTTTTTGTAGCGACGACTGTGTTACAGCTACTGCATTAGCCTATTTTTTATAACTTCTCTGCGCATCGTCAATTTCCGGGAACGTCAGTATTTGTTGCGATTCGGGTTTTCGAAGTTCATTAGCAAGATAGTTTGCCCGTTCAACAATACCAGGTGGGCGTTCAGGCTGATTCCTCAAGAATCGTATCAGCCAATGTGGTCCTTCGGCAATTTCAGGGTCGAGTTCCAAAGCAGCTACATAGTCTTCCAAAGCCAACTGGTGTGATCCCATTCGATCATGAAGTATTCCGCGATTAGCATAGGTTCCTGCAAACTCCGGATCCATACTGATTGCCTTGTTGAATTCGATCAATGACGCTTCATATTGCCCTAGCATAAGATACGACCGCGCCAAGCCGCGCATGGCGTGAATATGCTCTGGGTTCAAATCCAGTGCATTTTGGTAAGCATCTCGTGCACGTTCGTAGTCTTCATCTTCAAAAAGTCGATTTGCAGCGTGGTAATCATTGTCTCCAGGCGTACGTGCAGAAAAAAAGCTATCGTATGCACTCCAAGATACCCAGATTAGCGTCAATAAAATCGCGGTATACTTCAGAAACTTGTAGAGTCGAGCATCCAATATTCAGGGACTACCCCAAAAGTCGGTAGTTGAACAGCATCGAGAATGCGAGGCTGACAATAATTCCAATCAAGTAAGCACGATTTTTTTGCCCCCTCAGCTCATCTGAAGACAGAGATTTTTGAAGCTTTTTCTGGAGTCGCCGAACGCTAAACACCCAGATCAACCTGGAGACGGGGTAAATCAGAGCGGCTGTTAAGGCAATCACCCAAAGCCAATAAACGGTGAACTGCGACATTGACTTACTGTTTTGTGACCGAAAGGAAAATTGATCAGCGTAGAGTTGAAAAAGGGAGGATATGTCCTCCCTTTTTCTGATATCGAATGATGGAATGTTTTACGAAGTTTCTCTCTGAGCATCTCCGATGTCATCCTGAAGGACCTCGATCTCAGTGTCAGACATAGTTGACATTTCCATTTTGTAGGCAAGGAACCACATCATGAAAACTCCAAGTGCCCACCAAAGAATCTGCCATGCCCAAATTGAAGGCATGCCAAACAACCATGTAGCAGCATCATTTGGGTTACCGAAAATGGTGTTACCAAGAACCGCACCTGGGCCGATACCGAAGAAGAACCAAACCAAAGTGATAATCCATGCAATCGGAATCATGCCACGCTTTGCTGCTGGCAATGTAGCATGTTCAGCAAGAAAGTTGTGGTACTTCATTTTGTGTTCGTGCTCTTCACGGTCTTGAGTCATCGCTGAAACAATGATTGCAATTCCTAGATTGAAAATGATTCCCCAACCTGCTGAGTGAATGGTCCAAGGCCAACGTCCCCAAGCGGTAATTCCAAGATTTTGTCCAATCGTTTCCGTACATACCACAGCAACCATTCCAGCAGCCAAACCGATGGTAATTCCGGCACGGGTCAGCCATGGGAAATAGCATACGGCAAGTAATGCCGGCCACATCTGGAAGCCAAAAGCAACTGCCAAACCCCCTAGTAAAACCAGAGCGTCGGTCGAAGTCGTCGCAACGATCAAGGCTGCAACAACAATGACGAAGACACCGATTCGTCCAAAGGTCTTCTGTTGCTTGTGAGTAATGTTCGGCATGATGAAATGCTTGAGCAGGTCTCTGGTCAGCATAGCACCTGCAGTTGACATATATGCCGCACCCGTCGACTGCATGGCGGCAAGCGCACAAACTGAAAGTAAACCAACCAACCAAGGCGCAGCATCCTGCAGGACGTGAATTAACTGTGGTACCAAGTTCCCCTGCTTACCTGCGGACGCCATTAAGTCCACGCCACCTAACCCAGTACCAAGTACGTTATTGGTGGCGTCTGGATATGCAGCCATGTATGCTAAATCGGCACCTAAAAAGTGTCCGCCCATACCTTGCATGGCAGTAAAGAAAAACAGAATGAATCCGATTCCTAAAGATGAAGCCCACACCTGTTGCGGCGCGAATGGTCGGGTATCGTTGTTTGCAAATGCCCACATTGAAAATGCTGGCGAGGACTGAATGCCCATTAATGCAAACATGTAGGTCAGGATCATGATACCTGTCCATGCACCTCCAACCGCAGACGGTCCCGAAGAGACGAACTGAATAACGCCTGGAATTGCAATATAGTGGCTATATCCATCAAGTGTTCGCTTCTCGTCCAGTGCTGCAAGGTTTGCGATTCCTTCATTGAGGGCTCCCCAGCCGCCAACCAAGTTAAGCGCAACGATACCAATTGCAACAATTCCGAGAGCGAGCAGGATACACTGCAGTGTATCCACATAAGCAACCGCTCTCAGTCCACCTGAAGCAACATAAATAAACACAACGGCTGAAAGCAACCACATGCCAACGTTAATGCCGAGTGCGCCATCAGTTAGAACGTTAAACAGGAACCCTGAAGCGCGCAACTGAATTCCAAGGTATGGAATTGAGAAGCACAGAGCAACAAGAACGACTAGAATCCGGATAATGTCTGACCTGAAGTAATGCGACAGCATTTCACCCGGCGTAACAAATCCAAAGCGTTTGCCTAACATCCACTGACGCTTCAGCAATATCACTCCGGTGAAGGGGATGGTAATTGCGTAGAAAGATGCATAGGCATATTGAAATCCATCGCGATAAAGCAGTCCAGGATGTCCCATGAAGGTCCACCCCGAAAACGATGTAGCTGTAGCCGCTAATACAAATACCCATAGCGACAACTTACGACCTGCGATAAAGTAATCACTCGCAGTTTTTGAGGTCATCGCACCGCGAATACCCCAATAGATACAGTAGACCCAATATAGGATCACAAAGACAAATAGCCAGACGATTTTTGCATCCATTTTCTTCCTCTTTGATATGAGTATATCCCGCCAAATTGGCTCGAAAGAGAAAGAGCCATCTGCTAACGGGAGGCGCTCTTAATTCACTAATCCTGAATTATAAGCAAGAACATTGATTCGATTGAGATTGAATTGCCCGGAAATGTAAGCAAAGCATCAGTAAATCAAACATATTGACGACAAATTCACCAATTTGGCGGTTTTCTGAAATCTAAGACTCTCCAAATTAATTCGGTGAAATCACTTGTACACTTACCAATGCTTAGATTCCGAAACGCGCAAAAATTTGTCTGAAATTAGCAGCTACGCGACACAAGTGTGTGAAGAACTTCAAGTGGGGAAATGATGCAGGAAAAGTAAAGTTCGACGCACATTTCCATTATTTAAGCATGAAAACTTTTCGATTAATTTATGTGATTGGCTTTCACATGTTAGAAAGACTATTCGCCTTTTGACTCCAACTCTAGTACTCGATCTTCGAGTTCGCTGATTTTCTCTAATGCCCGCTGCAGCACGGTCTCCTGGACTTCGATCTCTTCACGTGTAACAATATCCATATTCTCCAGCGTAATTCTAAAGCCAGCCAGTACTTTAGCCCTCACATCTTCTTTGAGATTTGGAGGCAACATCGATCCAGCCATGGACATAACACTTTCAATCAGCCTAGATTTTTCCGATTGTGAATTCACCAGAATGCCAACCTGAGATGAAGACGATTCAGCTAGTGAGTCTCAGAATACTGAACGGTAATCGATGACTGCGGTTTCGCGAAGCTCATCAATCCAATTCGAAACTTCGTTCCGCAACTTGGTGTTGCGCAAGCGACTACGAACTAAGCTACGCATTCGCTGCTCTTGGGAGGCGTCCCTTAAGCCGCGATACTGAATAATAAAAACAATGTTTGCAATTTGCTGAACAGAAGAAACATCACCTATCTCCATATCAGCTAGTGGGCGTAAATACTCAAAAGGTACTGAATCTTCAGGAATCCAGCCCATGTCACCACCTTGTTGCTTGGTCGAACTGTCGTGGGAGTAGACTTTTGCAATTTCACCAAAATCTCCACCACTCAGGATCGTGCGTCTCAGGTTCTCAAGCTGTTCCGCATTTACTTCAGAACCAGCTTGGTTGCTTGCCTGCAAAACTATTCTCGCAAGATGAAGTTCTTTGATTAACGGAAGTTCCGGACCAATGCTGGTTTGATGGTCATTGATCCGAGCAAAGAATATATTGCTACCTGAAACAATTGGACCGATGATCTGATTAACTTTTGTTGGTGTCATTCTTTGTGCCAGAACTGGATCCAGATCGCTCGTTCGCACCCAGCCTAAGTCTCCTGCCTGAATGCCTTCAAATTGACTTGCTGCGATGGCTACCTGATAAAAATCACTACCCCTGTCAATCTCGTATTCGATGTCTCGTACAATCCGGCGCAACAATTGCTTCTGTTCAAAATTCATTGACAAAGATTCTGAAACAACAATGACACTCAAATTAAACTCGTTGACGGGTTGAAAGCTTTCTTGGTTTATTGAAATGTATCGATCAATTTCCTCATCACGTATAGAAATTCTGGGTGCAACAATCTGCTGGACGAGTTTGTCTCGCAGCAAAGTTTCACTGATGGTACGCCGAAACACATCGATGCTGAATCCGCGTTTTGACAAATCTCTGAGAAAAGCTTTTTCCGAAATATTTCTTGATTCAAACTCTAGAGCAATTCTTTCGTCAATTTCTTCGGAAGTTAGTCCAATTCCGATTTCATTCGCACGCTGCTGCAACAGTCGGAAAACGATTGCATCATCCGTTGCCTGCTGTCTTGCAGCATCTAGATTCAGTGAGGACTGGCTACCATCTGAAGTCAAGAAGATCAGAAAATTCGACCGTTGCTCTATTTCCGACTCAGTGATTGGCGAACCGTTAACTGTAACTAGAATTCGATCAAGCACATCGGACTGTGCATGCACAGATTGGATCGCGAGATTCAGAACTAGAAGCCACCAAATCACACAGGCTGTCATTATTTTTTTCAACATCAGTACTGAGGTGTTATGTCAAACACAAGGCCAATAGAGTTGTCATACGATCCATTCAGCTGCCTTTCTCGTTCCAAGTTCACACCCACCCTTGTGCAACAAGATTGATAGTTCAGTAAAATTCTGGCACTTTCGAGTTCATTTGGTTGAAACGACCGAATGAACTGAAAACCCAAGAGCCAACCGCTATCCAGTTCAAAATTGAGTTCATTTCCCCACTGCGACTCATCATTCCTTTGATGACGAAATATGCTGGTCAAATCGGACTTTTCTGAGAAACTGTGAATCAGTCGCATCGTAGAAGATGAAATTTTATTAGTTTCAGTGGATACCAGTGCGTGGTAACCAAATTCTGTTTCGTGAAAGTTAACGCCTGTTTCAAAATAGATGTCCGATTTTCGCAATTCATCTTGTGATGAATTATCCTGTGAACTCTGATCGCCGGAATCAGTCACGCTCAAAGTATGACCTCCAGGATAGAATACCCGACCCATTCCAATCGAACCCTCTAGGGACGAATTTGTCAGATTATCGTAATGTGCTGAAATTCCAACACTAATCTGATCGGCATCACGCACACGATCTCCCCCAATATACGGACCATCTTGAAATAGCCGCTCGTAAGTATCCAATCTCATCAAAGTTGTATCGAAGTTAGGATGATTCGATTGTTCGACATCATCACTGGAAAGGATCTTTAAGCGGGGAATCAGCGTCCATCGATCTCCAGAGTCATTCGTACTATACCTCTCAAAAAACAATTTTCCATCCAAACTAGCAAAGGTCGATTCTGCGTCCATCGTAGCTGTTTGATTCCCGGCGGGTTGATCTAGTCGATACTTCAAAATTTCTCCACCCACTTCCAAATTGGTTTCGAAATATGAATTGGCGATTCGGGTACTGAGCACTGTCTGCCCATGGACACGCCGCGCGCTTGGCCTACCTTTTTTTCGAAACTTGTCTGAAACGATACTCGTTGCTATTGCACTGTTTCTGGCTACAGGAAATACGTGGTCAACAGAAATCCAAGGCTCTCGATTGTAAGGTTCGTCCGCCGACGTAAATCCGGGTTGCGAGTTGAGAAATTTGTGCACTCCCGCTGAGACCAGCATTCCGTGGTTTGCGTAACTCAGACTTACGTTCTGTTCCAGAAAGTCCGGATCTCTAACACTGAAATCACCTTCATAATCATAAAGATACTTATCATCAGACACCCAGCCTATGTCAAAACTGGAATAGAGACTGCCACCATCATGTAATTTGCCAGTTATTTCTCCAGCATAGCGTTGGTCTCGATTGATATATCGCTCATCTCGCGGCATGTACTCACCCAGAAGCATCAAGTCGGAGTATTGACCCAGATAGCGGTACTCTGTGTATAACTGGGCGCCGCGTTTCGAGTGGTAAGTCGCTGTCAATGTTGCATCCTGATTCGGTGCGAGATTGAAATAGTACGGAACCTCAATACTGGTTCCTCTCTTTTCACTCGAGCCGAACTTCGGATATAAGAAACCGCTCAGTCGATCACTTCCGATAGGAAATCGAAGGTATGGCAGTTGCATAATAGGTATGTTTTTGAATCGAATCTTCGGATTTCTAGCAATGCCCTGTCTGCTATGAGGGTCCAATGTTACTTCCGAAGATGACATCATCACGTCATCGTTACCTTCAGGACACAATGTAAAGTCAATGTCCTCCAGGCGAAGTATTTCTTGCTGAGTCTCAAATTGTTTTGCTTGCCCGCGTGCGCGCATATACCAGATTGATGGGTCGTTCTCATCATGTTCGTACAGGCTGAACTCCAAATCTCTAGCAGTGAAATGATCTTGATCGACTTGAAATGTAACAGAATCTGCGTCGATTTGTAAACCCTCGGACAAGATACGACTGTTACCTTCGCCCCTGATAACGTTGTTTTCCTGGTCAAAGAAAATTTTGTCTGCCCCAATCACATGTTGTGATGTGCTAAAGGTAGGTTTGCCAGGTGAGATCAGGTGATCAAATATAGGTTTCGTTTGCAGACCGAATTCGTTGTCACCGTTGCTAACCTTTTCGAACTGCAAGGCCGGTGAAGGCAGGTAGCACTGTTCAGTTTCCTGCGCCTGCAGCACAGTCCCCCACAGCGCGAATAACGCAATACTGACTCCAAAATATAGTCTCACACAATATCGCTTCATGATTCAGACTTTACAGAGTGCATGGAATCTAAACGTATTATTTTTTTCAAAGCTCAGAACTTTTTTCTGAAACGAGTCGCGCGATTGAATTTGAATACGACACGACAAGAGATATCAGTCATCCAGGTATATTATGAATTATGGCTTTAAATTGTTCGAATTGGCTACCAATTGAACGGATTGTGTACAAACAATAAGCTAGTGAAATGCTTCAGAGCAAAACGGTTAAAATTCTTATGCCTAGTCAAGGTTTGTACAACTGCCAGGAATGTCTGTTACAGCCAATTTGCTCGCTTACGCACGGAATTTACTGAACCACCTGGAAACTAGAAATTTACATTTTCTTTTTCTTTGTTCAAAAGTCACTTATACAATCAGCCAAGAGGTCAATACCTCAGATAGGGAATTATGGCTCTAACAAGGAGTGATTTGATTCGTTTTGCTCAGGAAGACAGACGAATCTTGCAACTTGCAGATTGGGTGATCACAGTTCTCGGAAACGATCTTGAGTTTATTGAGTTTGCCTCTGAAGATGCAAGTTTCCGACGCTATTTTCGAATCGGTTATAAGAACAATAGTTTTATCGTTATGGATTCACCTGTGAATTCAGCGGAATTTGAGGCCTTCATCAGAATATCGATAAAATTTAAAGAAATCGGCTTGAATGTCCCTGAAGTTTTCGCTGCCGATTACCAAAACGGATTCGCACTGATTACCGATTTTGGCAAAACCACTTATCTTGCTAAATTGTCTTCATCAACCGCGAACTCATTGTACGAAGATGCAATAGATTCCATTGTGCGGTTACAGAAATCGAGTTTCTCGGATGTTGAATTCTTACCGCCGTTCAGCAAGGAACTGATTTATTCGGAAATGGAGTTATTCAGACAGTGGTATTTAAAGAAACATTTGAAAATGAAAATTCCTGCTGAAGTCAACGAGGTTCTTGACCATGCATTTGGAATACTGTGCGCCAAGGCTCAAAGTCAGCTTAAGGTTTGGGTTCATCTAGACTATCACTCACGCAACCTTATGGTTGTTGAAAATGGGAATCCAGGTATTCTCGATTTTCAAAATGCGGTCTACGGGCCCATTAGCTATGATCTGGTTTCATTGCTACGAGATTGCTATATTGTCTGGGATCAGGATGACATTGATCAGTGGATCAGGCTTTATTTGATCAAGGCAAGACAAGGCGACGTGAAAATTGAACTTGATGAACCTCAGTTCAAGGAGTGGTTCGACTGGATGGGGGTTCAACGTCACATTAAAGTTGCCGGCATATTTTCCCGCCTGTATTACCGGGATAAAAAGCCGAACTATTTGAGTGACATTCCAAGAGTGATGGCATATATCAAGAATGTATGCAAACGCTACCCACATTTGAGACCTCTGCACGACCTGGTGGTGCAACTACCTATTTCTTGATTCGCTCATGGACGCAATGATCTTGAGCGCTGGTGAAGGAAGACGGATGCGCCCGCTCACTCTAACGACACCCAAGCCATTGCTCAAGGTCGGAAAACAGAGCCTGATTGAACATCATCTTAATCGACTGAAATCTGCAGGAATAACTAACGTCGTCATAAACACCTCTTATGCCGGTGAGAAATTTATACAAACTCTTGGAGACGGAACTGATTACGGAGTCAATATTAAGTATTCTCACGAAGAAGGCACCCGGCTGGAAACAGGTGGGGGAATTCAGAATGCGCTGCCGTTGCTTGAATCCGACCCATTTTTAGTGGTGAACGCTGACATATGGACAGACTATTCTTTCGACGCAATCAGCATAACCGACAATTTTGACTGCTGTCTGATCCTCGTCAATAACCCTAAACATAATTGTGACGGAGATTTTGTGTTAAATGAGGGCGTGGTTCAGATACGAGATTCCGAGCAGTCTGCTCAGAGCTTTACATATAGCGGAATTTCTTTGATGCGAAAGTCATTGTTCGATGATGACAGAGGCGTGATCTTTCCGCTTATTGACGTTTTTATTGACTGTATTCGTCGTGGAAAACTAACAGGGCAATACTATGGCGGCAAGTGGATGGATATCGGCACTCCAGAAAGACTCAATGAACTGGAAAAAATGATTCAGTCGGAGCCGGTTCAGGCGACTGCTTAGTTTCAGTTATCAGTCATGTTAGTTTGAACACAGTGTTTTTGGTTCAGCAATCAACGAGTTGAATTTAACAAAACTGGGTGTGAAATCTGCCAGATTTCTTTGATTTTAAATTTACCCTGTTACAGAATTGACGCCTCTAACATAGGTAATTTGTAGATAACCAAGTTCATGAGCCAGCGATTCAGCACAGCGTGTCGCAATTTCATTCAGTTCACAATTTGCGCCTAGTTCGTGCATTGTGGTTACTTCAAGATCCTTGTACCCACAAACATCAATTGACTCGAAGGGAGAGGTATCCATATTCACATTCAAACTTAATCCGTGGTAGGTACAACCACGACTGACTCGAATACCTAAAGAAGCGACTTTCCTCCCTTTGACATAAACTCCGGGTGCTTTGGGACGAACCCGCCCATCTATTTGGTAATATCGCAGAGTCGCGATAATGCCGGCTTCAATCGAATTTATGAGGTTTCGAACACCTTGATTGCGGCGCCTTAAGTCAAGCAGCAAGTAAATTACCAACTGACCTGGACCGTGATACGTAATCTGTCCTCCTCGATCAGTTGAAACTATCGGAATATTACTTGATCCGAAAGGTAGTTGACGACAGCTGTATCCCTGTGTGTAAACCGGATGGTGTTCAAGCAGCCAAAGCTCATCCCGTACTTCGAAATTTCGACGGCGGGTAAACTCCTGCATTCCCTCCATAGTTTTCTGGTAGTCAACCCGACCTAGCCTTCGGACGAGGAGCTGGTGAACATTCAACAGTAGACTCCTGGGAGGCTGCACCGAAGAATTTTCAGCCTACTCCCGAAAAATTACAGGAGATTCTGTAAGGTGAATGAGTAGATCTTCCACGACATTAGCCGTTTTTTCTGCCGATTGGTAAGGTCCGACTAATACCTGATACATTGTCGAGCCATAAACGTTTTTAGAACGTATATGTGCCTTTTTGAATCCAGAATTTTTTAGTTTGTTGGTTAATTTGTCTGCATTATCGCGGCTACTGAATACTCCGGTCGATATGAGATAGTTGTAGTCAGCTTTACTCAAAGAAGTAGACGTACTGACCCATGGGGTAACCGCCTCTACCAACACCGGCCCTGTGCCAGGACCAATTAAATTAAGTTCCTTGGCAGCCGTATACGACAAATCAATAATCCGATCGTCAACAAACGGTCCGCGATCATTGACCCTTACAATTACTTTACGATTGTTCTTGAGATTGGTTACCTCAACGTAAGTTGGCAACGGTAGAGTTTTATGGGCCGCTGTCATCGCGTACATGTCGTATGTTTCACCACTTGAGGTACGCCTACCATGAAACTTCTTCCCGTACCACGAGGCTATTCCTTTTTCCCGATAACCGACCGAAGACGAAAGGGGAAAGTAGGTAACACCGAAAACAGTGTAGACATTATTTCCCGTACGACTATATGGCTCACGCTTTATGTCAGAATAGTCGATGTGCTTTTGAACTGATTTCATCGGCAGACCTGAACAGCCTACCACCGCAATGGCCAGCAGACAGGTGAATATACTGAGAGCAGTTCGCATGATTAGTTCTTGCTGCGTTTGGCAGAAATCAGATTCGCCAATTCCGTTACTGCCATTGCATACAAGCTGCTACGGTTATAAGTGGTGATGACGTAGAAGTTTGGAAATGCAACTCGATATTCAAACTGATCCGCTTTTGTTTCGAGCTTTACAACTCCAATATCTTGTTCTGGCTCAATTGCTACCTGCTGATCTAGTAGTTTGACCTGGTCGGCAATTTCACCAAATGTCCGGTCCGTTTTCAATCCGCTCGTTGGGACAAGTTCGACATTATTGGCATCCTTTAGCGTTAGTGATTTGAATATTGGCCCTCCAGCTGACCAGCCATGTCTGCTCAAGTAATTGCCGATGCTCCCGATTGCATCAGCTGTCTCTGTCAATAAGTCGCGCCGCTGATTACCGTTGAAATCAACCGCGTAGTATCTATAACTGCTAGAGATAAACTGAGGGATTCCCATTGCGCCAGCATAAGAACCTTGAACATCAAACACATCCAGATTTTCTTCTTCGGCCAACCTGATAAATTCAGCTAATTCTTTCTGGAAGAATTCTTTTCTTCTAGGGTATCCAAGAACCAAGGTTACCAAACTGTCAATTACCCGATGACGCCCAGTAATTGTTCCAAAACGCGTTTCCACCCCGATAATCGCAACGATGATTGCAGCGTCTACACCGAATTCTTCTTCCGCACGCTTGAGAGTGTTTTCATGCGTGTTCCAGAATTTAACTCCCAATTTCACGTTTGAATCGGTAAGGAATATTTTGCGATACCTGTGCCATGGAAACTTCTCTGCAGGACGGGTAATTGCTTCAATTATTGATTCCGTATAAACGGCATCTCGAACGATTGCTTCAACCCAAACTGAATCGAGTCCAGAATCTGTTGACAGCTCTGATACTAAATTCCTCGCAGCTGGATAATCTTCAAAGTCGACTGCGCTAGCTTTCTCAATCACAAAGAAACTGCAAGCCAAACTTAGCCCTACCAAAAGCGATAAATTTACCCAAAAATAACTAAGCCGTACGCTTGGCATATTGTGCTCCCATTACCAGTCCTATCCCTGCCAGAACCGTGACCATAGAGGTTCCACCGTAGCTAATTAGCGGGAGTGGCAACCCCACAACTGGTAGAATTCCAGCTACCATCCCGACATTAACGAATAAATGTACAAAAGTCATAATTGCAACACTGCACACTACGATCCTTGCAAAATCATAGTCACATCGATAAGCAATCATCAAGCAACGCGCAATTAACAATGAATATATAAGTATCAGAATCATACCTCCTACAAAACCAAATTCCTCTGCGAAAACTGAAAACACGAAATCAGTATTTCGCTCCGGCAAAAAGTCAAGCTGCGATTGACTGCCTTGAAGCCAGCCTTTTCCAGAAATTCCTCCAGAACCAATAGCAATCATTGATTGAATGGAGTGGTATCCCCGTCCAAGGGGGTCACTCCAAGGATCGAATAAAGTCAATACACGAGTTTTTTGATAATCCTGGAGCAATGGCCAAACTAATGGGATTAGAGCCAACACCGAAAAACTCGATATTCCTACCCATCGCCAAGAGAGTCCGCCAAAGAAAATTGCAGCGGCGCCAACTGCGATGATCAACAAAGCTGTTCCGAGATCCGGTTGAAGATAAACAAGGATTGCAGGTACCAACACCAATACACCACTGACTAAAAAGGCAGTTTTTCGATAAATCTTGAAAAAGGTTGTAGTCAATACGTAGGCAACCATCATAGGAATCGCCAACTTAAGCAGTTCCGACGGCTGAAATCGAAAAACTCCCAAGTCCAGCCATCTTTGTGCGCCGCGACCGGTAAAGCCGATTGCTAATACCAATATTACCAAGCCAACTGCCACTAGGTAGATCGGTGGACTGAAACGCCTCAAAACTTCTATTGGAACTGTGGACAAAGCCAACATGATTGCAACTGCAACCACAATTCGCACGGCTTGACGAATCAATTGGTCCAAATCCTCACCCCCCGCACTGAACTGAACCGCTAACCCAAGCAAACAAAGCAACAGGGTAAGCAAGAACAAGGGGATGTCAAGACGAACGGGAAATCCGTTTAGTCTTCGAATACTAGTGGTCAGTGACAATTGCAAACGAATCACCCTTAGTATTTGCTGTTTCCGACTCAGACAGCAAATAATGATCAATTACGGCTCGGGCGATCGGTGCAATAGCAGATCCCGAAGCACCGTTCTCAACTATGACTGCCACTACAATTTTGGGATTGTCAGCCGGAGCAAAGGCAGTAAAAATTCCGTGTGGATGTAATTTTTTATCGGTTACTTTCAAGTCCATCCGGTCTGCATCCTTTTTCCTTGAAACGATCTGAACCGTACCGGTTTTACCCGCCATCCTATATTCCATCCCTTCGCTTATTCTGCGAGCAGTGCCACGGTTGCCGTGAACAACTTTTTCCATAGCTTTGATGATCGGACCGTAAAATCGTTCATTGACATCAATGACTTCAATCAATTCGGGTTCATGCAGATACTGTTGTCCTTGTACGTCCACTGTCTTGTGTATCAATTGAGGTCTTAATTTGACACCTCTATTGGCTATGATGGTAGTTGCATGTGCCAATTGCAGCATATTGACAAGAGTTGCTCCCTGGCCGATTCCAGTAATCAATGTCTCACCTTCATACCAAGGTTCTCCTTTTGTCCACTGTTTCCATTCTTTTGAGGGGAGAATCCCTGCAGTTTCGTAACTTAACTCGACTCCGGTTACACTTCCGAATCCAAACTTAGATAACTGGTAGTACATCTCATCGATACCAAGACGATGTGCAAGTTCGTAGAAGTACACGTCACACGATTCAGCGATAGCATCAAACAGATCAATGTATCCGTGACCACCAGTTTTCCAGCAGCGAAATTGACGGGAATAGTCAGGCAATTGATACCAACCAGGACAATGAAATTTTCGGTTTCCTATGCCTGTTTCAAAGGCAGAAAATGCAAGAAATGGTTTTATTGTTGAACCTGGTGGATACTGCCCCTGTACCGCACGATTCAATAAAGGTTTATCTTCTGAAGTTAAGAGAACCTTACGCTCATCTTGCTCCCAACCAATTCCAAAAACATTGGCATCGAATGAGGGCTTACTTACCATTGCAAGAATTCGGCCGGTAGATGGCTCAATTGCGACCAGCCCACCGACTTCATCACCTAGAGCATCATATGCAAACTTCTGTAGATCAATATCAATGGTCAAGTAGATGTCACTACCGGCAGTTGGCATGGCTCGAGACAGTACTCTGATTTTCCTTCCATGAGCATTGGTTTCAACCTGGTTATGACCCGGAAATCCTACCAGAATGTCTTCAGACTCCATTTCCATACCTAGCTTGCCAACATGCTGTAACCCCCTGTAGCGCACTGGGTCCACTTTCTGTAGGTCCTGCTTATCAATCTGGCCCAATGTGCCGACCACATGCGATGTATAGAGAGACGACGAGTACACCCTATGCAAGTCAGTTACAATGGAAACACCCGGCATACTGTAGCGGTCAACTGCTACTCTTGCTACCTCTTCAGGTGACAGAAAGTCCTTGAGGACAATCTCAGTATGTTTGTTGCTAACTCCGAGTTTGCGTTTAAACTTACTGATGTCATCATCACTCACCGGAACAATTTTTCCTATTTTTTCTAGAAGAGATTCCAGATCATCGACGTATCTGGGTGTGATCGCCAATCTGTAGACGGTTTCATTTCCCGCCAGTAGTGTGCCGTTTCGATCATAAATTTGACCGCGTACCGGCGGCACTGGCACAACTTGTACTTGGTTATCTTTCGATAGTGCTGCAAAATCCTGATGCGAGACAATTTGCAGATAAGCCAGACGGCCGATCAGTATGAATATCAATCCAATGAGGAAGACTGCGGCAATAATTACCCGATTTTGCATCAAACGCACGCGTTCAATTGGCACCTGGTAATTTTCAGAACTACTTAATCGGAACATTCCTGATTGGTTTGACAGTTGTGTTTACAAAAGCAATGATCATCCAAAGTACGGCACCGACTATCGGGGAAATCCATAGTGCTAGACTGACAGTTCCATTTTCTGTATATAGACTGACCAGACTAATCACCGTCGATTGACACAATAAAATCGAAAGTACTATTAGCGTGGATATCAAGGTCGAACTTCCGCTTGCAAATCGATTCAGTCGAATGGCACAATAGGCTACAACCACCTTTGCAAGTGCATGCTGACCCAAGAATCCAAATGTCAGCGCGTCTACAAGAAGCCCTACAACAAATGCTGTAAATACTCCGGTTTTTCCCGAGTCATGCCAGCATAGATAAATCAACAATAACGCGACAAAATCCGGACGAAAGAGCAGAACAAAGTCGGGTACAGGAACTATTAGGAGAACCATTGCTAACGCGAAAAAGGCGAAATTTCTCGCGCTACTAAATCCTCTCCTATTGCTGGAGGTCGAGATTCTCATTCAAAGTCAGGGTAGAAATAGAATCAAGCGATTCCCTGTCATTATTCCAGACCATCAAAACTTCGAAATCCGGATCAATTGTTGCCAGTGGCGCAGCGATAATCTCTGCAAAGGATGCGTTAGGGTCTCCTTCTACGCGGGTGATTTCGGCAACTGGATGACCAGCCGGAAATCGATTACCAAGCCCAGATGTGATCAAGATATCACCTACCTCAACATCTTGATTCAACCGTAATCCTGAAATAAGCAGTTGATTGTGGAGACCCAGACCATGAGCGATTGCCAGCAAGCCGTTTCTCTGAAGTCGGACCGGTACTGAGTGACTAGAATCGGTAATGAGGGTAACTGCACTATCAGTTCGGGTAATTTCGGTTACTTGGCCGATAAGTCCGCGAGAATCCAGGACGGGTTGGCCGACAAAAACCTGTTGCTGTGCACCACGATCAAGAACTATTTTGTGAGACATTGGCATCATCTGCACTGATACCAAATTTGCTGTTAAGACAGGATATTCAATCTGCTCTCTCACCTCTAGCAAATCTGCCAGCCATTGGCTTCTAAGCTCTTGATATTCCAGTTCATTTACTCGATCTCTGAGTTCAGCATTCTCTTGAGCAATCTTTGAAATCCGTTGACGCAGTATTTCTCGGTCAACAAAGTGGCGCTGAACAACTTTGTTTACTGCAACCGGAACTTGTGAAACTTCAACAATGGGTCTGACCGTAAGATAAAGTACTTCCCGAACATTGTGAAGCATGTCGGAATTAGATTCTATTCCGATAAATGCGACAGCCAGTATCGCAACTAGAGCAGACCGCAGTTCAAGCTTTTGCATTCTGATAATGCTGATTGCAGCCGTTGAGGTGTAAGTATTTGATTAAATTACCCTGATTATATTACTAGTTCGCAACAACTTTTTGTAGGAGTTCGGTTTGCTCCAAAGCTCTGCCGCAGCCGCGCGCAACACAAGTGAGCGGGTCTTCCGCAATAATTGTGGGAATTTTCAGCGCTTCACTGAATCGTTTGTCGATATCTCGTAGCAAAGCACCTCCACCAGCCAGAATGATTCCTCTCTCGAGAATATCAACCGTCAATTCCGGTGGAGACCTTTCAAGGGTAATTCGCACCCCGTCGATGATCTCATTCAAAGAGTCCTCCAGAGCATCATAAATTTGAGCACTGTCCAAGACATACTTCTGCATGTTACCCTGTAGGTCTCGACCTCGAATTTCCTGGAGTAGCTTTGGTGAGTTTTTCCAAGCCGTTCCGATTTGCTTTTTGATTTTTTCTGCTGTCGGCACTCCAATCTGCAAGTTAAATTTCCGTGAAATGTAGTCAGCTATCCTTTGGTCAAATGTGTCCCCGGCAAAGCGTAGAGTGCTCTTTACCACCAAACCACCCAGTGAAATGATTCCGATTTCAGTGGTGCCGCCGCCAATATCAACGACCATGGTTCCGACGGGCTCTGCAACGGGAAGGTTCATACCAATTGCCACTGCCATCGGCTCTTCCAAGAGATACACCGCTTTTGCACCGGCTGCCAGACAGGTTTCACGAATTGCGCGCTGTTCAACCTGTGTGGACTCGCATGGAACACTGACGATGATTCGCGGCCGGGTATAGAATCTTCTCGACTGTACACTTCTGATGAAGTGTTTGAGCATGATTTC
The DNA here is from genome assembly GCA_022823405.1 of Gammaproteobacteria bacterium. GTDB lineage: Bacteria > Pseudomonadota > Gammaproteobacteria > Arenicellales > JAJDZL01 > JAJDZL01. Next base: position 50,200 of record JAJDXD010000047.1, read on the forward strand.
GGTATAGGTAAAGTCGGCGATAACTCCATCTCTCAATGGACGGATCGCTTCAATGTGAGCTGGCGTACGCCCAAGCATTTGTTTGGCTTCATTGCCGACAGCGACAATTGCGTCGGCCGGATGAAGATTGCGTTGCTGGTCGTAGCGATTGGGCACGTAAACTGCTACGACGGAGGGTTCATTGAGAATGATAGCACCCTCAGTGCGTTCAAAGATTAGCGTATTGGCAGTACCCAGATCAATTGCAAGATCTTGCGAAAAAAAATTTAGAAAGGGTAACACGAATCCCAACTCATCATTGAATCGAATTTTTAGCTACGACGAACACGGTCATGAACTCCTGATTCACGTAGACTAACTACAGACTCCCGCCAAAGCAGCCTGAGCCGGTACCACCTGAGTGGTTTGGCAGATAGTGTTTCTTGCATTGAGTGTTCTGCCCAATTTGAGGTTAGTCAGAATCAAACTACTAGGAGAGTAATTATAAGGTGAGTTGAGTAGGGAATATTTTCCGTGGAAACTCAGAATTCAAATGGCATAGGTATTTGGCTGTTCGCAATTTGCTGCTTGAATGCCTGA
>JAJDXD010000119.1 GCA_022823405.1 Gammaproteobacteria bacterium
TTGCTTCGAGTTGTTCGATGGTCGTCATGGCTGTCATTGTAATGCAGTGAATAATGTAGGTATTATATTCTTACAGATTCAAAGCAAAAAATATATGAAATATGCGGTTATTGAAAATTGCAATTTATTTGACGCACACCCCTCAGCGGCTCAGCGGCCGCCCGGGAGGTTCGTGTTTCGTGATTAAGAATTTGTAACTCACATTCGATGTTCATTGCGCTCAAGGCATTAATAACCCGTTGGTTTGCCGGTTTGAGCTTCATCGAATGAAATTGAGGTCTGCTCTAATTGAAAACTGACGATTCTATTTTTTGATTTGTTTAATAATCTTCTCAAGAAAATTGCGCTCATTATGTATCACAGCAATGATTGATCTTGCAGAAAACTATCGAAAGGTTAGCGATAGAATTCGCATGGCTGAAGTAAACGCCGGTCGTGAACCCGGTTCGGTTCAGCTCGTTGCAGTCGGTAAAATTCATCCCGCGTCGGCGATTCGCGAACTTGCAGCGTGCGGACAGCGCGCTTTCGCAGAAAACTTTGTTCAGGAGGCAATCGGCAAGCAGCATGAACTGGAAGACCTGCAGATTGAATGGCATTTCATCGGCAGCATCCAAAGCAACAAAACCCGACAGATTGCTTCAAACTTTTCCTGGGTGCACAGTGTCGATCGTTTCAAGATTGCCGCTCGGCTCAATCAACAGCGGCCGGCAGATTTTCCACCGCTCAATATCTGTTTGCAACTTAATTTGCAGGATGAGGAAACCAAGTCTGGTCTGAGTGCTAAATCAGCAATTAAACTTCTAGACCAGATTCATGATTTTGAACGCATTCGAGTGAGAGGTTTCATGATCGTACCGAAACCCGTCTCCAACCCGAGTGAACAGCAGGCCATTTTCGCTGAGGTTAAAAAATTGCTTGAACAGGTAAATAGCCTGGGACATACGCTAGACACGCTGTCGATGGGCATGACCGACGATCTTGAACAGGCTGTGGCTGAAGGTGCAACTCATGTCCGAATTGGTACTGCACTATTTGGTCCCCGTCCGCCCAAAAAGACGATGTAATCTAGGAACTCTCTGATTATCGTCTCAGGAATTTATTCGTCATACAAAGAACGATGCACTCAATCCCAGCTTGTCAATCAGGAAAAATCTTCCCGACCTCGTAATTTTAACCGAGCGTTCATTTCGGGACCGGACGATGAAACCAGACTCAACCATCTTTGCGGCAATCGCCGCACCGACCGCGCCTGCAACATGCGGAAGCCTCTCCGTCCAGTCTACGCAACGAGGGCAAAGTAGACGTCTACTCTTTCGAATCTCGCTTAAATCAATACCGACTGTTCGGTAAATTGGGTGCTCTGTCTCTGGAAGATGGAAACTGTCTTGATACAGAACTAAAGCCTCAATTTGGACAAGAATTCGAGATATTTCAACGCCTAGTTCCCCTGCTAGATGATCGTAACAGAATCGAGCTTTTTTCAATTCGGGTTTCACATTTCGTCGGAAATCTCGACCGTCCTTCACAGGAATGCCAGATGCGATTTTTTCAATAGTAGATGCAACCGAGTCGCCATTAATTTCATAGTAATGGAATCGCCCGCACTTCCGTCTGTATAGCAATTTCGCATTAACTAGCTCATTGAGGTGACTGGTTGCGGTCTGGTTAGTCACCCCGGCATGCCAGGCCAATTCGCTTGCTGACAGAGCTACGCCACCCATCAAAGCCTGAAGCATCGCCACGCGGCTTTCGTGACCAATGACCCGTCCGAAATCAGCAATACTCATTTCTCACTATCCCTGCTTAAACACTGTGGGGCGGTAACATCGTATATCTATAAGTTTTCGGTTCCAATTCTTCCATCAAGTCACTGTCCGCTTTGATACTTATTTCCATTTAACAAAAACTGTCTAACCGACAGAAATTTCAACAAGTCATCGTGAAGGCATATTTGTATCTGTCCCATCTCGTTCATACATCTAGTAGATAAAGCCGCACAATTCTAGAAGAAGCTTTCTCGCCTCGGATTGTACATACCAAAACGCTTCTTGCGACCGAATTTATTTCGACGTTCATCGAAATATATCTAACGGTTTTTCCCTTTCATAAGTCGAGCATCAGGTACTTTCTCCCACTTGCCAGAGCATGTTATGTAGACTAGCGCAGCAATAACTATCACCGACCCACCGAGCAACACAGAAACTTCCATCCGTTCCCCGAACAAAAACCAGGCCCAGATTGGCGCTAGAGGAATTTCTGTCAGTCCGACAAGGGCGGCAACTAGTGCGGATACACGCTTTACGCCAATCAGGTACACTCCAAAGCCCACACCCAAGTTCACTATACCGTAAACAATCAGCCAGAAGTAGTCAGCAGAACTAATGCCTCCAAAAGTCGTAAACGGAGCCGTCACTAAAGCGCCCAAAAAGGCGGAAAGATACGTAGCTTTGGAACTGTCAGCATCTGGAAAGAATTTTGCAGCGACAGTCAGAGAGGCCATAAACATCGTCATCCCGAACGCCAGTCCGATACCTAAGTAATCCGTCGGCAAACTACTACCGGATGTCATGACGACTACCCCTGCTGCTGATAATCCGCAACATCCGAGAGACACGGCAACTGCGCGTACTTTCAGAAAAATCAAGGAGAGGATAAATGTCAAGAGCGGCATTGTGCCATAGACAAATACCACGTTCGCGATGGTTGTGTAGAAAAATGCGGAAATGAAGCAGATCATTCCTGCTGCGGAGAGTATTGCAATTACCGCCTCCCCTAAGGTGAAACGAAACGCAGTGCGGATATCGGTGGTCTTGTGTATAGCCATTACGATTCCGAGCACACAGAGTCCGCCAAACAACGACCGCCAGAACAGTGTGGTTGGAATATCAGTAGTAACGACGCGGGTGAACAATCCTGCCGTGCTCCATGAAACCGCTGCAACAAGTATGCACAGTACACCCACGTCGTTGATTTTCCGCATTAATTCGAGACTATGTCTGCAGCGAAAGAAGACTCACGGGAGTAGAGAGGTGAATTCATGAAGTTCTTTTTTGAAAATTTGTCTTGATTTAGCTAGGTGCTCCTCTGACTTGACAGTTCACGTCTTCCTCTACTGCCTGACATTTCGTCCACCCTCCGTTATTTTCTAAATTCCTCTCAACGTATTGTTCATGAAACTACCAAACCCAAGGCTAGTACCTACACATTTAGAACCACAATTTGCCTCGATTACTAGCTGCCTTTGTGAAAATTGTCCAGTTTTCAATCTGACAACATTAACGTCATATCAATACTGCAGTGTCGTAAGAAATATGCGATGGCCGCATTACTTAGAGCTATTTTCCGCCACGAATTTTAACTTCCAAATTGCTTCGATCAATCGAAATCGTTTCGACATTCATCGAAATATTTCTAGTTCTTGTCTCTTTTGTCCTTGACCAGAGCTTAACCATGTGAATTATCTTGGTGATATGAATCACTGATCCACCAAAAGTGCATCGTACGCGAGTTTTATTGGCATGGTATCTAGGATCATTTACATTAATCCATGTATTATCGGAATATTATTCCTATAATACATGGTATGTTAAACAGATTGATTGAAGAAACACTTCTAGAAACAATTGGGCATACACCCGCTGTCGTGCTCGTAGGGGCACGTCAGGTCGGTAAAACAACACTGGCCAAAAAGATTCTGAAAAACACGAAATCGGTCTATTTGGACTTGGAAAATCCTCAAGACTTGCTTCGCTTAACCGATCCTCTATCCTATTTCAATGACAACAACGATAAGTTAATCATTCTGGATGAGATACAGCGAGTACCTGAGTTGTTCTTAACGTTACGCGGTGTGATCGACAATAACCGATGGGAGGGACGGAGCGCTAAACAGTTTTTACTTCTTGGTTCTGCATCCATGCAATTATTACGCCAGGGTTCGGAAAGTTTGGCAGGACGAATCAGCCATCTCGAATTGAGCGGACTAAACGTCTTGGAAATTGACCAAGACAGAACAGAATTAAACAAACGGTGGCTACGAGGAGGATTTCCCGATAGCTATCTTACCAAGAGCGATGAACAGAGTATGTATTGGCTACAAGATTTAGTCGAAACTTACCTTGAACGCGATGTACCAAATTTGGCATTTCCGATTCCCGCGACAAGGCTACGACGATTATGGACCATGCTGGCTCACCTACAAGGTGAACCGGTCAACCAATCAAAACTCGGAACCAATTTAGAAATTGATGGCAAAACCGTCAGTCGATACATCGATGTTTTGACTGACCTCTTGCTTGTGCGAAGATTGGAACCCTGGCACGAAAATGTTAAAAAGCGACTGGTGAAGTCTCCACGATATTACGTACGCGATAGCGGCCTATTGCACCATTTGCTTGGTGTCCATGATTTCAACTCACTTTTGTCTCACCCTGTACTTGGGAAGAGTTGGGAGGGTTTCGTTATTGAAAATATTCACTCGGTTCTTCCCCGTCTCGCAAAAACTTATTACTATCGGACAACGAATGGAGCAGAAATTGACTTAATCATCAGGTTTGGATTCAATAATATCTGGGCCGTCGAAATCAAATATGGTGTTGCGCCGAAAGTCAGTAAAGTATTTGGCCAAACCTGCGATGACGTAGAGGCAAATAAAAAATTCGTCGTTTATGGCGGAGATGAAGAGTTCCCTCTTGGTGATGACCTAACAATGATTTCTCTTCCCGGACTAATGAAAAAAATACAAAGTGAAAATTGATCGAAATTGAGATTCGACAGATGAATTGCTTCTGTTCAACACAGGCGAAGAATTATTCATTTTGATTGCACCAAACCTTAACGCTGGAGCAACTTGACTCTGTAAACCAGCATTCATACAGAGAATATAATTTGCTGGCAACTTCCCATACACAATAGAAATCCGTGCCTTCATCGGAAAATCAATCCAGTCACTCAACCATCGGCTTTATCGGCGGCGGCAATATGGCTCGCAGTCTGGTTGGCGGACTTATTGCCAATGGCTACAGTCGCGACGCCATAGTCGTTTCGGATTTGTCTGAAGACGCTCGTAAATACGTTGCCGATAATTTTTCAGTTCGTGTTGAAGAGTCCAATCACGCAGTAGTTGCAGCTTCCTCAACAGTCGTACTTGCCCTCAAACCACAAGTCATGCAAAGCGCCCTCACAAGCGTTGCAGGCTCTCTCCAGTCTGCAAGTCCACTGCTGATTTCAATCGCAGCAGGGATTCGACTGGATGACCTTGATTCCTGGTCGGGCGGAAACCTTAGTATCGTGCGCGTGATGCCGAACACTCCGGCATTGATTCAGAAGGGCGTTTCAGCGATGTATGCCAACCCAGAGGTATCTGACGAAGAAAAAACAGTTGTTCAAAACATCATGTCCGCAGTCGGAAAAACTGTCTGGCTGCCTGAAGAGCGACTGATGAATGTTGTTACAGCAGTTTCCGGAAGTGGTCCTGCATATTTCTTTTACCTGATTGAATGCATTGAAGAGGCCGCAATCGAACTTGGTCTCGAACACGAAACTGCGCATTTACTGGCAACTGAAACTGCGGTTGGTGCTGCGCTTCTATCAGCTACCAGTAGCGAAAGTCCAGCAATATTGCGGCAGCGCGTAACCTCACCAGGCGGAACAACAGCGGCAGCACTCAATGTGCTCAACGAAGCCAAAGTCAAACAGAGTATTGTTTCAGCGATTCGAGCTGCAGAAGAAAGATCAATTGAAATGTCTCAACCTGCGAGCGCCGACTAACAGGTATGGAAGTCCCCATTTCGTTAGAGCTGTTGCGTACGCTGGTTGAAATCTACGCAGTCATAACAGTATTGCGCGCCTTGTTGCAATACACGGATGCAGATTTTCACAACCCGGTTTCACAAATCATTGATCGCCTGACACGGGTACCGATTCGTATTCTTCGACTTTTCGTGCCCCGAATTTCAGGCGCTGATATTGGATCACCCTTTGTCCTGGCATTCATTATCACAGCAGTAGAACGCTTTCTTTTTGTCTCTCTTCAGGGCGTCAGTGTCAACATATTTGCCCTCCTTATTCTGACTCCTGCCAGACTGCTTGATTACGCCATAACTATTTTTATTGCCGCCATTCTGATACGTGTTGTAATGAGCTGGGTTGCTCGACGCATTACACCCCTCACCCGCTTGGTATTAACATTTACCGAACCGATCATGCGTCCAGCTCGACGTATCATTCCAACTTTTGGCGGACTCGATTTTTCTCCAATTCTGGTCCTGATATTTTTGAATCTTGTGGATTCATTTGGCGTCAGATTTCTGGAAGAACTTGGTTATCAGATGCTCGGCTGACAGCGTCCCAGTGTAACACGGCTGGGCAAAGAAACTTATTCAACATCAGGGAAGGTATCTAGACATCGGATCGAATTCAACGACGTATAACTGGAAAGAAGCCACCAAAGGGCTTTTTCACCCGCGTGCAATCTGCATGCTGTTTCTGGGATTTTCGGCTGGTCTGCCGCTTTTACTGGTTTTCGGCACCCTATCTGTATGGCTTCGTGAGGCTGGTATTGAAAGGGCGACGATTACCTTTCTTAGCTGGGCGGCATTAGGCTACTCATTCAAATTTGTCTGGGCGCCGATTGTGGACAGGATGCCACTCCCCTATCTAACTCGTAGAATGGGTCGTCGTCGAGCCTGGCTACTGGTTTCCCAATTTGCAATCATCATCAGCATATTTTGGACATCATTTTTCGACCCGAAGACTGACCTTTTGATAATGACAGTCATCGGTGCGGTCTGCATCGGTTTTTCGTCTGCAACGCAAGACATTGTGATCGATGCCTATCGCATCGAATCCGCGCCGCCAGACCTACAAACGATGCTATCTGGCATGTACATTGCTGGATACCGGGTCGCATTGATTGTTGCCGGTGCTGGAGCACTTTGGATGGCTGACATCATAGGCGGTGGTGAGTACAGTTTCAGAGCCTGGTCTTCCGTTTATCAGGTGATGGCTGGCTTTATGCTGGTAGGCGTGGTCACGACCTTGCTGAATCCTGAACCTAAGCACAGTCTCATTGAAAACACCGCGTTTAAGGGGGCTCGAGATTACCTTCGATTTTTGCTGGTTTTCATATTAGCAATTGCTGCTTTTGTACTGGGATTCTATCTGACTGGCGATTTCGTTAAGTCTGCAAAGACTGTCATCGTTGAAGAATGGGGATTGAATTCCGCGCCGACGCGATTACTTCTCGAAACCTGTCGAATGGCGTTTTCGGTATCGCTAGCGGGTGTCGTTGCTTGGTTGTTAATTAGAGCCCGTGTAGTTGAGATGCAACACATTCACGAAACCTACCTTAATCCGATTTCTGATTTTTTTGTCCGGTACGGCCGTCTGGCACTCATCATTCTGCTTTTGGTCGGTACCTATCGAATTTCAGATATCGTGCTTGGAGTCATTGCAAATGTGTTTTACATCGACATCGGTTTCACGAAAACTCAAATCGCACAATACTCAAAACTGTATGGACTGATCGCTTCGATAGCAGGTGGTTTGATTGGCGGAGTACTTTCGCTTCGATTTGGTGTACTTCGTATACTGTTGCTTGGTGCAGTTCTCTCAGCAGCATCCAATCTGTTGTTTATGGCGTTGGCGGTAAATCCTAGCACAAGCATGCTTTTGTTTGTGATTGTCGTCGACAGTACCAGTGCTGGTTTAGCGTCTGCAGCGTTCGTCGCTTATCTCTCAAGTCTGACTAATATTCGCTTCACTGCGATGCAGTATGCGATTTTTACCTCGATCATGCTACTGTTGCCGAAAGTTGTCGCAGGCTACTCGGGCACTATAGTTGATGGTGTTGGATATCAAACGTTCTTTATTATCACAGCGCTCATCGGAATTCCAGTTATCGGCATTATCCTCTGGGTTCAGAAACTGATAGCAGCGCAACCGGTTGACCAACCCGTTGAAAGCGCGACATAAGATTACTTCTGCGCGAAATTAGTCGGAACGCTGTAAATTCCGATGACTGGTGCGTGGTCGGAAAATTTGATATCGCGGTAGACGGAGAATGAATCGATCTGCTCTTTGAGTCCAGCTGAGACGATCTGGTAGTCCAGCCGCCAACCGACATTTTTCTCGTATGCTCCACCGCGATTGGACCACCAGGTATATTGTCCGGGACGGCTGTCAACAATGCGGAAAGCGTCAATGTAGCCTGCTGCACCAAACAGCCAATCCATCCATTCTCGCTCTTGCGGCAGAAAGCCTGAATTCTTAAGATTGCCTTTCCAATTTCGGATGTCTGCAGGGCGATGAGCAATATTGATGTCACCGCAAATTATGAAATTGCGAGGCTCGCGCTGAAAAGCCATCAGCACGGTTTTTAGTCTTTCAAGTATGACTTCCTTGAACTCCTGGCGTACATCAGAACTGGTTCCCGAAGGCAGGTAGATTGAGATAATCGTGAAAAGGTCAAAGTCGACTCTCACACAACGCCCTTCGGAATCAAAGTCATCCCAACCTAGTCCGTAGCTGACCTCAACTGGTGAGTGTTTGGAATAAATGGCGGTACCACTATAGCCCTTCTTTGCAGCGCAATGAAAGTACCCGAAATAGTCTCCAGGATTAAGCATGTCGGAAGTGAGTTGATCTTGTTGTGCCTTAAGTTCCTGAATGCAGACAAAATCTGCTTCCTGAGCAAGCATCCATTCATAAAATCCCTTACGTCCAGCAGAACGAATTCCGTTGGCGTTGAAAGTTATGACTTTCATAATTTGATATTGACTGTGTTATTTTTTAGCTAAGTGTAGTCGGGTATAGGGGACGGATGTATGAAACCATCTGAATGTTTCGATGATTTTAGTCAATTGCTACTCAACTGGCATAACCCTTTGCCTGGTCGCAATCTGCCTTGGGCTTTTGAGCCAGACCCGTACAAGGTATGGATTTCCGAGATCATGCTGCAGCAGACCCAAGCGGCGACAGTCGTCCCCTACTATCTGAGATTCATTGAAAAATTCCCGAACATAACCAGTCTGATAAACGCCTCAATTGATGAAGTGCTCAATCTTTGGACCGGGCTTGGATACTATTCCCGGGCTCGCAACCTGCATCGCGCCGCTCAACTGATCGATGAACAACATAATGGACAATTTCCTGCCAACTTTGACGAGATCCTGGCACTGCCAGGAGTCGGGCGTTCGACAGCGGGCGCTATTTGTGCGTTGGCTTACGGGCACAAGGCCCCAATCCTTGATGGCAACGCTAAACGGGTTTACGCCCGCAGTTTTTGTGTTGATGACGAGAAAGATTCACAGCGAATTCGAAGGCTTTGGGAAATTTCCGATGCGTGTACTCCAGCGGAAAACTGTCAAAAATATACGCAACACCTTATGGACCTCGGTGCTACCGTCTGTACGCCACGCAACCCCAAGTGTGAAGTATGTCCATTTCGTTCGCTCTGTTGCGCTAAAAACGCAAATCTAATCGAAAAATTTCCGCTTAGCAAGCAACGCGTTATTCGAAAGACTAAAGCAGTCACTTTTGTGATTGCCCTAGACCAATATCACCGACTGCTGTTAGAACGACGACCGTCATCTGGAATTTGGGGTGGTTTGTGGAGTTTTCCAGAATACCCCGGCGATATCGAAAACGTGCAGAAATGGTTCCAACAAAATTACGCCATGAATATTACGATAGTTCAAACTTGGGAACTGTTTCATCATGACTTCACGCACTTCCGCTTGAATATTACTCCACTAATTGTTCAAATTACAGACTCTGAACCAGATCAATTCCGTCAAGCAGATATCGATCTGGTTTCTCTAGATAAGTCGCTAAACCGGGGTATACCTGCGCCTGTTTTGGAACTCATTTCAAGAATCAACTCAACTCAGTTCAATACGCAACACTGAGTTAAAACTGAACAGGTAAAATTATCCGTAGTTTCAACTTTTAGATTCAGTTTACGATGCCAAATACTGTCAAATGTGTCTTGCTGAAGAAGGAACTGCCTGCTTTGGCGATGCAACCATTACCGGGACCGCTCGGTACAAAAATCTATCAAAACGTATCTGCTGAGGCATGGCAACAATGGCTCAGTCACCAAACCATGCTGATCAATGAGAAGCGACTCAGTATGGGAAGGGCTGAAGATCGGAAATACCTGAGCGAGCAGGTTGAAAAGTTCTTTTTTGGCGGTGATGTGGATATGCCGGCAGGCTATACACCGCCTGAAGAATGAGAAACTGAATTGAGATTCGATCAGCTCGCAGAACGAATCAATTAATGAAAAATAATCGTTCAACACCGCCAAATCTACTGAACGATTTTCTATAATTTTGCTTTCCGTCAGACGGTTCCACTATGACTTCTTGTCAATTTCTCAGACGATTTTGGCAAATATCGGCCTTTCAATTCACTCGAATAGGGGCAATCGCTCAATTCTGGCCAGGTAGCTCAGTCGGTAGAGCAGGGGACTGAAAATCCCCGTGTCGGCAGTTCGATTCTGCCCCTGGCCACCTTGTACTTCATTTACTGTTCAAAGGACCTGTATTGTCCTTGAATACCTAGCGACATTAAACTGTTACTCCAGATTAATGTATTAGGCGAAAGGGTAGAAAGCACTTGACATCAACACAGGACTATTTACGAATCAAAGTTTCTCAATCTCAACGACAATTCGGCCGGAACTTGATATTAGAAACTCCTTCTTTGTCAACGATTCATTTGTCAAAATGTCAAGAGCAGAAAGAATGATACCGACAGTCTCACCCGGAACTGAACTCAGCACTGATTAGATGTGTGTAGATGAATAGTTGACATGCACCATTGCCCAGCAAAGGAGAGCACAAAGTCTTGTATCTGATTGATAACAATAAAATAAAAGCTGTATTAAAGTGTTGGTGATTGAACTATCATACAAGAGGATAATTTGTACAGTACAAGTTTGAAGAGATCTAACCAGTATCTTGTCTTGACGAAAGGCATCACTGCAACGGAACTACAAACTCAATATGTAAAATAATAGGATTATGAGTTTATCTTCACTCGAATCCCATTGTATTGCGGTCATCGGAGCGGGGTCCTGGGGAACCGCATTAGGAGCGTGGCTTGCCAATAACGGTCACACGGTTCGAATTTGGGATATCGACCAAAACGTCATCGAAGACATTAATCATAATCACCGAAATTCACAATACTTTTCAGATCTTGAACTGCCAAATAACCTTCAGGGCTGCAATACTCTGGAATCAGCAATTGAATCATGCAGTGCTGTTGTCGTAGCCGTACCCAGCCGGGTATTCAACTTAGCGATTAGTTCAGTCTCAGATCATCTGCACTTGATGGATTCGGGCACTAAACCAATCGTCATCTGGGGAACCAAGGGATTCGATTCTGAAACTGGCGGTCTGTTAAGTGAAGTCACAGTTCGCATACTCAAGGATCGTGCCATTACAGCAACCGTAGCCGGTCCAAGTTTTGCCTATGAAGTCATAAAAGGTTTGCCAACCGGCTTTCATCTCGCATCTACATATACTGAAGACATAGAATCGATTGCCAATATGTTTCGAAATGCAACTTCGCTGGTGTACACAACGGACGATATCGTCGGAGTTCAGGTTGGTGGTGCGACAAAAAACGTGATTGCGATTGCCGCAGGAATCTCGGATGGGCTTGGATTCGGAATAAATACCAGAGCATTGCTGATCACTCGAGGCTTCGCCGAAATTAACCGGCTCAACATCGCTCTAGGCGGCAGAACTGAAACGTTGATGGGTCTTTCTGGGATAGGAGATTTACTGTTAACATGCAGTGGAGACCTCTCCCGAAATCGAAGACTGGGACTTGGGCTTGGAAGCGGCAAGCAACTTGATTCAGTCCTGGAAGAAATCGGCCAGGAAGTGGAAGGTCTGCAGTCAGCCCGAGAAACCTACCACATTGGCAAAAAACTCGACGTGTTCATGCCAATGACCGAACGGGTATACAGAATCTTGTATGAGCAATTGCCGCCCATGCAAGCAGCGATGGAACTCTTGGCAATCGGACCCAGCATTCCTGATCGAAACCGATGATCGAACCGAACAATTCACACCCACATAGTGCGGTGTGCGTTTCGGCTATCCGAAGTGTCCCAAAATGATTTCGCGTAATTTCGCGGCAACGACTTCAGGTCGGTGGCTTAGCATCGAAACATGTCCAAGTCCCGGCAGTTCGTGGAAAACACCGTTTGGAACAAGATCGGCAACTACCTTGCACATGGCAGGGGCAGTCTGAACGTCTTCCGAAAAACTGATGACGTGAAATGGCACCGGGCAAGTTGTTAGCCCTTCACGACAATCAAATTCTAAACATGCCTCCCATTGATCGATTAGATCTTTGGGCTCACGGTCGGCAAATCGTCTCGTATAAAGCGGCTTGATCTCAGCCCAGAATGCAGAATCATGCAGTGCTTTGGCTGGGAAGGCAAAGGGAGCGTAGTGTGGCGCCAGAAAGTAGTCAGGCAGATTCACACCAGCCTTTCGCAGATCAATTTCTGCTTGCATCCAGTCACGCGTAAAGCCGTCTATGTACGCTGCTGTACCCATGGGAATTGCAAGTTGAACTTTGTCTGGAAAATCGATTGCCAACTGCTGGGTAACCAGTCCGCCCAGAGAAAGACCAGAAACGACAGCCTCTCCTGAGCAGAATGCGTCAATAACGGCCGCACAATCCCGCGCATAGTCTGACATCGTCCAAGGTGCTGGTGGCGAAACAGTATCTCCCGCACCCCTAGGGTCGTAGGAAATACATCGAAATGAGTTGGAAAGTCTGGAAAACTGCTGTGAATACGCTTCAGCTGTCTGATCACCTCCGGGAATTAAAACAACATCAGGTCCCTCACCCTCAATGACCACTCGCATTGTAACGTCGTCAACAGTCAGCAAATGGGTGGATGCATCAGAATTAAACCCGGGAAATGCACTCATACCAAGTCTCTGTCAATATTATCAGACCAGGATTTATGGACCACCATGCCGTCGGCATCCCTAGCTTTCAGCGACGCTTCAATCTCCCACACGCTCTGTAGTGCACGAACAGTAATGACAGCTTCCACATCCGCACTCCACTCATCTCTGGCATAGTGTTTGCTCCAGGCGCAAGTGCCAACTGCAGAGTTCGGATCATCAGGATGAATCATATAGGTTTCTCGGCCTGTCTCTCGATATTCAATGCCGGTGTGCAGATGGCGTGCTAGCCCTGAGTCGTTGAATATCTCATAGGTCTCATGCCCTGAGACATAGTCAATGGAACGTTGCCGTTCGTAACTTGCAGATGCTAATGTCTCGACTGCCAGAGGCTCTGCGCCTTCGGGTTTCTGAAAACAGTTTTGAGCAAATTTTCCTCTGGAAAGAGGTAGATCAAGCGCTACATGTTTTAACTGCAATCTGGCCTTCGACTGAGATGGCCAAATGATTGGCCAGTAGGCATTGGACAATGCCAGCCGTAGCCTATTCCCCTTACCGATGCGTTGACCGCAGGCGTTTAGCTTTATGCGGACCGGAAAACTTCCTTCAGGCAAAGGTTCCGGATGCGCATGACTGTTTCTATGTGTCAGATTCAATACCCCGTAACTGATACGAGTAGCCTTGCCATCCTCAAGCACTTCTGAAAGTACTGCAACCAGATTGGCCTGAGAAACGTTACTCGAAACCTCAGCTGTTAGGATCGGAAAGCCCAAAAGATCAACATCTTCGTCAAATGGTTCCGACTCAAAGCAAACCATACCGGCTTCTTCGGATTGATTGATTGGACCATCAGGTACCTGACCGTATCCACACCAGTTGCCTGACGTGTGTCCTGTATTTTCTGGCGCACAAATAGTAATCGGTTCATTCGGTTTTCCTCCCGGCAACTGGTTGTCGGAAAACATGGATCGCATTGAAACAACATCATCGCGCCATGTCGGGACCGTAACCCAATGTCCCGGGCGTGTTTCAAATTGTGAATCGGGAGGTACGGAATGCTGAATCCAGGCGCGAAGCTCCGGTTCTTCCATGATGCCCGTATCAACCCCCTTGAGATGTTGATCCCACCAGCGCAAACACTCTTGCAGAAAACCAATTCGAGGACCCGGCATTGCAAAATGCGGATACTTGTGTGCCCAAGGTCCAACCAACCCTTTTTTTGTACAACTTAAATTTTCCAGCATACGAAAGATCGTGTTGGTATAGCCATCAGCCCAGCCACCGACCAGATACACCGGAACCTCCACATCTTCGTAGCTTTCGCAAATTGAGCCATGCGCATAAAACGCATCTCGACGTTGATGCTGAAACCAGTCAAGTAGCCATAGGCCATTGTTATTCAGTCTTTCAATCCACATATCGCGCCAGCGTTCACCCACAATTGCTGGATCTGGAGGAGTATGGGCAATTGCAAAGGCAGTCGCTCCCCAGCCAAGTTTTTCCGCAAGTAAAGCTCCACCCATGAAGTGAATGTCATCCGCGTAACGATCATCCGTTGAGCAGAGCGAAATGACAGCTCCCAGCGCGTTCGGACGCCGCGCCGCGACTTGAAGTCCGTTAAAACCTCCCCAAGATATGCCAATCATCCCGACTTTCCCTGAACACCATGGCTGCTCTGCCAGCCATTCAATCACCGTCAGACAATCATCCTGTTCCTGTCGCAGATACTCTCCGAGGCATACGCCCTCACTGTCCCCTGTTCCCCGCATATCGACGCGTACCCCAGCATAGCCATGTCCCGCAAAATATGGGTGCGTCAGGTGGTCGCGTTCCACTGTACCATCGCGTTTTCGATAGGGAAGATATTCGAGAATTGCTGGGACCGGATTAACTTCAGAATCCTCTGGTAACCAGATTCGAGCGGCGAGTCGGGTACCGTCCGGCATTGGAATCCAGGTGTTTTCAATTTCTCGAACCACACGCGGAAATTCAGTGCGAATCGATAATTTGGGCATCATTGGCGACTCCTTCGTGAATGATTCGGTTACGTTTAGATCTAGTTTGGCAGCAGAATAGGTACTTTCGTTCAAATTGAAGATTGTTTTACCGGCAGTTTATCACCCGGCGAAAGTGGGTAATGACATGCAATGTTACGTACTTCGCCATTCGCGAATGGTTGATCAGACTTGCAACGGGATTGTACCCAGGGACAACGGGTGTGAAACTCACAGCCAGATGGACGCGCAAGCAAAGAGGGTACTTCCGCCGGTAGAGAGATTCTTTCTTTCGCCTTGTCTGGATCAGGCTCAGGGTTTGCGCTCAACAGTGCTGCGGTGTATGGATGGGCCGGTGCTCTGAACATTGATTCGGTTTCACCGAGTTCCACAATTCGTCCGAGATACATCACCGCCATTCGATCTGCCACATGATGTACAACATGTAGATTGTGGGTGATGATGATCATGGCAAGATCCATGCGTTCTCGTAAATCATTGAGCAAGTTTAGAACTTCACCTTGCACAGAAACATCAAGCCCTGCAGTGGGTTCATCTGCGATGATCAGTTTGGGGTTGAGCGCGATTGCTCGAGCAACACCAACTCGACGCGCCTGGCCACCCGACAGCTGATGTGGGTATCGATTGGCAAAATCTCCCGACAGTCCAACCAGGGACAAAAGACGCTCAGTTTCTTCTTTAATGTTGGCCTTAATCTTGTGAATATGAAATGGTTCGGCGACCAGATCACCCACTCTCATTCGTGGAGAAAGCGAACCGACGGGATCCTGAAACATCATTGCCATTTGCTGTCGCAGAGGTTTCATGTTTCTCTGACTTGTAGTGTCAATGCGCTCACCCAAGAATGTTACGTCTCCATTTGAGATTGACTGAAGTCCATTAATCGCATTGGCCAGTGTTGTTTTTCCCGAACCACTTTCACCGACGAGTGCAAAAGTTTCTCCAGGTGCCACATCAAAACTCACTCCTGCCACGCCTAGTATCGGCTGACGATTAAACCAGGGACCGACTCGAAACGTGACCTCGACATTGTTGATAGACAGAATCATGCGACCAGCCTGTGACAGCGGGCACTCTGACCTTCAATTTCAACTTCAGGCGGAGTCGAGTCGCAGATGTCTTCGCGACAGTGACAACGAGCAGCAAAGATACAACCTGGCGTACGCAATCGAAGATCTGGAATTTCACCTGGAATTGTTGGTAGATGACGTGTGCGCTCCGATTGTCCAGCTGGGTCACATTGCAACAGTCGCTCTGTGTAGGGGTGCATGGGTCGGTAGAAGATTTGCCGCGTCGTCCCGCGCTCAACAACTTCTCCCGCGTACATCACCACAACGTCATCACAAAGTTCAGCAATTACTCCGAGATGATGGGAAATAAATAGGACGGAGCACCCGATCTGCTGCTGCAGATCCTGAAGCAGTTCAATCGTCGCCACTTCCAAAGTAGCATCCAGTGCAGTCGTAGGCTCATCAGCTATCAACAATGCCGGTTCCATCATCATTGCCATGGCGATCGCAATTCGTTGCTTCATACCACCTGAAAATTCGTGTGGGTATCGAGTGAGCGCTGACTCTCGATCCGGAATTCTGACCCGGCGAAGCATTTCTGCAGCATTGTCCAGTTTCTCTGACTTGCTAAGGCTGGATCGATACTGAATATGCAGCATTTGAGTACCCACCGATATGACCGGATTCAACGCGCCCATTGGATCCTGAAAGACGGTGGAAATTCTTACCCCGCGCAATTCTCTCAACTGAGAGGAGTTCAACTCGGTCAGGTTTTGCCCTTCAAATAGAATTTTTCCCTTTTCCACCTGTCCGTTATCTGCAAGCAAACCTAAAATGGAATTGATCAGCGTCGACTTTCCACAACCCGACTCTCCAACAATCCCAACAATTCGATGTTCCGGAACGTTGAATGAAACGTCTCGAAGGGCACGTAGCTGCCCGTCTTCAGTGTCGAAGGTAACATTGAGATTCTGAATTTCGAGTATGTTCATCAGCGAACCTTCAAGCGAGGATCAAAAACATCCCGCAATGTCTCGCCCAGAAATGTGAATCCCAACGTGGTCACAATAATCGGCAGACCACCAGCGACCGCAATCCATGGCGTGTCGCGAATCGCCGCAAATCCATCGTTCAAAATGGCGCCCCACGACGGAGTTGGAGGGCGTACACCAAGTCCCAGAAAACTCATTCCAGCCTCAATCGCGATGACGACAGGAATGTCCATCGAAGCCAAAATCAATAGTGGACCAATAACATTCGGTAGTATGTGCGCCCGTAAGATGCGTGTCGTTCCAGCTCCCATACTTTGTGCAGCAGAAACAAATTGAGCGGATTTCAACGCGAGAGTTTGGGTCCGAATGATTCGTGCATAGCCCGGCACATTCACCAAAATAACGACAACGACCACTGCAGTCAGAGACGGTCCAAACAAAGTGACCAGTGCCAGAGCCAGCATTACTGTGGGAAAACTCTTGAGTGCGTCAAACACCAATATCATCAAATTGTCCAACCAGCGCGGTCCATAGCCGGCAATGAGGCCGAGAACCACACCTATAACCAATGATGCGGCAATCGAAAAAAGTGCGACTGACAGTGCAATCCGGCCGCCGTGCAAAACCCGTGAGAACAGGTCTCGCCCCAAATGGTCGGTACCCAATAGATGCGTGATTGACGGACCTTGAAAACGGTCACGTGGGGATATATCAGAAGGTTCGGCTGTTGCCAGAATGTCAGCGAATACGGCACCAAAAACCATGAGAACAACAAGTGCAACGCCGAATGCACCCATTGGTTCGGCTAGAATCCGCCGCAAGGCTTTGTAGAG
The DNA here is from genome assembly GCA_022823405.1 of Gammaproteobacteria bacterium. Classification (GTDB taxonomy): domain Bacteria; phylum Pseudomonadota; class Gammaproteobacteria; order Arenicellales; family JAJDZL01; genus JAJDZL01. The sequence goes on from JAJDXD010000119.1 coordinate 17,792, forward strand.
TTTAGAGACGGCTTCGGACACGAGGATCAAGAACCCCAACAACTAGGTCAGCAATTAAGTTAATGGCTATAAAGAGCACTGTAGTGACAAGCACTGCACCTGATACCAGCGGATAATTTCGGGTCAGAATTGCATCGTAGACCAGTTTGCCGACTCCAGGACGGGCGAATACAATTTCTGCAAAAACAGCCGATGAAAGCATTTGGCCAATACCAACTCCCAGCAGGGTGACAGTCGGTAGAATTGCAATGGTCAAGGCATATCGATACGTGATCAATCGTTCAGGTAAGCCAAATGCACGAGCGGTACGAATGTGAGATGCCTCCAACACTTCAAGCATTGAGGCACGCACCAGACGAGCAAGATAGCCCACCCAACCGAGCCCAACTGCAAGAGATGGCAGAATCAAATGGATTATTTGATCAATAATGTCGCCTGAATCGCCTGCGCCAATGGCAGGAAGCCAGCGAAGAGAGACTGCGAAAATGAGCAGTGCGTAAATTGCGATAACAAAGGACGGTACTGCGATTACCCCGACACTCAATATACCGATTATGCGATCAACAATACCACCGGGTTGAATCGCAGTCCAACATCCCAGCGGAATGCCGAGTGCAATGGACCAAATCATACCGCCGGCGATTAAAGCCAGTGTGAATGGCAGTTGTTCCAGTACCACATCAGTTACCGGCCGATCAGACAAAACCTCGTTTCCAAGATCTCCCTGCCATGCATTGATGAAAAAGTTCCAGAACTGGATCCAAATGGGTTGGTCAAGCCCCATTTTGACACGCAGTGCTTCACGCATCGCGTCGGTGGCCCGAGGACCTAGCGCGACCGCAGCCGGGTCACCGGGAATGAGATAAATCATCGTGAACAGCAGTAGCATCACCACTGACACGATGATCACGGCTAAACCCAGCCGTTTGACAGAATAATTCAGCATCTGTCGGGAATCGGGCGGCCCTTTCGGGCCGCCCGAAGATCGTTATGCTGACTTGAATTCAGAGAACAAAGATTCCCCGTTAGGCTTCAACCCAGGCTGAATGGTATCGCGATGGATGGCACCAACGACCTCGTGGGTGAGAAACACATAACAACCACTCTCGTCCATGAGGCCCTGCATTTTCTTGTAAATCTCGTCGCGCTTTCCAAAATCGCTTTCGCCGAGCCCCTGATCATGCAGTGCTTTGTATTCTGCGTTGTTAACTCGCTCCCAGTTCCATACGCCAACCTGCTCCGGAGTAAACCAGACTGTGGCCCAACTCGGGTCGGGTTGCATTGAGTAGCGTTGTAGATAAATCTGCAACTTGTTCCAATAATCGCCATCTTTTGAACCTAGCGTCCAGAATGTGCCGCTGTCATTCTGCTTAATCTCGCAAGAGATACCAACATCTGCCAGATTTGCCTGAATGACCTGAGCTGCTGTTAAACGATCAGTCTGGTTCAGAATGTCAAGTGTCACCGAAAGGTTCGTTGCACCTTCCTGCTTCAGGAGGTCTCTCGCCTTATCTGGGTCGTAATCATAAGTCACACTGTCTCGGCTACCAGGCAGTCCAGGTGCAATAATCCCGTTCCCTACCGATGCTGCACCAAAATATGCGGCATCCACAACACCTTTACGATCAATTGCGTGCTGAACAGCCCGTCGAATGTTGATGTTATCAAATGGCGCCACGTCCTGATTCATACCGATCCAGACATATGCCAGAGATGGTTTCTCTAGCACGACTGAGTTCGGTGGCGGATTCGACTTAAGCCGAGGTATTGACGCAACTGAAGTCCAAGTGTAGTCCAGATCGCCAGCTTCGAAACCTCGCTCCGCTGTTGCAGGGTCCTCGATTGGAATGATGTGGATTTCATCGAAACCGCCCTGCTCATGCGCCCAGTCGGGATTCCGCTTGAGAACTGTTTTCTGCTTCGGCTGCCATTCAGCCAACAGATACTGACCTGACTGCGCCACTGGTTTCGTGGTAATTTTGTCGCCAAGCTCCTCCATCGCACGTTTCGACAAAATGCACGAAGCTGGAGTCGGCAAAGTCGTCGACCAAAGTGGTACAAACTTCTGATTGAGATGAATGAGGCCAGACAATTTATCTTTAACCTCAACCTCTTTCAGTGCCGACCAGTCGCCAGCGTAGGGACTTTCCATCGCGGGATCGGCAAACCGTTCAATTGAGAACTTCACATCTTCTGCGGTCATCTGACCATAACCATCCGTAAAGCCGATGTTATCCTTGAGTGTGAAAGCAATTGTCACATCATCAAGCTGCTCGATACTCTGGGCGGCAATTGGTTTCCAACCCCAAACATCACCGGCTTGTGGAATAACCAATGGTGCAAAAATGGAACGGATAATATCGTCTTCGGGCAAAGAAAGACGAAAAGTAGGATCCAGAACCTGCAGATCCGAGTAAGATCGAACCGTTAGAACAGAACCATCCTGTGAAAGTGCGAATCGCGGCACAACCATAGTTGCTGCACCAAACGCTCCACACGCGGCCAAAAATGAACGCCGCGTCATATTGAGCCCATTCATATATACACTCCGAAATAATCTAGTTGAAATATCGCTAATTATTTTGACAGCCAGTCAGTTACTGAATCTATATTCATTGTGTCCAAATTAGCATCTGAAAACCCACTGACCAGTCATCAAGTAAACTTCACAAAAATGAGACGCAAAGTAACAGGTACTACGACTCAATTGGAAATTTAATTATGAATAGTTAGAAAATTAATTTAATGCCGATTTTCATCAATTACGAACAAATTACCTGATCGAATCCTCAACAGACTGGATTTAATGTCCGATAAGAGTCATCGCAGTGAACCAAATGCATTGAAGGTAACTGAGCATCTCTGGATTGAAATGCCAGACGGTGTCAGATTGTCTGCCCGGATTTGGTGGCCCGAAGGAGACGGACCCTTCCCTTCGATTCTTGAGTACATTCCATATCGAAAACGCGACATGGTCCGTGCTCGAGATGAACGCAACCATCCCTTTTATGCTTCGCACGGTTACGTTTGTTTGCGCGTGGATATGCGAGGATCAGGTGACAGTGAGGGGCACATGCCGGATATGTACTCGGATGATGAACTGGCTGATGCGCGCCATGTTATTAACTGGATCGCTGCTCAGAGTTGGAGTACAGGTTGTGTAGGAATGTTTGGTACATCTTGGGGCGGAACAGCAGCCCTGCAGGCAGCAGTAGATGCTGCGGGTCCATTGAAAGCAATTGTGGCCAATTGTGCAACAATTAATCGATTTGATGATGACATTCACTGGATGGGAGGCTGTTTACTCACCGACAGTTTCGAATGGGGCGCCACCTTACCCGCTATTCTCGCTTCCCCACCAGATCTTGCGACGGTCGGTAAAGAATGGTTTGATCTGTGGAAAAAAAGACTGCACAAGCTCGCCTTTCCGCTTAATGAATGGATTCGAAACTCCATTCGAGGTAAGTATTGGCGGCACGGTTCAGTTGCATTCAGTTCGAAACAGCTCTCCTGTCCAATACTTGCAATTGGTGGCTGGTCCGATCGATATTCCAACATGGTGATGGACTTGGTCAATTTGCGACCCGATATCTGCTGGGGCATTGTGGGGGCGTGGGGACATCACTACCCCGACCAGGGTGAACCCGGCCCAGCGATCAGCTTTCAGGAACTTTCACTCGAATGGTGGGACCATTGGCTGAAGAATGATTCGGGAAAAGACTTGGACTGGCCTCACCTCCGGGTCTGGCAACGTGAATTCGATTCACCTCAAGACCGGCTGAGGAGACGAAATGGAAAATGGATCCAGATCGATAATTTTGAACAGTCGGATGTCACCACACTATGTCTTGACCGTGATAAGTTAACCGATCAGCCTTCTGCAGAAATTCAGTTTTTCGATGTGCCGAACAATCTGCGGCATGGCGAATGTGCAGGGGATACCGGATATTTTGGCCGAGTAGGCGGGCTACCGCTCAATCAGCGCGTTGACGACGAACGCACTCTATGCTTCGACTCTGAACCGCTTGTCCAAGATCTCATTCTGAACGGTCACGCGGAGTTGTCTATTGATGTAAAAAGAGATAAGCGCGATGCTCAATTGATCTGCCGACTCTGCGAAGTGTCTCGCGATGGCAACTCCAATCTGGTTAGCCGACAGATACTGAATCTCGCGCTTGACGAATCACTGGATGAAATTTCACACTTTTCTCCCGGTAAACCAATCCGCTATCGCATCCAACTACCGTCAACAGCCTATCGATTCACCCGCGGCAATCGAATTCGGCTGGCTTTCGGCACATCCTATTGGCCTCTTGTCTGGGCTACTATACAGCCTGCTTGCATAAGAATCTCATCAGAGCAATCAAGTCTGAAACTGCCGCGGTTTGTTTCTGGAAATGATTTGTCAACACCGTTCCCTAGTGCCAAAAAACTGCCACATCAACCAAGTTGGACATTGGAATCCGAGGGTGAACTGCAAAGGAAACGAAAAGAGTTAGGTACTGGCCAGTTCGAGTATTCCTGGAAAATGCCGCAATGTACATTCCGATTTAGTGATGAAGAAATTGCCATTTCACTTGAAACCTCGATGTACTACCGCGCAATCACCAATGAGACAGTTTCTTTCAGTTGCACAGTTGAACACAAAATCAACATTTTTCGCAGTGATGGAATTGCCAGAATCGAAAGCTCACTCAATTCCGAAGCAAAGGACACTGGATTAACGGCCCATGTGAATTTGTCGGTAGTCTGGGATGACGAAGAAATTGCAACGATTACTCGTCACTTTGATTATCCAACAGATGCGTGCAAGTGATCCTCGATGGGTGAGGGCGTTTGCTGCTTGATCGAAAAATGCGCTCATTGGGAGTTTTACCACAACAGTTGTCAGCGCTTAACCGATTACGCAATGTCGGAGATCAGGCATGGGTGCACTGGTATATACCCCCAGTGAAAGCGAATGCGCTCCAGATCGATTCGCGGTAGCCACTCATGGAATTAATTTCTACGAAACTTCTCAAGATTGTTCCATAATGAACGAATCTTCAAATTTTGTCGATATCTACGGATGCGCCATGACTCAGACCGCTCTCATCACTGGATGCTCCTGCGGGTTCGGCAAGCTACCCGCCCGGACTTTCCAGTGCGTCTCGGGCGATGCGACGATCAACAGTTCCACGGGCGCTGACACGGAAATGCTGATTGCGATGATGGCTCAGAACAAGCGCGAGGCTGTGTGAAATGACGAAGTCCCGATCCCTCGTCAAATGGGGTGTCCCGACTACTGTTTTGATCGTCCTGATTGTCGCGGTGATTGGCGCTCTCACCACCCGTAAGACGTTCCTCGTGGAGATCTGGATCCCCGCCCCACCCGAAGCGGTGTGGGAGGTTCTGATCGACACCCAGGCCTATCCGCAGTGGAACCCGGTCTTTGTTGAAGTTGAAGGTGCCTATGCGATGGGGGAGACAGTGATGAACAGGGTGCGTGATCCAGGCGGCGCGATCCTGGAAATGACCGCGACAGTGGACACCATTCTCCCGAACGCGGAGCTACGCCAGTCCGGGGGCATCCCCGGTATTCTGACCTTCGACCATCGCTGGCTACTGGAGCCCGCAGATGGCGGAACGAATGTCATTCAGCACGAAGTGGACCGCGGAATCGGCCTCTGGTTCTGGAACTCCGACTGGATCGAACCCGCCTATGCGGACACCAACGAAGCGTTGGCAGAGAGGGTGCGGTTAGTGACGGCGCCACCGAGCAGCTGAGCTTCCGCATCTCCGCCACGATCTGCAGCTTCTACGCTTCGCTCCACCGACGACGGACCTGTGACCGTTGCTCTCAGCATCTAGAATCTCCTCGGAAATCGATATCAGATAAGCACCCACTTAGCAAAAAGTAGACACCTTGTCACCAACCATTAATCTTCACCACTTTCACCGATCAATTGGTCCTATGGTTTGGTTTTCCAAATCACCAAACCGAAGTGGACACAACCAGGATTTTATATCGGGAGTTTTACATGATTCACCAACTGAAAGTCGACGGGCTGCGCAACTCACAGATTGCCCGACGGTTACATTCATCGCTCGGTTATGTCAATCCCAATGAGTACGAGGCCGGATTTCGTAAACCAGACTTGGCACAAATTTATGTCTGAATGTTTTTTGGCAACACCCTAAAGGGTCTCTTAATTCCTACTATTCGTGAAACAGCGGTGTCGCAATATCTCCACAATGCCTCTAAGCAAGGGCGCCAGTGAGCCTTTTAGAGGTTCGCAGAAAGCGGTTAACTAATTTTTATTCAGATTACAAAATTAGCGGTGTGATTAAGCAAGATGCGCAGAAAAATTCAACTCCACTTTCCAGAGTTACGCACTTTTGCCAATCATTCGATCAAACAATTCGAGACGCTAGATCATTGCGTGAGAATCTGATGTGAAGTATTTATTGATGTCGGAGATTTTTCTGTTTTTGAATGTGCTGTAAAATCGTCACTTAGACAATTGAGTCATTGATCAGCACTCATTTTTCAATTGGAATCAAACCGCAATACCGTCGAAGGTTCAAGGCACAATGAAGAAAACACAGGCGGCAAAAATTGATTCAGATTCAGTTCGGGCAACCTATCAGGACGTGTTGAATGCGCCACCACACCAGGTTGCAGAAATTGTCGGCGGCAAACTATACACTCATCCCAGACCAGCACCTGTTCATGCAATAGCCAGTTCGGGGCTGGGAAATCGTATCGGTAATCCTTTTCACTTTGGCGAAGGTGGTCCTGGCGGCTGGTGGATCATCGACGAGCCTGAACTCCATCTGGGTGAGGACATTGTGGTACCAGACATTGCAGGATGGCGACGCGAGAATATGCCCAGGATTCCGACCACCGCCTACTTCACCTCAGTACCGGATTGGGTGTGCGAGGTGCTGTCTCCGTCGACCCGTACACTTGATCTGGGTGGAAAAAGGGCTGTCTATGCCCGCGAAGGTGTCAACTACTTTTGGTTGGTGGACCCAGATGACCGCTCGTTGGAGGCATTCAGGCTACACGAAACGCAGTGGGTATTGATCGATAAACTGATTGATGATGCACCAGTTTCGTTACCGCCGTTTGAGGCGATCACTTTCAGTCTCAGTGATTTGTGGCCACCGCATGCTGTGCATAGGGATCCACCGGGTAAAGAGCGACCACGCAAGTCAAAGTCTCATTCTCAACCGGAGATTGCTGAGAGCGCGAAGTGAGGTTCAGCTGTTAGCTCACATCAGTGCAGGTAAGTGTCAATCACTACGCTGCTCTTTTCAAAGATGGCAACATAAATCTGCAACAACAGGTCAAGCCACTGCGGCACTCGAATTGAGTTCATCAATACACCTTGGCGTAGCGAGCTGATTGTGGTAGAAACTTAAATCAACGTCAAAGGCAGAAGTGCCTCAATCATCCGATTGATTCAATGCAGCTGCACGGCAAACGAGCAGAAAGAAAATAAATGCCAAAGCGAATTGGTAAATTTAACTCAGGCTGCTCTCAGTGAATTGAAACACTTTCATACTACACTAAATCATTGACAAGATGTCTGTCGCTCGTGACTTATGGCCTTTCTCCACGTGCTAGTCTTGCATTCACGTCATCAATGACGGCAGGCAGTTCTGTAAACTCGTTAATGACATAGTGAGAACCACACTTCTCAAGCATATCCCTGGAAATAGCAAGTCTTCGAGCATACTCTTTTTCAGACATTGATTCCCATTCCTCTATGGTATTGATGTTCATGTAGTTGCTGTATCCCGCAATCCCGACAGACCAGCAGCCCGCTGCCAGACCTTCACCTACGCCGCCTACTGTATCATCGACTTTAACGACCGCCTCGATTGGCCATACATCAAGCATATCGAGATTTCGATAGATCATGAAAGGTCTAGGGCGAGCACCATGGAATACTTCATCACCGGCGACGGTAACGTCCGGCTTGTAACCCTGCTTGGCTGCATCTGCAGCCAGAATTTCCACCATACTCTTTGTAAATCCCGTAGTCGAACCAATTTTGATTCCATCTTTTTGAAATTGTTGGGTTAATTCTGCGACCCCGGGGAGCAGTTTCGTATATCGGCTTAAACAGGAGAGTTGCATCGGAACAAAGTCAGCAAAAACAGCATCAACATCTTTTTGAGACGGTTCGACATCGTAAACCTTTGTCCATCTGTCTCTGATCTCTGGCACTTCCATCAGTGCGGCAATATGCAAGTCCTTCCTAAGTCCCATCGGACCGCGTGCTTCTTCCATAGAGATATCCACGCCGTGTTTTGCAAAAGCTTCAACAAATACAATAGCCGGTGCGATTACAAACGCATCTGCTGTTGTTCCGCTCCAATCAAGAATCAGGCCTTTAACCTTGCCCTGATATGTTCTTTTATAAACGTACTCTGATTTCATGTGCTGCTGCCTCTAACGAGTTCGAATACTACTCAAATGTCAAAAAAAAATTCCAACCGACTGCAGAAAAACTATTCATTTTCGTTGGGCATCCGTAAAAGGTTCCAACGGGGTGTCGGTTAGAGCGGCAATTGTAATTTATTGATGAGGATAAATTTAACAAATTCTGAATGCTAAAAATTTAGTCGCCATTTTTTCACATTGTTGCATGATAGATATTTCAATGGGCACACAACTTGAACGTGATCAAGAGCTCTGTACTCTCGCAGAAATACCTCCAATGGCTTTGATCAATATGTCTAGTGCCCTGTCCAAATCTTGTTGAGAGATGTTCAGTGGTGGAGCTAGCGTCAATACAGTTCCCATCGACACCTTGAAACTCAAGCCCGATTGCAAGCAGGCGTACAGAATTTCACTGGCCAATTTTTCACCATCGGTTTGCTGGTCAGCCAACTCGACACCGAGCAGTAATCCAAGCCCACGAACATCCGAAACATAATCGATATTTTTCAGATTTGCTTGGAGATGACGCCGGACCTGTCGTCCGAGAACTTTGGAACGTTCTGCTAGATTTTCCTCAACAATGATCTCTAAGGTCGCTAGTCCTGCGGCACAGGCGACCGGATTTTTCTCATGGGTATAGTGTCCAATAGAACGGTCTTGAACAACATTAAACTCCTCTTTTGCAATGACAGCGGCCAATGGAAATACTCCGCCGCCAAGCCCTTTTCCCAAAACCAGCAGATCAGGCGTAATTTCATAATGCTCAAATGCAAACAAGGTTCCAGTCCGTCCCAGAGAATGCGGAATTTCATCCAGAATCAGCAGAGCATTGTGCTTATCGCAAGCATCTCGAACCCGATGCCAGTATTCAACTGGTGGAAAGTATGGAACACTGGAAACGGTTTCGGACACAACTGCCGCAACATCGCCTTCCTTTTCCAGTACATATTCCACATAATCCGCACACTGCAGATTGCAACTCCCGTTACATTTGAAAGGACAATTGGCAGGATTGGGCGGTGGCACATGTTCAGTACCCGGTAATAAGGGCCCGGCGTCTTTTCGAAAATCGGCTTCTCCTCCAATCGAAATGGCATCAAGAGACGCACCATGAAATGAGTCCCACATGGATACAGTTTTGAATCTGCTAGTCACCATACGGGCGATTTTTAAAGCCATGCCAATTGCGCTGGTACCGCCAGGAGCAAACAGCACCCGACCCAAATTAGAAGGTGTAAGGTCAATAAGTTTTTGCGCCAGTTCAATGGCCGGAACATTGGTAAATCGACGTGGGCAGAACGGTAGCGAATTCAACTGATCTCGAACTGCTTCAAGAACCTTCGGATGCTGATATCCAATTTGATGCACACTGTTACCGTGAAAGTCGATGTACCGGTCCCCCCGAATATTTGTAACTTCAGATCCTTCAGCTCCAACTAAAACATCTAGACATGGCGTTGATAATGATTGATGCAAAAACAATCTCTCATCTCTTTCCAGCCAGTCCAACGTGTCAGGATCGTTAATCTGCTGACGCCAGGAGACTCTTTCCAACGACAGATTGGTATCCCCTTCGGAGTGAAATGTGTCAGATTTCTCATTGATGTTCACGGTGTAATTCTCTCGCCGATATTAGTACATCTGTTTATATGCAATGAAGAATCAGCGTACATAGGAATATTGAAATGAAAAGAGTACATTCACTTGATGGGGCAAGCTTGTTCCTGCAGATAAACTTGTGAACTCCCTTCCTTCGATACCAGGTATTTTTCAAATTGTACAAACCTCGTAATTCAGCTGAATTACAGCTAACTAGCTGATTTTGTTTAACATCATCATTCATCTAAACATTAGCGATTTACGAAGTGTGTGGATAATTGGAAGTTGATGAAAATTCTCCGAATTAAGTTAATATTTGGTTCCCGAATCAATGTATAAAGTTTGATTCATCCTATAAAGAATGGAGGTAGCTTTTATGAACTACTATCTCAGACTAAGGACCATCATAACCTCTCTGGTTGCGATGGTTGCTCTGATAGGCACTGCCGTTGCGCAGGATGAGTTAATTGTCTACACGGCAATTGAAGCGGATGAACTTGCCATGTTTGAGCAAGAATTCGAAGCTGACAACCCCAACATTGATTTGAAATGGGGTGCTAGAGACTCGACAGGTATTATTACTGCCAAACTGCTTGCTGAAAAAGACAATCCTCAAGCCGATATCGTTTGGGGACTGGCTGCAACCAGCCTAGTGTTTCTCGCCAATGAAGATTACTTTGAAGGTTATTCTCCAAAGGGTGTAGAAATGCTAGATCCCAAATACGTTGATCCGACTATGAACCCACCGTTGTGGGTTGGCCAAAGAGCCTGGATCGCATCTATCTGCTACAACACCGTTGAAGGTGAAAAAAATGGGGTTCCACAACCATCATCGTGGCAGGATCTGACCAAACCTGAGTATCAGGGCCACGTCGTCATGCCGAATCCAAATTCTTCCGGTACAGGCTTTCTCGATGTATCGAGTTGGCTCCAAATCTGGGGTGAAGAAGACGGTTGGGCATTCATGGATGCCTTGCATGAAAATATTGCGTGGTATACACATTCTGGCTCCAAGCCGTGCAAACAGGCTGCTGCCGGAGAGATTACTGTCGGGGTTTCTTTCGCATACCGTGGTGCAAAACTGAAAAATCAAGGTGCACCCGTTGAAGTGATTGCTCCCGAAGAAGGTGTTGGTTGGGACTTGGAAGCCTTTGGAATTGTCAAGGGCGCCAAAAACATGGCGGCTGCACAAGCGCTTGCAGATTGGTCGGTTACCAAAAAGGCGAATGAGATTTACAATCGTGAATATGCAGTTGTCGCAATGCCTGGTGTCGCTCAAGAAGTCGAAAACTTTCCACCGAACATTCTTGAGAAGATGATCAATAACGATTTCGCATGGGCCGCCGGAAATCGCCAAAGGATTCTGTCTGAATGGCAAAACCGGTACGGCGCAAAATCGGAACCAAAGTCCTAGTGCAATCCAGGACCTAGTTGTCGAGTATTCGACAACCTACATTATTGGATAAATTTCGGGGGCAGTGCTATTCACTGGCCCCCGGAATTATCTCTTGACACACCGGATCAATGGGATGTCAAGTTCCGATTCATATCTACTCATTCAAAATCTGACAAAACGCTTTGGGGAGTTTGAAGCGTTAAGTCAGGTTTCTCTAGAAGTCGATCAAAGCGAACTCATTTGTTTGCTAGGTCCGTCGGGGTGTGGTAAAACAACAGTCTTGCGTTGCATCGCTGGTCTGGAAACCCCAACTGTCGGTACTATCGTACAAAACGGTGTAGATATCACATCGCTGCCACCAGAAGATAGAGACTTTGGCATCGTCTTTCAGTCCTACGCCCTATTCCCGAATTTAACCGTCAATGAGAATCTTGGATTTGGTCTGGCAAATCGTAAACTGTCGAAACAGAAAATCCAGGAAAGAGTCCAGCAATTGATTGCTACGGTGGGACTAGAGGGCCATGGTGATAAATTTCCCGGACAACTGTCAGGAGGCCAGCAGCAGCGAGTCGCCTTGGCAAGAGCGCTTGCGACATCACCCGGATTGTTGCTACTTGACGAGCCGCTTTCAGCGCTTGATGCAAAAGTTCGACAAAGGCTACGTCGAGAAATTCTTGATCTGCAGCGAAAGATTGGAATTACCACTGTACTCGTTACCCACGACCAGGAAGAAGCACTGACGATGGGTGACCGAATCGTTGTGATGGACCACGGAGTGATCGCACAGACTGGCACCCCAGAGGAGATATATAGCAACCCAACAACTCCATTTGTAGCGAACTTCATTGGAAAAATGAATTTTCTTGATGGAATCGCTTCGGGCACCGGTGAAGTCGCAGTCAATCAGTTCAGTTTTGACTGTGCTCAAACCACTGAAACATTCTCTTCGGGCGACCGCGTACTGCTATGCATCCGCCCTGAAGACATCGTTATCTATGACTCGGATTTCGATAACAATGAAATCAACTGTAATAATGCAGTTGTTATCGATACTGAATTTCTCGGATCTGTATTTCGTGTTCGTCTCGCTTTTGAAGAGAGCAGTTCGACAGAATTCATTGCTGAATTACCGCCTTCTAATATGCGTTCACTGGAAATTGAGAGTGGTGCGAATGTATCCATCAAGTTTCCACCTGAGAGGCTGCACGTCTATCTGGCCTAGCACCTGACATGGCTACTGCATCGGCAATCGTCACCAAGTACAGCCGTGACGACAAGTTTCAAGGTGGAATTCTTGTATTGATCGCGCTGGTAGTTGCAATTGCGGTGTTGCTGCCACTTTTTACGATCTTTCTTAAGAGTGTCGAAAACAGAGATGGACAATTTGTCGGAATTCTGAATTATGTTGAATATTTCCAAACTCCGGCACTCGTTGCTTCTATCTACAACACCATCATAATCGGCGTCGTCACAACGGTCATCGTCATAATTCTGGCATTCATCTATGCCTATGCTTTGACACGAAGCTGCATGCCTTACAAGAACCTGTTTCGGTCGATTTCGCTCATCCCTCTCTTAGCACCATCTCTGCTGCCGGCGATTGCACTTATCTACATGTTTGGCAATCAGGGCTATATGAAAGAGTTGATGTTTGGCTATGAAATCAGGGGGCCGATTGGTATTGTTATTTCTCTGGTGTTTTGGATTTTTCCGCACGTTGTCATTCTCTTGTCAACAGCACTATCGACTGCGGATGGGCGGCTCTACGAGGCTGCAAAAGTTCTTCGTACAAAGAGTATTCGAACCTTTTTTAAAATCACACTGCCAGCCGCAAAATACGGTGTGATGAGTGCTTGTTTTGTCGCGTTTCTATATGCAATAACGGATTTTGGAGCCTGCAAGGTAATCGGCGGATGGTTCACCGTCCTGTCGCTTGATATTTACAAGCAGGTTGTTGGCCAGCAAAACTTTCAACTTGGATCTGTCGTCAGCGTCATTCTGCTTCTTCCAGTTGTCGTGACATTCATTGCACAGCGGCAAGTGCAGCGCAAGCAAACCGCTCAAATCACACCGGGTTCTGTACCCTACCAGCCAAAACCGAATCGACGGTTTGATTTATTGATGCTCCTTTACTGCATTGCAGTGAGCTTCATTTTGCTTGCTATTCTGGGAACAGCCGCTTTTGCATCTTTCGTCAAGTTCTGGCCTTACAACCTGAGTCTATCCCTCACCAACTATCAGTTCAATCTGATGGACGGTGGCAGCTGGCAGGCATATCGAAATAGTGTGGTCATGTCGTTATATACCGCATTCATAGGAACAGCAGTCATATTCTGCAGTGCTTATTTCATTGAAAAAACAAGAAGGTACAGAGGACTACGTTCATCCCTGAACTTTCTTTCCATTGTCCCACTGGCCACGCCGGGGATGGTTTTAGGATTGGCTTATCTTTTCTTTTTCAATGATCCTTTGAATCCACTGAACTTCATTTACAAGACCATGATTATTCTGGTTCTAGCTAACATCGTGCATTACTACACGGTACCCCATTTGACTGCGACAACTGCCCTAAAGCAGCTAGACGTTGAATTTGAATCGGTTTCTGCTTCCCTTAAGGTTCCGTTCTACAAGACTTTTTGGCATGTAACTCTGCCGATATGTATTCCAGCCCTATCAAACATTTGGATTTATCTGTTCGTGACGGCAATAACAACAGTTTCTGCTGTTGTGTTTCTTTACGGACACGACACCAATATCGCGGCTGTGGCTGTAGTCAATATGGATGATGCTGGTGACGTTGCACCAGCTGCAGCAATGGCCATGATGATTGTGTATACAGCAATGGGTGTACGAATTGTTCACTGGCTGCTGACACACTTCATTGAAAAGCACACCCAAAAATGGAGGCAACAGAAACTGACCTCAGATTAGCAGTCAGCAATTCAGCTTTGACAGGACTGTCGTAATCTCAAATTGAATTTTTCCTGTGGATGATCACGCGATGCCAGTTGTCGTAAATTTCAGAATCATTCACAATAATTTTCAGACAACTTTCACCGGTTCATGGCCAATTTGTCAGTGGTCATTCCGAACCTGGTGGTATCAGCCACTGGTGGACGAAATCTTCGCCCAAATCGCGTGTGTTTCGGAATTTTTGGCACAAAGTTCAAGAATAAATTGCTATATTATCCGCATACAAAGAAGCCGGTATCTTATACCGGCTTCAAATTAATAATCTCGTCAAAACCCTATTACTTTTGCTCGGCAAATTACTCCGAACTTGGTTGAATTTATTCATAATTTTGGTTTGGCACATCTGAAACTTCCGTTTGAGGCAAACACCGGGCGCATCCTGGTTACCCAAACGGTTGTAACCTCTGTAGGCGCCATCGTGTGTACAGTTTTTGGATTTGTTGCGTTTTATTCAGCTTTACTGGGTGGGTTCGCCTGTATCATTCCAAATGCCTATGCAATCTGGCGAGTCTTTGGCAAAAACCGCGCGGTTCACCCCAACGATCCGCGTGTATTCGGCATCATGCTTCGAGCCGAAATGATCAAGTTTGCTACCACTGCCTGCGTATTTGCAGCAATTTTCTGGTTAGTCAGTTCTATCAATCCAATCGCCATGTTTTCCGTATTTACTGTGGTAACCTTTGCTGGCTGGATTGAGGCGGGCCTTCGTATTCGCTGACATCCTCTGTTAACTTTCACCGGAACATTCGAAGTCAATGGCTAGCGGCGAACCCTTAACAGCTTCAGGCTACATTAAGCATCACTTGCAGAACCTGACTTTCGGAAATCATCCGGAAAACGGCTGGTCAATCGCTCACAGTGCCCAAGAAGCCAGTGATATGGGATTTATGGCCTTTCACCTCGACAGTCTGTTTTGGTCCATCGCATTGGGCGCTCTTTTTCTGCTCGTTTTTCGCATAGCGGCAGTGCGTGCAACCAGCGACACACCCGGCTCATTTCAGAATTTCATTGAATGGATCGTTGACTTTATCGAAGACAATGTGAGAGGCTCTTTTTCCGCGAAAAACGATTTGATCGCACCTCTCGCTCTGACATTGTTCGTCTGGGTCTTGCTGATGAATCTGATGGATCTGGTACCGGTCGACTGGATACCCGAGTTCGCCAAGCTGATTGGTGTCGAATACATGAAAGTTGTGCCAACGACTGACCCCAATATCACATTCGGACTGGCGCTTTCAGTTTTTGCCCTGATGATTTACTACAGTATCAAAATCAAGGGACTTGGTGGCTTTCTCGGTGAACTAACCTTGCAGCCATTTGGCAAGTACATGATGCCAGTCAACCTTTTTCTTGAAGGCATCAGCCTGATTGCTAAACCGTTATCGCATTCGCTTCGGCTGTTCGGCAATCTGTATGCTGGCGAAATGATTTTTATCCTGATCGCTCTTCTGTACAGCACCAATATTGTGTTGGGAGCGTTGGGTGGCGTATTACAGTGGGCCTGGGCGGTATTTCACGTGCTGATCGTGCTGCTACAGGCGTTTATTTTCATGGTGCTGACCATCGTCTACCTTGATATGGCTCACCATAAACATTAATCTATGATTTCTACTATATAAGGCTGTCAACACGGAGATTACATTATGGAAGCAGCATTGTATTTCATCGCGGGTGCCGTACTGCTCGGCATGGGCGCAGTCGGCGCCGCGGTTGGCATTGGAATTCTCGCCGCGAGATTCATTGAGGCCATCGCGCGACAACCTGAACTGCTGCCAATGCTGCGAGTTCAATTTTTCATTATGATGGGGCTCGTGGACGCGGTTCCGATGATTGGTGTCGGTATCGCATTCTATATTCTGTTCGCGGTTGCCTGACGAATACCGGTCAATTATTCGACCGGTTCAAATCAACTGTTATAGAGCATAGCAATGAATATAAATCTGACGCTAATTGGACAGACGATCACGTTCATCATTTTCGTCTGGTTTTGCATGAAGTTCATTTGGCCGCCAATTATGAAAGCGCTGAATGAAAGACGTAAAACGATTGCAGACGGCCTGGCCGCAGCAGCAGAAGGACAGCGTGAACGCGAACGCGGTCACCAGGATGCGGAACAGCTGATCGAGCAAGCCAAATCACAAGCCCAGGAAATTATCGCTAAGGCTGAAAAACGCGGGGCAGAGGTTGTAGCCGAAGCCAAGCATGAAGCGCGCGCTGAAGGTGAGCGCATCATTACAGCCGCACGCGGTGAAGTCGAAATGGAAACCAATCGAGCCAGAGAGCAGTTGCGGGTTCAGGTCGCTACACTCGCGATTGCCGGAGCGGAACAGATTCTGTCTCAAGAAGTAGACGCCAAAGCACATGAGCAGATGCTCTCTGAGCTTGCGGGTAATCTTTGAGTAACCGACCTGATTCGAAATGAGTGATTCTTCCAGCATCGCACGACCCTACGCACAGGCCGTCTTCGAACTAGCCAAAGAAACCGGACGTTTTGAAGACTGGAGTAATCAGTTAGAAATGCTGTCGGAGATCGCCGAACATCCGGACTTCAATGCTCTGGTCAGCGATCCTCGAATCACGCGTGAACAGGTGTTGAGTGTGGTACTTGAAATCACTGGTGAACATCTGGACGAGCAGGCCCAGAATTTCGTCAAAATTCTGAGCCATTACCGCAGGCTTTCAGCGCTACCTCTGATCGCTAGACAGTTCGAGTCACTAAGAGCTGAGGATGAAGGCGTGATCGAAGCGGAACTTGAAGCTGCTTATGAATTGGATAGCGAGCAACAGGCACAATTAATTGAAGCACTGCAGCAGCGAATGGGTCGAAAGGTCCGACTGACAAGTCAGATCAACAAAGATTTGATCGGTGGCGTTGTGGTACGTACCGGTGACTGGGTCATTGACGGCTCCATTCGAGCCCGACTGGATAAACTCGCCAGTTCACTTGGCGTGTAATTCAATGAATCAAGCGAACTGCCATTATTGAACAAAGAGGAACGAACCAAATGGCGATGCAATTAAACCCGTCCGAAATCAGTGAGCTGATCAAGGCTCGGATTACGGACTTTGATGCAACCGCGCAAGCGAGAAGCGAAGGTACTGTCGTATTGCTGACGGACGGTATCGTCCGTATACACGGACTGGCCGATGCACTGCAAGGCGAGATGTTGGAATTTCCAGGCGATACATACGGACTCGCACTGAACCTTGAACACGATTCCGTCGGTGCGGTGATTCTTGGCGACTATGAGCACATCACCGAAGGCGATACCGTTCGCTGTACCGGACGAATCTTGGAAGTACCAATTGGTGAAGGGCTGCTTGGTCGCGTAGTTGACTCACTTGGCCGGCCGCTGGATGGCAAAGGCCCGATTGAATCAAAGGGTTCAGCACCGATTGAAAAAGTCGCCCCTGGCGTGATTACTCGACAGTCAGTGTCAGAACCTGTTCAGACCGGTCTCAAAGCAATCGATTCAATGGTACCAATCGGCCGCGGACAGCGCGAACTTATCATCGGCGATCGGCAGACCGGTAAAACCGCAGTGGCTTTGGATACGATCATCAATCAGAAAGGCACCGGAATCAAGTGCATTTACGTGGCAATCGGTCAAAAGGTCTCGAGCATCGCGAACGTGGTTCGTAAGCTTGAAGAGCACGACGCCATGGAACACACCGTTGTAGTGTCGGCATCTGCAGCAGAGAGTGCTGCCATGCAGTACATCGCTCCCTATTCCGGCTGCACCATGGGTGAGTATTTTCGAGATCAGGGCGAAGACGCACTGATTATCTACGACGATCTAACCAAGCAGGCTTGGGCCTATCGACAGGTATCTTTGCTGCTCAGACGACCACCAGGTCGTGAAGCCTATCCGGGGGATGTGTTTTATCTACATTCACGATTATTGGAGCGCGCTTCAAGAATTAATCCTGAATATGTAGAAAGTATTACGGATGGGGAAGTCAAGGGCAGAACCGGATCGCTCACAGCGTTGCCGATTATTGAAACACAAGCAGGTGACGTGTCCGCATTTGTTCCGACCAATGTGATTTCAATTACTGACGGGCAGATTTACCTTGAAAGTGATTTGTTCAATGCCAATATCCGACCAGCAATCAATGCAGGTCTTTCGGTGTCCCGGGTTGGCGGTGCTGCTCAAACACCAATCGTTAAGAAACTCGGCGGGGGAATCAGACTGGCACTCGCTCAATATCGCGAGTTGGCGGCATTCTCTCAATTTGCATCAGACCTTGATGAAGCAACCCGTAAACAGCTCGAACGGGGGCAGCGAGTGACCGAAATGATGAAGCAGCCGCAGTATGAACCGCTTTCGGTCGCTGAGATGTCATTTTCTCTTTTTGCTGCAAATGAAGGGTATTTGGACAGCATGGAAGTTCCACAGGTCGTGCCATTTGAACAGGCAATGCGGGCGTATATGCGATCCAATTACGCAGACCTGCTTACCAGTATCAACGATAACCCTGAATTTAACGACGAGGTCGCGGCATCAATGAAAGATGCACTTGACGATTTTGTGAAAAACGGTTCCTGGTAAGGCTGATATTCTGAAATTGATCAGACGGATTTGATACATGGCTGGCGCTAAAGAAATTCGGACAAAGATTCGAAGTATTCAAAATACTCAAAAGATTACTTCGGCTATGGAAATGGTCGCTGCCAGCAAAATGCGACGCGCTCAGGAGCGAATGCGAGCCGCTCGACCTTATGCTGAATCAGTCAGACGGGTGATGGCTCACGTCAGACTTGCCAGGCTGGAATACAGACACGTCTACTCAATCGAAAGAGAGGTATCATCAGTTGGATACATCATCATTAGTTCTGACCGTGGTCTGTGCGGTGGTTTGAACATCAATCTGTTTCGATCAGCATTGGAATCAATATCGGAGTGGGATGAAAAGGGAGTATCTACTAAATTTGGCATCATTGGAAACAAGGGGCTTGGTTTTTTTCGGCGTTTTGGAGGCAATATCCTGTGCCAGGCAACTCACCTGGGGGATGCACCGCAAATTTCCGAACTGATCGGAGCAATCAAGGTCATGCTAGATGCTTATGAAGAAGAAAAAATCGACCGTCTTTATCTAGTGAGCAACAGCTTTGTCAATACCATGACTCAAAGCCCGCAAATTGAGCAGATCCTGCCGATCAAAGGCGTAGAATTGGAAGAGAAACTGCCGGAATATTGGGATTATCTCTATGAACCTGAATCCCATGTAGTTGTTGATGCACTGATGCTCCGCTACATCGAGTCGATCATTTACCAGGCTGTCGTTGAGAACATTGCGTGCGAGCAATCTGCAAGAATGGTCGCAATGAAGTCTGCGACGGATAATGCCGGCAACCTGATTGACGAATTGCAGCTGATTTACAACAAGGCGCGCCAGGCCGCCATTACACAGGAAATCTCTGAAATTGTTGGCGGCGCGGCTGCAGTGTAGTCAGTTGCGCATGCATTTGAATTTTGCAGAAAGATTACGATTCATTCCCAGTAAATAAGAGGACATCATGACACAGGGGAAAATTGTTGAAATTATCGGAGCCGTCGTTGATGTGGAATTTCCACGCGCGGAAGTTCCAAAAGTATACGACGCACTCAAAGTTGACCAGACAGATCTAACGCTGGAAGTTCAGCAGCAGATGGGAGACGGAATTGTGCGTACAATTGCGATGGGATCCAGCGACGGTTTGCAGCGTGGACTGTCGGTAACCAATACTGGTCAACCCATTTTGGTGCCAGTAGGCGAGCCGACTCTCGGTAGAATTATGAACGTGCTCGGTGAACCAGTTGATGAAGCAGGACCCGTCGATTCTGAAAACCACTGGCCAATTCACCGCAAGGCACCTGGATTCACTGATCAGGCAACCGCCGTTGAAATTCTCGAAACCGGAATTAAGGTGATCGACCTGATCATGCCGATCGCCAAGGGTGGCAAGATTGGACTGTTCGGCGGTGCCGGTGTTGGTAAGACCGTGACACTGATGGAGCTGATTCGTAACATTGCGATCGAACACGCCGGTTTTTCCGTGTTCGCAGGTGTAGGTGAGCGGACTCGTGAAGGCAATGACTTCTACCACGAAATGCGAGAAGCCGATGTCCTCAATAAAGTGGCTCTCGTTTATGGTCAGATGAATGAACCACCTGGAAACCGCCTGCGAGTAGGTCTGGCAGGTTTGACTATTTCTGAATATTTTCGGGATGAAGGACGCGACGTACTGCTCTTTATCGACAACATCTATCGCTATACATTAGCGGGCGTGGAAGTGTCAGCACTACTTGGGCGTATGCCATCCGCAGTGGGTTATCAGCCCACTCTTGCAGCGGAAATGGGTATCTTGCAGGAACGCATTACATCCACTCGAACCGGCTCGATTACTTCGTTCCAGGCTGTCTACGTCCCGGCAGACGACCTGACCGACCCTTCGCCAGCGACTACATTTGCTCACCTTGATGCAACGCTGGTGCTGTCTCGACAAATTGCT
Source organism: Gammaproteobacteria bacterium (assembly GCA_022823405.1). GTDB lineage: Bacteria > Pseudomonadota > Gammaproteobacteria > Arenicellales > JAJDZL01 > JAJDZL01. The sequence goes on from JAJDXD010000119.1 coordinate 38,690, forward strand.
GAACTTGGAATATATCCGGCGGTTGATCCATTAGACTCAACCAGCCGACAGTTGGATCCATTGGTTGTCGGGCAGGAACACTATGACACAGCTCGTGCAGTTCAGGGAACCCTGCAGCGGTATAAGGAACTTCGCGACATCATTGCGATTTTGGGAATGGATGAGTTGTCCGAAGAGGATAAACAGACTGTCTCGCGCGCACGCAAAATTCAGCGTTTCCTGTCTCAGCCATTCTTCGTTGCAGAAACATTCACTGGCAGTGCTGGAAAGTACGTTTCATTGGCAGACACCATCAAAGGTTTTCAGGGCATTGTTGATGGTGAATACGATCACATTCCTGAACAGGCTTTTTACATGGTCGGTCCAATTGAAGAAGTCGTTGAAGCACATCAGAAGGCTGCATAGTCAGTCAGTACAAATTGATTGGATGGAGAAATGTCAACAATAGCAGTTGAAATAGTCAGCGCAGAAGAAGCCATCTGGTCCGGGAGTGGGACCATGGTCTATGCGCCCGCTGAAATGGGTGAAGTCGGAATTGCACCCCAGCATGCACCACTTTTAACCCGACTAAAACCCGGAGAAGTCCGAGTACAGCAGGAAAATGGAGATGAACAGTTTTTCTACGTTTCCGGTGGCTTGCTCGAAATTCAACCACATGTCGTGACAGTCCTTTCCGATACTGCTCTTCGCGCAGCTGACCTTGACGAAGCAAAAGCGCAGGAAGCCATAAAGCAGGCAGAACGAGACTTGCAGGAAAAAACTTCGGAAATGGAATTGGCAAAAGCCAAAGCAGAACTGGTCCAAGCAGTTGCGCAATTGCGGGCTGTAGAGAAGCTTCGAAAAACCGCTCGATAGCGGCCGAAATTCACCTCGGGTCAGAGTGTTCGTCATTGTTCAAACCTTTGGCGACTTGGAGTCTTGATTGACATCGACTGAAGTCATCATTCTTGCAGGTGGTCAGGGAGTGCGGATGCACTCCAATCGACCAAAATCTCTTCAAGAATTGGGTGGACAACCCATGATTCGGTATATCGTCAACTGTGTGAAAAACACCGGTGTCGACAAAATACATATCGTGTATGGGGAGAATGGCTACCAAATCCAAGAGAGCATTCCAGATGAATGCATCAACTGGGTACTGCAGTCAGCACCGCTAGGTACCGGACACGCCGTTCAACAGGCCATCCCTCATATCGACGTTGAGTCTACTGTTTGCGTGCTGTACGGTGATATTCCTCTAATTCAGGCGAATACTGTAGATCGGCTCATTGAACTTGCAAACAGGCATTCGCTATCGGCACTAACAGTAGAACTCGACAATCCGACAGGCTACGGACGAATCAAGCGCGATGACGAGGGTGTGCTGCAGCAAATTGTTGAAGAGAAAGATACAACACCAGAGGAACGGCAGATTAGGGAAGTCAATGCTGGGCCTCTAGCTGTTAAAGCGAAGTTACTAGCGCGTTGGCTGAAATTGCTGGATAACAAAAACGCACAAAGCGAGTATTATTTGACAGACATAATCAAACATGCGGTTTCCGAAGGTATCGTTGTTGCATCATGTCAGGCTAATGACTTGATTGAAACTGTGGGTGTAAATAGCAGGATGGATCAGGCTCGACTCGAACGAGCATTGCAAATGAGAAAAGCCGAACAACTCATGAAAGAAGGCGTGCATGTTGTCGATCCCGCCAGATTCGACCTGCGCGGAAACTGCACTGCCGGGAAAGACTGCCGTATTGACGCAAATGTCCTACTGGAAGGTGATGTGACTCTGGACGACGGCGTCAGTATTGCATCAAACTGTGTGGTTCGAGACAGCAAGTTAGGGCCTGGGGTGGAAATAAAACCATTTTCTTCAGTTGAAGGCGCTGAGATTGGTGAAGGCTGTACCGTTGGCCCATTTGCGCGAATTCGCCCGGGTACAGTCATTGGCAAGAACTCCAGAGTTGGAAATTATGTCGAAATTAAGGCATCAATCATTGGTGATGATACCAAAATCAGTCACCTTGCCTACATTGGAGATGCACATATCGGAAATCATGTAAATATTGGCGCTGGTGTAATAACCTGCAATTTCGATGGAAAAAGAAAACATCAAACCTATATTGGTGATCATGCTTTTGTCGGATCGAATTCCGCTCTGGTTGCACCACTTGAAGTTCAGGAATATGCATTTATCGGTGCCGGATCGACAATTTCAAGGAATGTCAACTCGGGTGAACTGGTCGTTGAGCGCGGTGAAATTCGAAGAATCAAGAACAGACGTGCACCAAAAAATGAGCGGAAGTCCCAATTATCTGGAAAATCAGCAGACTAACTGAGGAGATCAATCAGCAAATGTGCGGAATAATTGGAGCAATTTCCAATTCCAATGTTGTACCGACGCTGGTCAACAGCATGCGGTTAATGGAGTATCGAGGATACGATTCTTCGGGCATTGCCGTCATCAACCCTGAAGGTGACCTGGACCGGCGTCGATGTGTTGGTAAAGTTGAGAAACTTGCCGAGTCGCTAAGCAACGGCAGTCAACTGAGTGGATCAATTGGGATTGGACACACGCGCTGGGCAACACATGGCGCAGCCGAAGAGCGAAATGCTCATCCTATCGCGTGTAGAGATGAAATTGCCGTCGTCTGCAATGGCATTATTGAAAACTACGAAGTATTGAAGGATCAGCACCAGACCGATGGAGTCGTTTACGACTCCGAAACTGACACCGAGGTGATTGTCCACGAAATTCTAGGTGGCATCAACAGCGGACTTGATCTTCATGCTGCAGTCTCTGGTACAGTGGCGAAACTGGAAGGCTCATTTGCTTTCGCTGCGCTGTCTGTTGCAGACCCTGAAAAAATAGTGGTTGCCAAGCGCGGCAGCCCGCTTCTAATCGGTCTTGGTAACGATGAAGTCTTCATTGCATCTGATGCCATCGCACTCGCAAAAATTGCAAAGACGATCATTGTGCTGGAAAATGGTGAAACAGCAGTTGTTTCGAGGACGTCCGGGCCAGTCATTTTTGACAAGGACGGAAATGAGGTCCATCGAGTAGACCAATTAATTCCAATTCGAGCGGAATTGATTGATTTAGCTCATCACTCTCATTACATGCATAAGGAGATTTTTGAACAGGGCTCGGTGGTAGCGAACACCCTTTCTGAACGAATCACCGATGATCGGATCAATGAAATCGCTACGTTTGGAGATATGGCACCTGCAATATTTGAGAAAGTCAGAGCCGTTCGCATCCTCGCCTGCGGTACCAGTTACTATGCTGGTATGATCGGTAAAATTTGGCTGGAATCACTAAATATTCCTTGCGAAGCTGAAATCGCCAGCGAATTTCGATATCGAAAACCGTTCGTTCCGGATGAGTGTCTGGTAGTACTCCTCTCTCAATCCGGTGAAACTGCCGATACTCTTGCCGCTCAGGAACACGCGGCAAATTTGGGATACAAATATTCCCTGTCAATTTGCAACTCACCCGCGAGTTCATTGACCCGGGTGACTGATCTTGTATTGCATACGAAAGCCGGGCCTGAAATTTCTGTTGCATCAACTAAAGCGTTTACGGCTCAACTGGTTTCATTGATGCTACTGACGATTGCCCTTGCCAGACGCAGAGGATTCACTGCTGAGCAGGAGGCGGAAATTGTTCATGAGCTTCGTGCGTTGCCTGCTCGAATTGAAGCAGTGCTGCAAATGGACAGTCAGATTGCCAGACTTGCAGAAAATTTCGCGAATAAAGATCACGTGTTGCTAGTAGGACGCGGAACCCATTTTCCAATTGCTCTAGAAGGCGCATTGAAGCTGAAGGAGATATCATACATCCATGCAGATGCTTATCCCGCGGGTGAGTTAAAACATGGACCATTGGCATTAATTGATGAAAAAATGCCGACCATAGCGGTGGCGCCGAATAATCATCTGCTGAGCAAGCTCAAATCCAATATTCAGGAGGTAAGAGCCCGGGGCGGAAAACTCTATGTGTTTACCGATTCTGGCACTGAAATGAAAAGTGATGAGCTGATTGAGGTGTTTGAGGTCGTTCGAGCGGGTCCTTATACTTCACCCATCGTTCACGCAATTGCATTGCAACTTCTCGCTTATCACGTTGCAATCATCAAGGGTACTGACGTCGACAACCCCAGAAATTTAGCCAAGTCTGTTACCGTAGAATAACTTTGGCGTGCCAATAATTGTCGTGCCACACAGCAGCATTCCATTTCTTTGATTCGATCAGTAGGGTATCCATAGATCGCATTAGAGTTTCCACCGACCGAGTTCGACAAGCTACACCAGTGTCATTAGCTGTTGAATGCAGAACACCAGAAAGCATGGCTTTCATTGCGATCTGTATCGTGTTTCCAGTTTCTACAATTTGCATGATTGATCAGTACAAATTCGACCACTTGCAAGTTACTCTTGAGCCTTCCTGACTAATTTTTAGATTCCGATGAATAAAGTGCCTGACGGTTTTGAATCTTTGCCAGATGATCTGCCCATTCCGATCGATGACGGCGCTTGTGATCATCTGCTCAATATGAAACTTCCAGACTTGCCACTCAGGTCAACATCCCGGGAAAAGGTAAACCTCGCATCAATAATCAATAGAGTGGTGCTTTACTGTTACCCAATGACTGGAGTACCCGGCATTGCACTTCCTGATGGATGGGATGACATTCCAGGAGCTAGGGGGTGTACCCCTCAAAGCCTGGCGTACCGGGAACATCATGATGAAATTGAAACACTTGGAGCAAATGTATTTGGCATCAGCACCCAATCGACGGATTACCAATTTGAAATGGTGGGAAGACTCCGCTTACCCTATCAGGTTTTGAGCGATCATCAGCTTGAATTTGCTTCGGCGCTGAATATCCCGACATTCTCAGTTGAGGGGAAAACGCTGATGAAGAGGGTTACATTAATTGCCAATGATGGATCAATTGAAGCGGTTCACTATCCCATCTTTCCAAGTGACACCGACCCCCACTGGGTGATACAGTTTCTCACCAATAACCCGCTTGTGAAGTAACGATCTCTAGCGGATTGAGCAATCGTTATTGAAAGAGGAATCCCCTGCCGAGCAATCCTTGACAGGGGATTCTTTACTTGTGTTAAACCGTCAGTTCACAAAAACTGACGGTTCCTGTCAGCCAATTTAGCTGTACTTGTCGTCCTCCTCCCTAAGGCGATTAGCCTCGCTACGCAGCTGGGCTATGTGCCAGGCAACCCAGAAAACGACGCCAGCGATTACTAACAAGAACTCAGTCCCTACAAAGGGATAAACCGGACCGATTTCAGCAATAGTGCCTGCCCAGTCCGTAAAATCACCTGTGGTCATATCAGTGTACCTCCAATGATAAGGTTAGCTGCTCTTGGCAGCGTTTTCTGCTTCAATGATTGCCGCTTCTTCGGCATCCATCAATTCCTGCGTTGCGGTATCCAATCCAGCGATTTCAACCGATGGTGGAATCCGCAGTATGCCCAGACCATTCAAAATCTTGGCGAGAATCCAACCCGGCAAGAATCCGAGTACACCAAACATGATGATTGCACCAAGAATCTGTCCAATCGGATTGATCGTCGCAAAACTCGGGTCGGGAGATGATGGATAACCCCAGAGCATGAAACCGCAAACCACCACACCGAAGAATCCGGCATAGCCGTGAACGGCAACCGCACCGACTGCATCATCAATCTTGAACCTACGCTCAACATAGTAGTGCATCTTGTACATGAAAATCACGCCCACGATTGCGATGAACATGGCTTGGATTGGGTGATACAAGTCGTTTCCGGCAGATGCCGCAATAATACCTGCAAGACCTGATGAATAAGTCCAAAAGGCATCACCTTTTGAGACCCAATATCCAGCCAACAGTCCGCCTGACAGAGACATCAGGAAATTAAGCGTAATCGCACTCAGTGTTGTTGGGGCAAGATAGATATTGGTTGCGGAGAAGAATTCGCCGTCACCTGCCTGAATATCCCAGATCGGAACATTACAGGCAACGTAAAAGCCCCAGAATCCGGTATAGATGAGAAACAGTCCGATTGCAACCAACCACGGATTTCTTGGGTTAATGTTGCGAGGTGTCCCATCTGCAGCAAACTTGCCGATTCGTGGACCGAGTACAAACAGCACACCCAAGGCGAAACCACCTGCAATTGCATGAATCACTCCGGACGCATAGGCATCGTGATAACCCAGCAACTGAACCATCCAGCCACCAGAATGCCATCCCCAGGCAGCATCAATAATCCAGAATACAGACCCGATAGCCACCGCCAAAATCCAGAATCCGCCCGATTGAATTCGTTCAATTACCGAACCAGACACAATCGAAGCCGCTGTCCATGAGAAGAGCAAAAATGCTGCCCAGAACACACCGTTAATGCGCTCCCAGCCATCAGCACCTGCACCCATATGGGTTCCCATCAGCTGACTCCAGGGCTCAGCATGCGGAGATTCAACGATGCCACCGGTGATCCAAGGCCCGTTGGGAAAGGCAAAATAAATCCACCAGCCGAAAAAGAAAAATGTAATTGTCACCAGCGGAATCAGCATTGTGTTCTTCATCAATGTATGAATGTGGTTTTTTCGGCGAGACGCGCCGACTTCATACATACAGAAGCCAATGTGAATCAAGAACATGATGACAACCGTAAGCCAATAGTAAAACTCAGTAAATATTACTATCAGTGCTCCTAATTGGTCATCCATAGTCTACTACCTCCTCAAGTGTTCGACATGAACCTCCCTGCGTTATTTATTAATTATCTCGGAGGCGTCAGGGATCCACCCCGATTTAACTCATCAGATTCAATTGTACACCAAATTTTTTCGATACCTCGTAACCCGGCTGAGCAGGAAATCAGTCGATATGCTCGTATTCTACATCGCTCGTTTCAAGGTCCATCGCAGCACTGATCAGTGCTCTCGTGTACGGTTCCTGCGGGTTGTTGTAGATATTTTCTGTTGCACCCTGTTCAACAACCCGCCCGAATTGCATAACCACCACAGAACTCGACATTGCGCGCACTACCGAAAGGTCGTGACTGATGAATAGATAAGCCAGTGCGTGGGTTTCCTGAAGATTTCTCAATAATTCAATGATTTGTGACTGAACTGATCGGTCGAGTGCAGATGTCGGCTCGTCCAATACAACAAACCTGGGCTTTAGAATCATCGCCCTCGCAATTGCGATCCGTTGCCGCTGGCCACCTGAAAACTCATGGGGATATCGATGCCGGGTGTCCACATCCAGTTCAACTTCTCTTAGAACTTCAATAACGCGATCATCACGATCGGATTTGGTCATCTCCCGAAAATGCACTTTCAATCCCTCTGCGATGATATCGGCGACTGTCATTCTGGGACTCAAACTGCTATATGGGTCCTGAAATACTATCTGCATGCTTTTTCTCAGATCACGCAGCTCTTTTGTCGTTCGTCCCTGAATTTCACTACCCAGAAACCGAATACTTCCGCGGCTTGAAATCAGTCGCAACATGGCCAGTGCCAATGAGGTTTTTCCAGAGCCCGATTCACCGACAACACCAACGGTTTCTCCGGCCCGAATGGTAATATTGACATCATCTACTGCCTTGACATAGTCCACCACCTTTCGCAATACTCCCTTACGTATCGGGTACCAGACTCTCAGTGAGTCAAGCTCGGCAACAACTGATGCAGTTTCAGCGGGTTGTCCACCACTACCTGATGGCTCTGCCGCCAGTAACATCTTGGTATAGTCGTGCTCAGGAGAGTCAAAGATTTGTTTCTTGGTTCCTGTTTCCACGAATTTACCGTTCCGCATAACGCAGATTCTATCGGCAAGTTTGCGCACAATATTGAGGTCATGACTGATGAGCAGCATAGACATGCCTAACTGCTGCTGTAAATCGAGCAGCAGTTCCAGAATTTCTGCCTGAATGGTGACATCCAGCGCGGTGGTCGGTTCGTCAGCAATTAGCAATCCCGGCTCATTTGCTAGCGCCATAGCAATCATTACGCGCTGGCGCTGTCCGCCTGAAAGTTGATGTGGATAAGAGTCCAATCGCTGTCTGGCATTACGGATCTTGACCAATTCAAGCAACTCTAATGACCGGTCTCGAGCATCCGTCTTGCTCATACCACGATGAAGAATCAGCGACTCACTGATTTGCTTGGAGAGGGTATGCAGAGGATTGAGTGATGTTTGTGGCTCTTGAAAGATCATTCCAATCTTGTCACCTCGATAGGTTTCAAGAACATTGCGCTCAGCACCTAGAAGCTCCTGGCCGTCATAGGTGATGCTTCCACTGGGATGGTATGCAGTTGGATAGGGTAAAAGTTGAATGATTGATAGTGCTGAAACTGATTTTCCAGAACCGCTTTCACCAACAATTGCCATAGTCTCGCCGTGATGGATATCAAATGAAACGTTTTTTACAGCATGGGTAACGCTGGCTACCGTTTTGAACGATACCGATAGATTACTCACCTGTACCAGACAGGCTGACTGATTCTGACTAGTTGATTTCTCTGTCATTCAAACGATTTTCTGGGGTCAAATGCGTCGCGAATGGCTTCGCCAATGAACATCAGCAGGCTAAGCATAATCAATATGACAAAGAATCCAGTCAGACCTAACCACGGCGCCTGCAGGTTTGCTTTACCCTGTGCCAGCAACTCGCCCAATGAAGCTGAACCCGGCGGCAGGCCAATTCCGAGAAAGTCCAATGAAGTGAGCACTGTCACTGAACCCGCCAATGTGAATGGCATAAATGTAATCGTGGCTACCAAAGCATTTGGCAACACATGTTTGAACATGATTCGTGTGTTCGAGACACCCAATGCGCGTGCCGCAGTGATGTAGTCGAAATTCCGAGCCCTTAAAAATTCTGCTCGAACTACGCCAACAAATCCCATCCAGGAAAATAACAGCAGCAGTCCCAGCAACCACCAAAAATTCGGTTCTACCACGCTCGCCAGAATAATCAACAAATACAGAGTTGGTAACCCAGCCCACACTTCAATGAATCGCTGAAAAAGCAGATCGATCCACCCACCGAAAAAACCCTGAACCGCGCCGGCGGCTACACCAATGATGGCGCTGATAACTGTCAGTGTGAATCCGAACAGCACCGATATTCGAAATCCATACAGCAGCCTTGCTACGACATCCCGTGCCTGATCATCTGTACCAAGCCAATGCTCACCATCGGGTGGTGATGGCGCCGGTGATGGCAAGTCCCAGGCTACAGTTCGGTGGTTGTAAGAAATGAGTGGCCACAGCATCCAACCATCCTCTTCGATCAGTTCACCGACGTATGGATCCTTATAGTCAGCTTCAGTAGAAAATTCACCGCCAAATACCGTTTCCGGGTAAGACTGAAGAATCGGGTAATAGAACTCACCTGAATAATTGACCAGATAGGGTTTGTCATTAGCAACGAATTCTGAAAACAGCGAAATTACAAACAAAAAAATGAAAATCCATAAAGACCAGTAACCTCGCCGATTCGCGCGAAAACTGTCAATTCGCCGACGAGTTAGTGGCGAAACTTCCATTCCCAGAAATCTGGGTGATTGCAACGAATCCTGCGGTTCTGCCATACTACGTTTCCCGGGACTCGAAGTCAATGCGAGGATCAACAATTGTGTACATTAAATCACCAAGCAAGTTCATCAGGAGACCCAGCAGCGAAAAAAAGTACAGTGTCGCAAACATGACCGGATAATCCCTGTTGAATGCAGCCTCAAAACCCAGTAATCCTAATCCATCAAGCGAGAAAATGATTTCGATCAGCAGCGATCCAGTAAACAATATCCCAACAAATGCTCCAGGAAATCCAGCTATTACAATAAGCATGGCATTTCGAAACACGTGACCGTAAAGCACACGCCGCTCGGGCAGCCCCTTCGATCGTGCAGTCAATACATACTGCTGATTGATCTGATCGAGAAATGAGTTCTTTGTCAGCATTGCGAGGCCAGCAAACCCTCCAATAACCATGGCAATTACAGGTAGTGTAATGTGCCAGAAATAGTCAAGAATTCTGTCGAACCAGGAAAGCTCAGCCCAATTGTCGGATGTCAATCCGGATAGCGGAAACCAATCCAGATAACTTCCACCAGCAAAAATGACCAAAAGAAAGACTGCAAACAAGAATCCGGGAATCGCGGTTCCGATAATCAGAACCACAGTCGTCCAGCCATCGAATGGTGTACCATCCCGAGTGGCCTTGATGACACCCAAGGGAATTGAGATCAGGTAAACCAAAAGTGTTGTCCAGAGCCCCAGCGATATGGATACTGGCATCTTGTCCAGCACCAGATCGGTTACGCTTTGATCTCGGAAAAAGCTTTCTCCAAAATCGAAAAACAGGTAGTTTTTCATGGTCTGGAAAAAACGTACGTGCAATGGTTTGTCGAACCCAAAGCGCTGCTCTAGTTCCTCAATAAACTCCGGATCCAATCCTTGCGCGCCGCGATATTTGCTGGTAATCGCGCCGGTATCAACACCCAACTGTTGGTCGCTAAGTTGATCAATAACCTCACCGGTACCAGTTCGGGTGACTCGCTCAGTAATGTCACCCCCCACTCCGCTCAATGTTGCAATCACCTGCTCCACAGGCCCACCTGGAGCCACATGAATGACTACAAAATTGATCACCATGATCGCGAAAAGCGTGGGGATCATCAGTAACAACCGACGTATGATGTAGGTGGTCATGACTACTGCTTCATCAGGTTCGCTGCATCCGATTCATCAAAAGAACAGCACTAAACCGCATGCGTTGAGTTGCATTTGGTCTAACTGTCAGAGGCTCCCGACAGGTTTGCTTCGAGAATTCTGGCTTTGTTCTCATCAAACCACCAGCGAGCAGGCATCGCTCCGGATTTGGTTGGCGTGTCTGGACGCGAAAACTTGTCCCAGTACAGAATTCTGTCACTTCGGATGTGCCAGTTTGGAATAACGTAATACCCTGCTCTCAGCACTCTATCGAGTACCCGCGTCCGCGCAATTAATGATTCTCGATCGGGTGCCTGAATAATCAATTCGATTATCTCATCGATAACCGGATCTTTAATGCCTGCGAAATTCCTGCTACCGGGTACATCCGCAGTATACGAACCCCAAAAAGAACGTTGCTCGTTGCCCGGAGAGTCTGACTGACCCCAGCCGCTGATAATCACATCGAAGTCAAAGGCTCGTATTCGGTTGATATATTGGCTCTGATCGACCAAGCGCACCTTGGCATCAATTCCGAGTCGTGACAGATTACGGGTAAACGGTAGAACGATTCGTTCAAATGCCTGGCTTACAAGCAGAATTTCAAACTTCATCTGTTCTCCAGTCTCACTGTTCACCAGCTTCAGGTCCTCAACGGTCCATCCTGCGTCAGCCAACAGGTTCAAAGCGGTACGCAAATTGCGGCGGGCATGTCCACTTCCATCCGTTGAAGGTGGACGATACGGTTCATCAAAGACTTCGGGGGGCAGCCTATCCTGAAATTTGCTGAGAATTTCGAGTTCCTCTCCCTCAGGCATTCCCGTTGCTGCCAATTCGGAATTTGAAAAATAACTCTCCGTCCGGGTGTACTGACTGTAAAACAGCTGCTTATTGGTCCATTCAAAATCAAATGCATATCCAAGAGCTTTGCGAACCCTTGGATCGGAAAATTTAGGAAGTCGTGTATTGAAAATAAATGCCTGCATCCCCGTAGGTAAACGGTGTCGAATCGACTCTTTCTTCAGGAACCCTTTCTCAACTGAAGGAACGTTGTAATCCGATGCCCATGCTTTTGCCTGGTTTTCACTCCGAAAATCGATATCTTGTGCTTTCAATGCCAATCGAATTGCAGTATCGTCCAGATAAAAATCAATGCGCTCGATATCGAAGTTGTACAAACCGCGATTTACAGGCAGATCAGCGCCCCAATAGTCCTCAACCCGTTCGTAAACCACAAAACGTCCAGCTTCAAAGTCCTTAACACGGTAAGGTCCGCTGCCGAGCGGTGGCTCCAACGTCGTGCTTGCAAAGTCCCTAGATTCCCAATAGTGTTTTGGCAAAATTGGCATTTGTCCAACAATCAGGGGCATTTCCCGATTTTCTTCTTCGTCAAAAGTGAATTTAACGCGTCGGTCAGCCAGTTTTTCCACCTTGGCCACGCTGGCGTAATACCGACGGAAAAAATCCCTGCCTTGAGTTGTCAACGTCTCGAAAGACCAAACGACATCATCTGCAGTAATTAGCTCACCATCATGCCAACGGGCCTCTGGACGGATATTGAAAATGACCCAGGAACGGTCCTCTGGAACCTCCAATGACTCTGCGATCAAACCGTACTCGGAAAATGCCTCATCATCACTGGTGGTCAGCAAGGTTTCAATTGATCGCGTGGACACCGCGTTACCCTTGGGTATGTGTCCATGGAAGCTGTCAAACGTACCTCGTGCGGCGGTTCGAAGCATGCCACCTTTCGGGGCATTAGGGTTCACATAAACAAAATGCTGAAAATCGGGGCCGTATTTCAACTCACCGTGCATCGCAATTCCGTGTACCGGCTGTGGTGACTCAGCATAGGCCACCCAACTTGCAATGATGAGAAGCGTAGCCAGACTGTTGGCGAGTAAAGTTCTGCAAGATGGCAGTGGGAGTCTAGGATTTACCATGCAATTCTCCAGTGACCGAAATTAGAATAGGTGAGGTTTGATGTTGAAATTCTAACATTGCACAGATTGAATCGCATTAATTTTTGTTCATTTTGAATAGTATCTGGTGGGCCTGGTCTGAGTGTATTTGAATCCTGTCGACTTTCCAAAACGCGTTAATTTGGCCTCCAACCCTCCCCGGGTTCCCAAACCGAATCGAAGTCTTCATTTGCAACGATTGATCTGACAGGCGGCAACATGAATAGACGCAATTGCTGTTGCACCTGTTCTAGCGAATCAGGCGCAGAACCGTCTTCTATTTTTCGCAGAAATCCTTGCCACTGCGCGCGCTTCAGTGAATCATCCGCGAACTCCAGTGTCAAAGCCAGCGGAATACCTGTTGGTATCAGCGTATTTCGTGTTTTGAAAGTTTTGCGAATCGCGTTAGCTAGATTTTGGCCATTAAATGAAATTGTCTCCGATATCACCCACAGATCAAAAAGGTCTTTCATACGGCTGTTCACAATTCCGAAATCAACCAGAATTTGAAATTTTTCGGCAACTGCGGTTTCGGGAGGATACGCCCTGATTTTCGGAGCAGGCATATCCAATAATGTTGGATATTCAACCGTGAGTGCAGGGGGTGTTACCACATCGCCGAATCCAATGTCAATCTGCATGGGCAGTCTGGCCTTGGCAATTTGAGCGATTAATTTAACCCGAATACCACCATAACCGGACTCGTGTCGAATAAATGACGAATTCACAGTATCTTCGCGGAATCTGATGCCGTCTCCAGGTATATCCAGGGCACACAGATTTTTGACAATCGACTCGGCATCTTCGAGCGTCATTTCCCCAAATCCCAAAAAATCCAAGTCCCTAGTCGGGCGAATTTCTGCCGATGTCCATAATCGAAACAGATTCGCACCTTTCAAGATCAATCTGTTTGCGTAAGTTGAAACACCGACCCGATACAGAAACCGCTCATTCGCATAGTGAATCATTGTCGACTGGACATCTTTGCTGGAAGCGTTAGCCAATCGAACAAGCTGGTTTCTAACAACCCACTCACTATCGTGCCTGTTTGAATCTGTCATACGATGGCTTCGAGATACGGTCTCATAACACTGGCTACCCGATTGATTTCCGCAAACCGCCAGATTTCGTTGGCGGTGGCTTGTTTACGAAGTAAACATTCCTTCAGTGCCTCAATCGCAACATCAGTCCCCACCTTGTTTCTATGCTTGAAACAATCGGCGACCGTTTTGGCTGGAATTGTAACTGGCACCGATACCCCTTCAATCCTATGGCACTCCAAACCTATCGAAAGTGCTTCAGAACTGGAACGAATAACCCGCAACGACACGGGTGAACTCAGAGGAGTCCATCTGCCATGTTCAATAAACACCCAAACCTGGTGTGGCAGTTGAGTAGTCATCACGTGGAACTGGAGTGCTGACAGAAGGCAGATTACACCGTGTGGAATCAATTTCGACACCATTGCCAAACTGTGTGAAGCGGAAATTTCTGCTTCTGTGTATTGATAGATACCGCGTCCTATGCGCGATATCACGCCCTCATCCTGAAGCCGCCGCAGATACGTATGCGGCACACCTGCAGCATAAAAGTCTTTAGCCCGCAGTATCTCACCGCTACGAGCTAATTCCAGAGCCCGATCTCGCAATGTTTCTCGTTTCAAAAGACTTGATGTTTATTATACTATATATTAGTTCTTCATTATATAGTATTCATAACATTATTGAAAACTTCAAGTGATCAGAATCCAGAAATCAAAAATACGACGGATGATTGTGTAGTTGGCTCTTCAATTAGTAGCAAACATGAAGAACTGGTGGGCACGGTCGCAACGTATCAGAACCTCTACAATCCTCAAATTTAAATTCGAAATTCGCCTGCTTCTAAAGGCATAGGGTTTCCTCTTCGTGTTTACAAGTATTTTGAATCGCCAGTGGTGTGTCTCAATGTCAATTTGCCGTACGCAGACCCTTACTCGCAACAAGCGTCGGCAACTGGATAATTTCCGCTCCGTTTTTTTCCTGTGCCAAGCGTAATTCGTAGAGTTTTTGAAGGTTGAGCCAAAACTCTCCAGAAGTTCCAAAGTATCGTCCTAATCTCAAGGCCGTATCACCGGTAATAGAACGCCGACCGTTGAGAATCTCAGTGATGCGGTTCACTGGAACCTCAATCTGACGCGCCAATTCGGCCGCGCTCATACCGAGTTCGTCAAGGTCCTCTCGTAACGTCTCGCCGGGATGGATGGGTTCACGCATAGCAAGCTTCCTCAATTCTAATGATAGTCCACAATTTCAACATCCGTCGGCCCTGAACTGTCTTCGGGCCACCTGAAACAAAGCCTCCACTGATCATTTATGCGAATGCTCCATTGTCCTTTACGAATCCCTTTGAGCAACTTAAGATGATTGCCTGGCCTATCTAGGTCGTTAATATTGATCGCGGAATCCAATTGATCCAGTTTTCGTGAAGCAGTTCGTGCGAAACCAGAGTACGCTGCAACGCGCATGCCGTCGTAAAAGACCTTCGTTTTCTTGTTTGCAAAGCTGACAATCACCCCTTCGTTCCGCTCTCATGGAATTCATGACTTCTAAATTATGGGAATTATATCCAATCCTAACCATCGCCACCCGCAACCGCTGATATAATAGAAAACAGGCACCGACCTTTCGATTGGTGCCTGTTCAAATCCTATACTTTTTTGCCCTCTTTTTTATACTTCCATTCGTCACCCTTCCTGTTGGGCGACTGCATCACCGTTTTTGCCAGCTTCTCCGGCGATGTCTTGATCTGCTCGAAATGCTCATCGTATTTCGACTTGCGCTGGGTTGTTTCCTTCATTTCATACTCCTTTCTCGCTGGTTGATGGGTCGCCAGTCAATATGGCTATTGATTCCGTGTCGGTCATATACCTCCATTACATCATTCAGAAATTCAAGCATTTTTTCGTCGTTTAATTCTACGGCCTGCTCGTACAGCACCCGATACATTCGCTTGCAGGTTTCCGTCTGTCCGTAATTCTTTTTCAGGTTGTTGTGTTGACTGCACAAAACCTGTCCGTTTTTGATTGTAGCCCTACCGCCTTTTGATTTTGGCACTATGTGATCAACATGCAGTTCCACACCATCAGATTCAGTTAACCCACACATTGCGCAACGATAGCCGCCAAGATTCAATATTTCAGCCTTTTGAGCCGCCGTAAAATCTTCCTCTGGCACTGATTTTGCCGCGTATCCAGGTTCGTATCTATAACAGCCGTTTCTAATCTTGATCAGTTTGCCCTGAGAATAAAGTGAGCGAACCTGACGGTCTGGATCGCGGAATGGCTTGCCTGTAATCCGCAGATATTCAGATGTTACCCAGTCAACAATTTCAGGCGTTTCAATATCTCGATTCGGATTGTTTTCAAAGAACTGTAAAACCAACTGGGCTTGTGATATCCTCATCCTGTCATTTCAATCAATGTCGGTTGATTCATGTCTATTCTTTCAGCTGCCAGTGAACAATAACCTTCGTCAATTTCAATACCTACCCCATGCCGGCCGAAACGCCTGGCTGCTACAAGTGTCGTTCCGGATCCCAGAAACGGATCGCAAACCGTATCACCAACATAACTGAATAGTTTTATACATCGTTCTGGCAGGTCAATCGGAAATGGCGCGGGGTGTCCTATGCGCTTCGCACTTTCCCCGTTGAAATTCCACAAGCCGTTTGTCCAGGATATGAATTCATCACGAGTGATATCAGATTCACCCTTCTGTAATTTTTTCCATTGATCACGATAAAGTATGACAATCAATTCGACGGGGGCTATGACATACGGTGCTGACGCTGACAGCCAGGAACCCCAAGCGGTGCGTCTCGATATGTTGCTTTCGTTCCAGACAATCGTAGAGTGATATCCGTAGCCAATGTCACGGGCTATTCTTGTGATATCCGCTCCAACTGACTGCTGTCCGCCTTTGTTCTTATCAAGCGGTATATTCAGGCACATGCGCCCATCGGGTTTCAGCCATTCGTAGCAACGCTCCAGCCAGCCATTTGTCCAGGCAAGATAATCACTGTAACTGTCGTTGTCTGCGCTTGAGTTGTATTCGATATCAACATTGTACGGCGGTGATGTGATAACCAGATCAATAGATGAAGATGCAACCGCTTTTGTAATCAATACATCTTCATTGATGATGTTGCATTCAACCATCACGAAATCAACTGTTTGTAGGTCAATCGTTTTCCAACCATTTTACTGGCGATGGTCGCCATCTGATCTTTGGTGTCTTTTGACCGAATATTGTGGCGACCGGAGAATTCCTGAACATACCGATCAAGGTGTTTATGACTGATTTTGTGGAATACGCCTTTGTGAGCGCGTTTCAGTACGCTCCAGAATGATTCCATGCCGTTGATGTGAATGTTTTCGTCAACATATTCACCAACTGAATGCTTGACTGAACGGTGATCGTAGCCAGTCATGTTGTTGTAGCTCATGAAATCATCGGTGCAGACTGTCGAGCCGTGGCTAACATTGTCCTCAATGAATCCGTGAAGCGTCGGGCGTTTCGTATTCTCCACCACCTTTGCTGATACCTGGTTGGCACCACGATCTTTCACACCCGCAACAAC
>JAJDXD010000058.1 GCA_022823405.1 Gammaproteobacteria bacterium
AGTGCTCGCAAGTTCAATACGCAACACATTCATATCTGAAACCATGCCGCGTATCATGAACCTGCATTTACGACTTTGGTTCCTCATTTCAGAGCGGCTTGGCAGTTGGCACTCAATAGCTCAGGCGCATGAAGTAATGACCCGCGATGTTGCACAGGCAGTCGCTGAGCGCGATGCCGAGCGAGCAGAACGTGCAATGAAAACTACATTGAACAGCGGCACGAGGACTTACTTCGGGCACTCTAGTATCAGACGGAAACACGGGCAGTTTGTCTGAATTCACGCAAGGCTTGAGCAGTATGGGAGTGTCTGGATTTCGTTAATTTGTCCAAAGATCCCTCTACAACTATCCTCCCTCCTGAATCGCCTCCTTCCGGGCCCAAATCAATTATCCAATCGGCCTCTGAAACCATGTCGAGATTGTGTTCGATGACAACAACAGTATTGCCGGCATCAACTAGAGCGTGAATTACCTTGAGCAGTTTTTCGACATCCACCGCATGTAGTCCAACAGTCGGTTCATCCAATACGTATAGTGTCCCAAGTATAGATCTAGCCTGATGAGTCTCCTGAATTTTGTATTGATCTCGCGGTAGCGCCTTTGCCAGTTCCGAAACCAACTTAATTCTCTGAGCCTCTCCTCCGCTTAAAGTCGGACTAGGCTGGCCAAGTCTCAGGTATCCAAGTCCCACATCTACAAGCAGACCAAATACACGTTCGAGTGACGGTAGTGCCGAGAAAAATTCCAGCGCTTCTTCAACACTGAAATCCAGAACTTGAGCAATTGTCTTATCTCGATAATGAACGCTGAGTGTTTCCTGATTAAATCGATCGCCATCACAACTTTCGCAGCGTACCCTTACATCAGGTAGAAAGTTCATTTCAATTTTCTTCTCACCCTGCCCCCCGCAAGTTGGACATCGTCCTTCTGCGACATTGAAAGAAAATCTAGATGCGGTATACCCCCGAAGCCGTGCTTCCGCTGTCTCTGCGAATAACTTTCGAATAATCTGCCATACATTGACATAAGTTGCCGGGCATGATCTTGGAGTTTTTCCAATGGGTGTTTGATCAACCTCCAGCACTCGACGGACCTGATTCCAACCAGTGATGTTGCTGCAGTAATCCCACGCAAGTTCGTTTCCATCAGACTGTCTTTGTGATAGTACAGTTGACAGATTTCGATAAAGAACGTCACGAACGAGCGTACTTTTCCCACTGCCACTGACACCGGTTACGCATATCAATGCCTGAACCGGGAATGATGCGTTGACATTTTGTAGGTTGTGTCGAAATGCGCCACTAATTTCAATGGAATTTTTCGGCTCTACCTCCATACGGGTTCTTCGCATGGGATGCTGCAACGGTGATTTCAACGTTCGCCCAGTAACGGAAGCGGAATTTTCACGAATTTCCTGAACAGTCCCAGTCGCTATAACCTCACCACCGCGAACGCCACCTCCGGGCCCGAGATCAATGATGTAGTCGGCTGAAGCGATTGTGGTTTCATCATGCTCAACCACCACGATCGTGTTTCCTTTGTCCCTGAGCGAAGTGAGAGCTGATAGCAGTAACTGATTGTCCCGACTATGCAATCCAATCGTCGGTTCGTCAAGCACGTAGCAAGCACCGCACAGACTCGATCCCAATTGGGCAGCCAGACGAATTCTCTGTGCTTCACCACCGCTTAACGTTGGTGCTGCACGATCAAGCGAAAGGTAAGATAGTCCAACTGATTCAAGAAACGCAAGCCGTGAAGTCAATTCGGCAAAAATATCTTGTGCTGCAACCTGTTCACGGTTAGTCAGTGTCAATTTGGAAAGTTTGATTCTTGCATTTCGCACTGACCAGCGAGTCATTTCATCAATGGTAATTCCGTGAAACTGAACAGCCAGTGCTTCGGGATTGAGTCTTCGCCCTTCACATGTACTACAGATTTCACCATCTGTAAGGTTTTCCAAGTCCTCATCATCCTGGCTGTCGGCATTCTTAATTGCCAATCCTGTACCAAAGCATGCATTACACCAACCCTGACTTGAATTGTACGAAAACAGTCTCGGATCCAACTCTTCAAACGCTCTCCCACAACTAGTACAGGATCGACTGGTAGAAAAAAGATCCAGTTTCCGGTCATCGGTTTCCCGATCCAGCGCGGGGTATGCAATACGAAAGTGTCTATCCTTGATTTGCAATGATTCGTTAATTGCCGAAATCAGATTTTCTCTAGCAGATGCGTCATCCGGACCCAATTCGACAGTCGCTACTGGTAAATCAATGCTATGCAGACGGTATCGATCAAGTGGCTTCCAATTCTGAGTCGAATGCAGTTCACCATCCACAAGTAGAGATTGCGCTCCGCGCTTCAAAGCCCACTGCTGCCAGGGATTATGGTTGCCCTTGCGTGACACAACTAGAGGCGCGAGTACGCTAATCCTTGTATTCATTCGTTCGCGAATAATCTGTTGAACAATGGATTCGATTGATCGAGCATGAATCTCGACATGACATTCCGGACAGAATTGAATTCCAAACCTTACGTAGAGCAAACGAATGTAGTGGTAAATTTCTGTGAGAGTAGCTACGGTACTTCGGCGCCCTCCCCGACTGATCATCTGTGAGATTGCCACAGTTGGCGGCAACCCAGCAATTGAATCGAAATCAGCCCTGGAGGCAGGCTGAACAAATTGCCGTGCATAGGCATTGATGGTTGCAAGATACCGTTTCTGCCCCTCTGCAAACAATATGTCAAATGCCAACGTGCTCTTGCCGCTGCCACTCATGCCAGTGATAACCGTCATCGCGTTGTATGGTATTGAAACAGAGATGTTCTTTAAGTTGTGTTCGCGAGCGTTGTGAACAATGATCTGCTGATCATTTTGCCGATTCGAGCTGACTTCACCGAGATTCATTCGCTTTTGATTTGCTTCCCCATTGAAATACTCTTTCAGTGCCTCTGCGGTCGCCGTCGCATAGTTGTCTGCAACTGATGAAGGAGTTCCCTCGCCGACAAGTTCACCGCCAAATTCCCCACCTTCTGGTCCCAAATCAATCAACCAGTCTGCACTCGATACAAGATCCAGATTGTGTTCAATAACAACGACCGAATGTCCACTGTCGATTAGTTTTCGAAGTGAACCGATCAATTTCGATACATCTGTAAAGTGCAATCCGGTTGTCGGTTCGTCAAACAAGAACACCATGTGTTCGCGTTTCTTTTTTCTGGTACTTGTGTTTTTGGCAATATGTGCTGCCAGTTTTAATCTCTGTGCTTCGCCTCCACTTAAGGTTGGAACTGGTTGCCCTAAGGTAAGGTAGTCCAAGCCGACATCAACGAGAGGTGCAAGTGCTTTAACAACCTTTGATTCACTTTGAAAAAACTCGATTGCATCTGCAACAGTAAGGTTCAGAACGTCAACAATTGAGAGCGATTCTGAAAATATGTCTGAGTTGAGATTTGAGTCTGGATTGACTTTAACCTGACAAATTTCGGAGCGAAAGCGGGTTCCATCGCACTCCGCACAACGCAGGTATACATCGCTAAGAAACTGCATTTCGATATGTTCAAATCCACTTCCCTCACAAGATTCGCAACGACCAAGTTTTGAATTAAAACTGAAGTGCCCTGCTGTGTAGCCCTTTGATTTGGCCAGCGGCTGTCGGGCAAAAATCTCGCGAATCGGAGTTAGCGCACCGACATAACTCACGGGATTGGAACGTGTGGTTCTACCAATTGCCGCCTGAGATACCATAACCATATCGTCGATTTTCTCGACGCCATCAATGGACCGGTGATGTCCCGGTGCCTCTGTGCTTCTACCCAATTGGCGGCATACGCCGCGAAACAAGACTTCCTCAATCAATGTCGATTTTCCAGAACCACTGACACCAGTGATGCACACGAGTTGACCTAGTGGAATTGACACGTCAATTCCCTTGAGATTATTCTGTTCAGCACCACGAATGAGCAGAGGCGACGATTTCTCTTGAAGGTGATCGTATGGTCGAATTTCAGGCAGATAGTCGCCATTACTGAGACAGTCTGCAGTCACAGACTTCGTTGAATTCAGCAGTTCCTCTAGCGACCCAAAATGCACCAGACTTCCACCTGACGATCCAGGGCCCGGACCTAGGTCTGCAATTTGATCGGCTGCACGAATAACCTGCTCCTCGTGCTCAACAACCAGAAGCGTGTTACCGGCGTCACGTAGACGGTGAAGTATTTCGATGACTCTTCCTATATCTCGACTGTGTAATCCAATCGTCGGTTCATCCAGAACAAACAACGTGTTTACGAGCGTCGTTCCCAAGGCAGTCGTTAGATTGATTCTTTGAACTTCACCGCCACTTAAGGTACGAGACTGGCGATCAAGGTTGAGGTATCCCAACCCTACATTATTTAGATATCCAATTCGTGCACGAATTTCATCTAGCAGTAATGCGACTGCATCATCGTACGGGGAAGGAAGTTGAATACTTGAGAAAAATTCCACACAGCGGGTAATCGGTAAGGATGCAACATCGTGTATTGTCAGACCAGGCAGACGAGAAAATTGAACATCCGTCATTCGAAAAGCCGGATGTCTATATTTTTGATAACTTTCAATTTCTTCGACTCGTTTTCCCAGACGCCAATTGAAGGCTTCTGGCTTCAGTCTTGCACCCCCACAGTCTTTACATCTCGTATAGGATCGATAGTAGGACAGGAAAACCCGAACATGCATGCGATGTTTGCGCCGTTCCAACCAGTCAAAAAAGAGTTTGACACCATACCACTTACCACTGTACCATCCACCTTCCCCTTCAAGTACCCATCGTTTGTGCTCGTCTTCCAGATCACACCAGGGAGTATCGAGAGGTATGCCACTTTCGCTTCCGTATCTCAAAATATCGCGATAACTCTGGCTGTAAACGGGGGAATTGAACGCCCGAATCGCACCTTCTCGCAGTGTTAGAGATTGATCTGGAATGACCTGGTCGTAGTCAATGCCAATCGTCCGGCCAAACCCGCGACACGTGTCACAAGCGCCAATCGGTGAATTGAAGGAGAACAGGTTAGGCGTAGACTCTGAATAGTCGTAACCGCAACATCGAAGTTTGTCAGTAAACTCTATTTCAGGTCCGACACCCTCGCCGCTTTCATCCAATCGCTGCGCAATGACTGTATCGGATCCTCGATAGAGAGACACCTCAATCGCTTCAATCAGACGGGAGCGACTAGCGTCGACTGGGCGAAGTCGGTCCTGAATAACCAACATGGTCTCTCCCTTACGATACGCAATTCGCATATACCCTTGATTTCTGAGATGTTCAAGTGCAAACTCGGTGGAGAGACTTTTCGGAACTTGAACCGGAAACATAACCCGAATCATGTCTGTGTTTTCAAATTCCTTTAAGATTGAATCGCAGATTTCATCATTTGTGCGCTGCCAGACGAGTTTGCCGCAGTTGGGACAATAAAGTGAGGCAATACGAGCAAAGAGAAGTTTTAGGTGATCATTGATTTCAGTCATCGTCCCGACAGTTGAACGCGTTGTTCGAACAGGGTTTACCTGATCAATTGCAACCGCTGGCGGAACATTTTCAATAGAATCAGCTTTCGGACGGTCCATACGGTCCAAGAACTGCCGGGCGTAAGGTGAGAACGTTTCGACGTATCTTCGTTGCCCTTCTGCATAAACAGTATCAAAAGCCAGGGAAGACTTACCAGAGCCGCTGACTCCAGTAATCACAGTGAGCTGATTCAGGGGGATGTCTAAATTAAGATCTTTGAGATTATTATGCCTGGCGCCTCGAACCTCAAGATTCACATGATTTTGATTTGATGGGTATTTTGACAAGATTCAGTTATTTTGAAGTGAGTTGGAAATTTCTTCAATGACGCACGTAATCTATGGAATTAGGCATGAACTCTTGGAGGCGCTCATGATACTTAAAGCACTCCGATAGGACTGTACATCATTTACCAATTTGTGAAATATCCAATCCAATTTCTGATGACTTTTTCTGTCAAGTATCTACCAACTGAGTGTGAAATCGGTCATTTGGGATATTTGCAACATTTTTCAATTTGCGGCATACCCAAGTTATGTTGAATCCAATATCCAATTGAGAACCAGATAGACAGTCTTGTGGGTATGCTCAACCATTAATTCTTTTGAACCAAGGTTGAGTAAAATTCTACTACGATGGAAATGGAAGTGTTCGGCACCGACAATTGGTTTCATGACGCATGACTGAAAAAAAAGCACCACCAATTCAACCAATGAGCGGTTCGATTGTTCCTCGCTACGCGGGACCGTCAACATTTTGTCGATTACCAGAATTGCGTGATGTAAGCTACTGTGATGTTGCAATTCTTGGCATACCGTTTGATTCTGGCACGAGCTACAGACCTGGAGCCCGATTCGGACCCCAGGCAATTCGTCAGGCGTCCCGGCACCTTCGTTATAACTTCCATCCGGCCTACGGAACCGAACCATTTCGGGAGTTTCAGGTTGCCGATGCCGGCGACGTTCCCTGTAATCCCTACAGTATTGCAGAAGCCATTGATCAGATTGAATCAGCAGCGTCTGAATTATTGAGTAACGTCGGTACATTGATCAGTCTTGGTGGTGATCACACCATCGCAGTGCCGTTGCTACGAGCCATGCATCAGCGTCATGGGCCAGTTGCGCTGGTTCACTTTGACGCCCATTTGGATACTTGGGATACCTATTTTGGTGCACCCTATACGCACGGAACACCCTTTCGCCGCGCTGCGGAAGAAGGTTTATTCGATGATCAAGCATCAATGCACGTGGGTATTCGCGGTCCGCTCTACAGCAGCGAAGACCTTGCGCAAGATGCTGAGTTGGGCTTCAAAGTCATACATTGTGATGAACTCAATGACCAGGGTCCCGATCATGTCGCCGCCAGAATTCGCGATCGAGTTGGAGATGTGCCTTTATATCTGTCCATCGACATTGACGTTCTCGACCCGGCGCATGCACCGGGTACAGGCACTCCAGAAGTGGCGGGTCTGAGTAGCCGCGAGTTGCTTAACATTCTGCGTGGTCTGAAAGGGATTAGAATGGTCGGTGGCGATATCGTTGAAGTAGCCCCGGCTTACGACCACGCCGAAATTACGTCTTTGGCTGCTGCCACAATCGCCTTCGAACTTGTAAACCTGATTCTTTGTGGTTCAAAATAACAGCACCGATCACCACCATTTTCTGAAGCTTTGTTACCACGAAAGGGCCGGCTCCCTCGCTGTGTTCTTCATTTTTCCATCGACATACATGAGCTTCGGCCTGTAACAGGGATGTATTTCGAAAAGTTGCGTGCGGTGATGCTAAAGAACACCAGCGCGTCAGTAGAGACCGTAAATATCTCGACGCGGCGTGGTCACATCATCGGTACAGCGTGTCCAGTGTACGGCAAATGTGAGCCAAAATGAACGGAATGAATTACGCGGCGTACAAAGTCAGTCTAAATGACCAATCACATTGATTTGTAGGCGTTAATCAGTGCTTCACCGGAAGCGCCAGCGCGTTCCAGCCACTCCATCGTCATGATGTCGCCAATTTTCCTCAGGTCGTTCATCAGCTGATCTCCCCCAGGCTGCACGGTCATGCCGTTGGCAGCGAGCTGCTCCGCATACCATTGTGCAAGACTCTCTGCTTTTGCCCAACCGTTGGCCTCAGCTTCAGATGCCGCATTCAGAACGATGTTTTGGGCAGCTTCATCAAGATCGTGCCACGCATCAAGGTTGACGATCACCATATTTTTCGGCAACCAAGCTTGAAGGTCATACCAGAAATCGACATATTTCCAAATTTTGATGTCATATCCTGTCGAGCCTGATGAGACCATGCTTTCAACCTGTCCGGTTGCAAGTGCCTGTGTCAAATCAGTCACTTCAATGGTAGTGGATACGGCACCCATCAGTTCAGCCAGTCTGGCTGTGGCAGGATTGTAAGCACGAAATTTGACAGTCTTCATGTCAGCAGCGCTGTTGATTGGGCTCTTGTTGTAAATTCCCTGCGGAGGCCAGGGAACTGCATAGAGCATCATCATGCCCTTGCTTGCGAGTAATGCCTGCAATTCAGGTTTGGCGGCTTCGTGCAATTTCTTTGCATCTTCAAAGCTTGTAGCCAAAAATGGTAAGGTATCCAGTTCAAAAAGTGGATCTTCATTCCCCTCAGCGGAGATTAATCGTTCGCCGATTGGAGCCTGTCCAGTACGAACAGCATGGAAGATTTCGTCGCCTTTATAGAGAGAACCACCTGGATGTGTAACTATTGTCAGACTGCCCCCAGTTGCCTCTGTAACCGAGGCCGCAAAAGCAGCTGCGTTTTCTGATTGATAATTCGTCGCAGAATATGCAAGTGGCATATCCCACTTCTGAGAATCACTGTTTGCAACACCAAAGCTCAGGGCCAATGGTGCCGTTAATAACAAAAGTAACTTTTTTATCACTGCGCAGTTCCCCTTCATGCTTGGAAGTTTTCAATGAGTGAACTGAATTAAATCAGTTCTGGCAAGAAACAATCAAAATACTTCGTTATTGTAGGGAAGGAAAACTGACTGGTAAAAAATATTTTGTGCAAGAATGATGGTGCAAAAGAAATGCCAGCCAATGTTGACCGTGTTCACCAATTTCCCGCCGTTCAGTACAGCCTGACAAGTCAGTGATGGTGCAAACTAACTGTGTATCCTCCTGTTATAATTGCTGAAAATCATCAACTTACCATCCTGTCTTACCTCAATATCAGAGTCCTTGACCAATATGGAAACCACTGCACCACAACGTCCCCTGCAGACAGCTACACACTGGGGAGCATACCTGCCTGTCCTCAAAGACGGAAATCTTGTAGAAATGCGAGGTGTCGACTATGATCCTGACCCTTCCAGAATTTCAGAAGGCTGGATAGACGCCTACAACCACCCTGTCAGAATCAGCCAGCCAGCAATTCGAAAGAGCTTCTATGAAAACGGATTTCAGGCAGACCCATCAGGGCGAGGTCGGGAACCTTTTGTTGCAGTTTCCTGGGAAACAGCAGAAAAAATTACAGCCGATGCACTAAAGCAGATCAAAACCAACTACGGAAATGAAGCAATCTATGCAGGGTCATACGGTTGGGCAAGTGCAGGCAAGTTTCACAATGCTCCTGCCCAACTGCATCGGTTCTTGAATCTGTTTGGTGGATTCACCTATTCGATTAATTCCTACAGTTTCGCCTCCGCGGAAGTGATTCTTCCACATGTGATGGGAAATTTTTTCATTCTGCTGGTTAACTGCACTGCCTGGCCATCCATCATAGAGAACACAGATGTGTTCGTAGCCTTTGGTGGGCTGCCGCTTAAAAACACCCAGGTCGAATTTGGTGGCCACGCCCGACATGTACAAAAGAATTACACGCAGCAAGCCGCTAACGCCGGCGTGAAATTTGTCAGTGTCAGTCCAATTCGCGATGACAGTCGACCTGAACTGAATCCAACCTGGTTTCCAATTGTTCCCAATACCGATGTCGCGCTGATGTTGGGTATTGCGTACATATTACTGGAAAACGATCTACACGATCTCAAGTTTCTGAATCGGTATTGTGTAGGCTATGAGCGATTTGAGGCTTATCTTCTGGGTGAAACCGACCAGCAGCCCAAGACTGCAGCCTGGGCTTCATCGATATGTGGAATTTCAGAAGATGATATTCGTTCGCTTGCGATTGAGATGGCAAGCAACAGAACGTTGCTGACCGTCAGTTGGGCCCTGACGCGACAGGAGCACGGGGAGCATACCTACTGGATGGCAATTACACTGGCCGCCATGTTGGGACAGATTGGATTGCCAGGCGGAGGCGTTGGATTTGGGTATTCTTCCACCAATGGCGTCGGAAACCATATTGGTCGCCTCAGATGGGAGAATTATCCAGTTGGTGTAAATTCTCTATCAATGAAGAGCTTTATCCCGGTCGCAAGAATTTCCGACATGCTACATAACCCAGGTGGTGATTTCACTTACAACGGCACCACGCATCAGTACCCAAAGATCGAGTTAATCTATTGGGCCGGTGGAAATCCATTTCATCACCACCAGGATCTCAATCGTTTGATTGAAGGTTGGCGCAAGCCAAAGTGCACAATCATTCATGATTGTTTCTGGACTGCTGCTTCCCGATACTCAGATGTCGTATTGCCCGCAGCAACAATGCTTGAACGAAGTGATGTGTCCTCATCTCCAAGGGATTGTTACGCAGTCTATATGGATCAGGTGTTGCCTGCATTCGAACAGGCCAGAACCGACTACGAAATTTT
>JAJDXD010000034.1 GCA_022823405.1 Gammaproteobacteria bacterium
TAGATTTTGCGCTCATAGAATCCACTTGAATCATGACTGATGCGACTTGATGTTCCAAAAGTCTGCATCGTGGATTTACGCGTCTTGTTATGTGCTGATACCATTGGCAACCGTTCTGGAGTCAAATAAATTGCGTTTATGTCGATAGTTTAGCGGAGAAATTTTAAGATGTTAACTGGACCGACCAATTACTCGCCTGGACATGAATGCTTCAATAGTACTCATTTCCCGCGTATTAATTTCCTTCCTGTTATTGGAAACCATCCCTCAAACAAAGCATTGCTTTAATCGCTAATTTTGTACTAATCGCGTATTTATTGAATCAGGCGCAACAATTTTCATGATGGTACGCCCACGACTCTTCGCCGCCGTTGCTTCAAGCAATCTTCGATCAATTAGGTACTTGACATCCTTATATACACTGGAATAGTTCCGACTCTGCTTTTTAGCCAGGCTGTAGATCGAGATACCTGGTTCGTTAATGACCAAGCGCATAATCTGCTTTCGCCGTTTACTAAGTCGAGCAATCGTGGACGATACTGGGTACTGACAGTCACCAACACACCAAAGCCCCCATATTGCATCATAAGTTTCTAAAGGCTTTTGATCTAACGGCTGGTCAAAGCTGAATTCGCTTCGAATTTTCGGCCAATCCCTGATAAACCGATCTTTTCCGTACTCCTCCAACATGAATTGCATGGGTAAATGACGAAACGCAATTGCCACAACTTTTTTGTGTTTTTCTACATCTCGCAAGTATCCACGAAACTGTCGGTATGTTGGCGCTCCCGACCAATATGCCTGTCTTAAAATTTCTATTTTGTCCATTTTCGATTGACTCAAGGGGAACCCAATGCACCGAGAACTGTATCAAAATACCGCTTTGCATCGTAAGCTGTCAATTTGTGAAAATGGGGCAATGTTTCCAACAGCTCGAATTCTTCTATAAGTTCAATCCACGGCATCCGAGAAATTCCCCGAATAAAGCCGTCAACGGGAAAATTTGCACCGTGACGATTTATCCGCCTAACAAACTGATTAATTGATTCTTGTTGACCATCCAAAATATACAAATCGAAAATGTCACGCGCATTTTGCCGACCACCTTGTAAGTGGTCCTGCCCAACGGTGCTGACAGAATATCCAGTTCCTTCAATGGTACGCAGTTTACGGTGATAAAGCCCATCAATAACTTCTGTACGCACGTTATCGATGACTGCCATATCAAACATATCTGCAAATAAATCCTCAATCACGCTGACTTTAATTCTTTGTCCATTGATTTGAGCCCAACCATGAAGTTGAGTGACAAATCGACCACTGGGAATTCGAGCAACTTCAAATAACGGTATATCTAGATTGTTAATCTGCTTTTCCACGATGGCAGGATCAAAGCTGCCAGGCAGAAAAAAATCCAGGTCCCTACTTATTCTATGATTAAGGTAGTAACGAGCCAATGCTGTCCCACCAGCTAATATCATCTGCGAAAAAAGCGAGTTCTCACTGTTCATAATTCTTGTGAGAATCTCGTCCTGAGCCTCATATATTTGATAAAAAGTCATATATGGTATTTTATGAAATGAGGTTTCGATATTTTCCATTATTTATATTTTTATTGACATACATAGAACTTTGTTTGATTCGGTGGCCATCGACCATACCCAAATTGTCTCTATACTCAATTGCGTGTAGACGCAAGTCAAAAAAGTACCTTTTGACGCAAAGAGTAGCATAATTTGGCAGTATTGCCCAACTCTGAAAATTCAGGGTAGTCTCCGATTCAAACGCATTAAGGTAATTAGAAATGCCCAATCCAAACCCTAGTTTCACCCAAGCCGAGTACGATGACCGCATCAGCAAAACCCGCATCGCAATGGAGCAATTAGGTGTTGAACTTCTGATTACTGTTGACCCGTCAAATATGGCATGGCTCACAGGTTACGATGGCTGGTCTTTTTACACCCCTCAATGCGTGCTGCTGACACTGTCCGACGGACCAATCTGGTATGGCCGTGCCATGGATGCAAAAGGTGCGCATCGCACGGTGCATATGCCTGATTCAAGTGTACTTTTCTATACGGATGACTACGTCATGACTCCACACCGACACGCAATGGATCTGCTCTCTCAGATCATTGTTGACCGCGGTTGGGGAAGTCTGCGGGTCGGAGTCGAAATGGATAACTATTACTTCTCCGCTGCGACCTTGGCATCCCTACAAGACGGATTACCCAACGTAACATTTGTCGATACCAATACATTGGTCAACTGGCAACGCACGGTGAAATCGGAACAGGAACTGATTTACATGAAGCGTGCAGGCCGGATCGTTGAAGAAATGCACAAAAAGATTCTTGAGATTATTGAGCCTGGCATGCGCAAGAATGAATTGATTGCAGAAATTTACCACACCGCAATGATGGGTGCGGATGGCCATGGCGGCGATTACCCAGCCATTGTTCCTATGGTTCCGTCTGGCCCAGATGCTGCGGCTGCACACCTGACCTGGAATGACTTACCGCTCAAGCGGGATGAAGGAACGTTTTTTGAGATTGCCGGCTGTCATCGACGCTATCACTGTCCACTTTGCAGGACAATATATCTAGGCAACCCACCCGACAAGTTTCTCAACACCGAAAAAGCGGTTCTTGATGGGATGGCAGCGGGTCTCGAAGCGGCCAAACCTGGTAATTTGGCACAAGACATCATCATTGCATTTAACAAAGCGCTGAACAAACATGGCATCAGCAAAGATGGCCGATCTGGCTACCCGATTGGAATCAGTTATCCACCTGACTGGGGTGAGAGAACAATCAGCTTGCGACTTGGAGACACCAGTGAACTCAAAGAAAACATGACGTTTCATTTCATGACCGCCATCTGGGGAAATGATTGGGGATTTGAGATTACCGAGAGCTTTGTGGTTAAAGAGAACGGCCCGGAACTGCTTGCGAATTATCCGCGTCAACTCTTCGTCAAAAATTAAATATTTAACTCAAGAGAGACTTTATGTCCAGTTCAAGAATTCAGCTATTCACCTGGGGAACACCCAACGGAAGAAAAATTTCAATTGCGCTTGAGGAAATGAACATTCCCTACGATGTTCATGAAATCAATATTGGCAAAGGCGAACAGTTCGATGAATCATTTTTGGTAACCAGTCCGGCGAATAAGATTCCCGCCATCATTGATCCTGAGGGGGATGACGGCAAATCATTGCCAATTTTTGAGTCAGGCGCAATTCTCATCCATCTTGCACAGAAAACCGGTCAATTCTGGAGTACAGTGCCAAGCAGACAGTCTGTAATTCTGCAGTGGCTGATGTGGCAGGTTGGAAATTTCGGACCGAGTCTTGGACAGCTGCATCACTTTCGTAAATTTGCAAAAACCAAAGTTCCCTACGCTATTGATCGTTTTGATGGGATAGCAGATCAGGTCTACAAGGTCCTTGACAGGCGATTGGCGACGGTAGAATACGTTGCAGAAGATTACTCAATTGCGGATATGGCGATTTATCCCTGGGCTGCACGATTTGAGTGGCAGTCAGTTAATCTTGCGACTTACCCGAATGTTAAGCGTTGGTTTGATGTACTCTCCGAGCGACCAGCGGTGCGAAGAGGCATGAGCGTTCCATTTCTGAACTAATTTGACAGACTTGCGAACGTGGGGGACGAAGGCACCAGTATTGTCCTGTTTGGGTCGCTCAGTCAATTTACCCACATCACCCTTAAGTACCTGATTCGCCAAAATCTTCCACTTCGGGCGATCGTATTAGCTGCGTACTCACCTTCGGATAACCACCCGTATGTCACAAAGTCTTCTATTTTTCGTACCGGTTCACACCCGATTGTTGAACTTGCTAATGGCAACAAGATACCAATTTATTATTTCGTTGGTGACAATGCCCAATTAATTACTTTCCTTCAATTTCATTCGGCATCCATTTTTTTGTTATCGTGCTATCCGAAAAAACTAGCGCAGTCAATCATTCGACTGTCACCTCGCTGCATAAACATCCATCCCTCAAAATTACCTAGATACAGAGGAGCGGATCCAATTTTTTGGCAGTTGCGTTCGGGAGAGACCGAAACTGGTGTTACGCTTCACGAAGTAACAAGCTCAATCGATGCTGGAGCAATCTTGTGCTTTACACCAGTTATTTACCCCGCGGGTGCTAGATTAAAGACAATTCAATTGATCCTGCTGAAGGAAGCTATTGCCGGTTTGGAACAACTTCTGATCACTCCTGGGGAAGACTGGCGCGCTCAACCACAAATTCACTCAAACTCCAGCTGGCAGCCAACCCCCTGTAGGGAAGACTACACAATAAACTGTGAGTTCAACGCTCAATCCGCATTCAATTTTGTCTGCGCCTACTCAGAGTCAAATATTCCCATCGCAGTTGATGACGGTAATGCAGTTTACCACGTAAAAGATGCCATTCAAATCATTCCAATTAACGTCCCTATTGGGTCAATTGATGCTTCAGAATGCATATCAGTCCAATTTGCTGATGGAACAGTCATTTTTTTGTTAAATGACTTAGAGTAGTTCAAGTAAAATTTTTAGATATATTTTGAAGATATATTCTTCCATTTCAACTTTCAGTGTTGAGTTTTTGCATCCGCATTTCAAATGCCACGCAAACATAACCCAAAACTACCTCGGGGGTACAGACACAGTCAGTCGTACAGCTTACCCTCAACACAGCCAATTTATTCCAGATCATCCGATCGAAAAGATCCTCGGCCGGTGTCTCGAATAATTCTGGCCTGGATTCCAAAATTATTTCTGGCAGGTGTGGTTTTGGTGGGATTTTCGCTATACCCCGAGTCCCGACTGGAAACCAGCCGCGACTTTGGTGAAGTATGGGGAATTCAAAAACACCACTTATCAGATTCGATTTCAGAGGAAATTTTCGCCAACGAATTTCCAAGTATCGTCACCATTAATAGCAACCAATTGGATTTTGATGCAATTGTTCATTACAACATCAATCCGGACCTGAACTCGTTTATTGACGATACCATTGCTCGCTATGGTCCGGATTACGCAGCGGTTGTCGTCTTGCAACCGCACACAGGCCGAATTCTGGCAATGTCGAGTTTTGTCAAAGACAACAGCTTGGATCATAACCTGGCGGTGCATTCTGGTTTTCCGGCAGCCTCACTGTTCAAAATCGTCACCGCTGCTGCAGCTATTGATACCGGGGTTGCCCGACCGGGATCAATTTATCAATACAACGGAAAGAATTCATCGCTGTACAAATCCAATGTACTACGGCACAAGACCAACAAATGGACCAGAAACACCTCCCTCAGTCAAGCATTTGCATTATCGATCAACACTGTTTTTGGTAGAATCGGTGTTTATGATGTTGGAGCGGAAACTCTAAAGACCTATGCAGATGTTTTCGGTTTCAACCGTCCTGTGCCAGTTGACTTCTCCATTGAATCGAGTAAAACCGGGTTTCATTCTGGTGACGAATGGTCGATAGCGGAAGCGGCTTCGGGCTATACATTGGATACAACCATCTCTCCCGTCCATGCAGCGATGCTGGCATCTGTGGTTGCGAACGACGGGGTGCTGGTTGAACCCAGTCTGATTGACTTTGCAGTAGATACTTCCGGTCCTTTGCTCTACAGGTCTGAACCAGACTCTGCTCGGGTGTTCGATAAGAAGACTTCAGATGAATTGCGGGTTCTGATGAGGGCGACTGTAAAGAAAGGTTCAGCAAAGAAGCACTTCAGAACATTCTTTAGAGGGCCCTATGTCAACCTGGATGTCGGTGGAAAAACCGGATCACTGACGGGTCGAAACCCAAAGGGTAAAACAGAATGGTTCGTTGGTTACGGGGACTCAGGTAAAGACAAAGTTGCCATCGCAGCAGTAGTGGTGAACAAAGAAAAGTGGTACATCAAGCCTGCGAGGCTCGCCCGCTTCGTTCTCGAAGAATACTTCAAACATGAAGTTACACAGGGCTAGCAATCTAACCGATGCGACAAAGTTTCAATCCAACTCCCGTATCAACAACAACATGTCAGGATGTTCCATATTTCTGAATTGTTTACCGATTTGAGTCAAATAACAGAGAGATTTCAGTGCGCCTACTTTTGAAACGAAAATGAAGCAATATCTGGATGCTGTGCGCCACGTGCTTGAACACGGCCGACGCAAGGAAAATCGCACTGGCGTTGATACCCTGTCAACGTTTAACTACAACTACCAAATTGACCTTCGTAACGGATTTCCTCTGCTGACCACCAAGGAAATTTCCTGGAAGAACATCGTTGTTGAAAATTTGTGGTTTTTGTCCGGAAACACCAATATCGGGCTGCTACGCAAACATGGCTGTAAGTTTTGGGATCCTTGGGCAGACGAGGATGGCAATGTGCCAAGCGCCTATGGAAACTTCTGGCGATCATTTCCAATGCCTGAAGGTGTAAATGGCAAATCCAATGACCAGATCATCTGGATTCTCGATCAGATCAAGAAAAATCCGATGAGTCGTCGACATGTTGTTTCAGCATGGGCACCTTCCAACGCTCAGAGCAGCTATCTGCCACCATGCCACGCGTTTTGGGTGATGAATGTTCAGTTCGATAAAAATGATGAACCTATATTGTGCCTGCATCTGACACAACGCAGTGCAGATATCGCCCTTGGTGTTCCATACAACATTGCCGGCTACGCACTAATTCTTGAACTTTTTTCTCACTTAACCGGTATCCGTGCTGGAGTTTTTGGACATACTCTTGTAGACGCACATGTTTACACCTGCAAACCTGACGGTTCAAATAGCGAATATGATCATGTGCCAGGGTTGCTTGAACAGCTAAAGCGAGTACCTCGCAAACTGCCGCAAATCAAGATTTCCGATTCGATTAAGTCGCTGGATGATATTGAGGATATTTTGGATGCATCCACCGAGCAGATTCTGAACGTTTTTCAGATTTCCAACTACAGTCCCTACGAGGCGATCAAATTTCGCGTGGCGGTTTGACCGATAAATCCCGGTGAATCAGAAAGCCAGGATTATCGTAGCCATGACTGCCGATGGGGTGATTGGGTTGAACGGCAAAATTCCCTGGCATTACTCCGCTGATTTGCGCCGCTTTAAGCAGTTGACACTCAATTCCACTGTAATCATGGGGCGGAAGACTTGGGAGTCACTACCAATAAAACCTCTGCCAGAGCGACAGAACATCGTCGTTACGAGCACCAGTCATCCCAATACTGAGCACTATTCAGATTTGGTACAGGCACTGATAAATGCGAGATTCGAAGATGTCTGGATTATTGGTGGGGCTGCACTTTATCGTGAGGCGATCAATTACTGCGCCGTCCTCGATATCACATATGTCCCGGACAGAATAGAAGATGAGTCAGCGATTCGATTTCCAAAAATCGATTGGTCTCGCTGGACCGCTGGCCCAAAGATTCAATTTCAAGAGAATGAACACCTGTTTCGTCAACAGTTTACACTTCGATAGACATAAATTCAGACATGAAAATAGAAACCAACGATATCACAACAAACTACGAAACTACTGGTCAATCAGAGGGTGATACTGTGGTATTCAGCCACTCACTCGGGTCGAGCCTGATCATGTGGGAGCCGCAAATCGATGAATTTTCACAGAATTTTCAAATTCTGCGTTATGACACCCGCGGGCATGGAAATTCTTCAGCACCACCTGGCTCATATACGATGGAATTGTTGGTTGATGATGCAGTCGCACTCCTTGATGCACTAGATATCGAAAATGTGCATTGGGTTGGTCTGTCGATGGGTGGCATGATTGGCCAGGGATTGGCTCTGAAATTTCCAGAGAGACTCAAGAGTCTGACGCTTTGCAACACAATGTCTGTCATTCGGGAAGAAATGAAGGAGATATGGAAGAACCGAATCCAGACCGGCGAGCGTTTTGGCATGCATCATCTTATTGATTTTACAATGGAAAGGTGGTTTACAGAAAGCTACCGAGAAATGGGAACGGAGGATTACCAAAGGATTCGCACTCAGTTTTTGGAAACAACCGTCTACGGTTATGTGGGTTGCTGTCATGCAATCTATAACCTGAACTACGTTGAACAACTAAAGCAAATTTCAGTTCCGACGCACATTATTGCCGGTGATCAGGACCTGGCTACACCTGTCGCGGAGTCGCGCGTCATGCATGATCAGATTGCCGGATCAAGCCTGACTGTCATAGAAGGTGCTGCCCATCTTTCCAATGTTGAAAAAACTGAAGCCTTCAACGCATCGTTGGCAACATTTCTTCAATCGCAGTAATTAGAGATTGTGCATCGACTCCCTCACTTTCTGACTCTACTAAATTCAACATTCTCAAAGCGGTAGTCTGTCCGGTCGGGACACTCCCGTTCATCAATAATCCACTCGTCGAAGCAACTCTTCGATTTGCAATTGAAGTCCCACGTCACGCCAAACCGTCTATGGCGGTGACGTTCTAAGTCCGGAATTTTGTCGCACTAATTTTGCACCATTTATGTGAATTCGCGCCAATTCGGTGCATATTCAGCGAAAATTACCTAGAATTCAATTAATTTAACTGGCATGAAAATTGCTGTATTAAAAGTAAATACAAATTGTGGAGGTACCACATGAAACTCGTCACTGCCATTATTAAACCGTTCAAATTGGACGATATCAGGGAAGCACTTTCGGATATTGGAATTCAAGGAATGACTGTATCGGAAGTCAAGGGCTTCGGACGA
>JAJDXD010000073.1 GCA_022823405.1 Gammaproteobacteria bacterium
CTGACTGATAGCTGCTCTGTTTGGAGGGCGGCGGAATGTGTCAGCATCCGCTGAAGTCTCGGACACCCTCCAACAGGGTTTTATTTTAATACTATCAATTAGATACAAGACATTCTTCTCTGAACAACGGGACAGCAGTGACTAAACACGATAAAACAGATTCACAGATTTTATTGTATGGAGCTTTGATTAATCACGTACCTTAGTGGTAACACACCAATTTGACCGGCGAGACCAATCCTGTCCGTTGACGCAAGTCGGCAAAACGTTACCCGACTGCTATGCCGTTGGGTCTATTCAGCTAATCAGAGAATAAATTCGCGGTATGCCACTCAGTCAGCTGCTGATCTCGTTTCAACACCATCTGCTGAAACATCACACCTTGGAAGAAATTCTCTAAAATCTCTTCAGATACCGTCCCCTTAACAGGTTTGACTGCAGGCAACGCACTTCTAGCCTCATCTTCGAAGCGTAGTGCAAGGTCAGGTTCGCCGCGCATATAGGCCATTGACCACCAATCCAGTATTTTGCATTTGGCTTGCTCAAGAGCTTCAGGCGCCGGAAGACGATCGCCTTTACTTTGATTAACCTGGGGCAGGCTTGGCAGCAGATTCCACAGATCATTACAGGGCCATGCCGCATAAGGCATGCAGTGATCTATATCAAAGTTTCTTGAAATGTTATCCCCGCTCCAAACACAGTAGAGTTGACGCCCATCTGCGCGAAGACTTTCTCCAATCTTACGAACTAATGTGGTGTCATAGTCTGGATCAAGCCACTTCAGAGATGCGAGATATTGATCTTGGGTAACTGCCGTGTTTGACTGTTTGTATCCCCGCATGACTTCGATCCATTCGTTGACTACGGCAGGTTCAATCCATGGAGCGTAGCGACTCATGGCTTGCCACACATGCACGGGTACGCTGAATGTACCAAAAGCCCGCAGAAAATTTTCGTCAATACGCACAGAGTCTCTAACTCGAACCGATCTGTACTCGCAGGGAAAAACTTGATTTTTCACTGAATTGGAACTTCCAGGATAAGTGATGAAATGGGCAGGCATTCTACGAATACAGTTTGCGGCATCACGTAAAGCACAAATTAGGTTTACTGCATCTTGCCCGGAAAATTTCTGGCCAACACGCAGATCATAGGGTGAACGAGAAGCAAGTCCTTGAAAACCCTCCTTCACAAATGACAACCTACTGTTGCCGGAAGGGTGTTGAGAGAGATTATTCGCTAACAGTGATTGGAATCCCCGTACCCAGAATAGGGATACCAAACCAAGCGGCAATTCCACGTGCTGCTCATCTTGACTTAACCGCGCAAATCCACCGGCACTGTCTGCAGCACGAATCAATGTACGAAGAAGCGCAAGCTTGTACGTTGAGGACTTACTGTCGTTGAAAACGATATGTCGAAGTAAGGGAAGAGCACCTGTGCCGTCGTCTGGTAATCGCAACCAGACGACATCCCAGCTTATTTCAGGTCTTTGAAGTGCGTCCTTGATGTGGTCTACGCGCACGATCTGCAGACCGCGCCGCTGCGCCAGGGTTTCGACGTCTGCCACCGTCACCGGGTCCATCGGACGCCCTTCCGGCTGGGGACCGACACGGATACTCACCATCACACTTCCGCCCGGTCTCAATACCGAAACGATTTTGCGAAATGCCCGATCGCGCTGAGTTTTCGGAACATGCATCCAGACTGCACTCAACCACACCAGGTCAAAAGTGAGTTTAGAACTAAAAACCTGATCTAGCTTTGGCAACGTGTCATTCATCCACTGGATGTTTGAAGAATGATGTCGTTCCTGCCCGGCTTTTCTCATCTCTGTTGATGGTTCAACCGCGACGACCGTGTGCCCTTTCGCCGCGAACCAAGCTGCGTCCCGTCCAGTCCCAGCACCTACATCGAGAATAAAACCAGGTGTGTCCGGCAACAGGTCCGATACAGCAGAGTGAATTTCTTCAAAAGAAAGGCGCTCGTATTCTGATGTCAATCTGGATGCTTCGGCATCGTATGCAGCAATGACATCCCTTACACTGAAACCGTCAGGATGATCTTTGTTGACAGATCTGTGATGAGGCACTTTATATCGTTCTATCTGTAACGTTAAGGTCGATCAATCACAACTCGGCTCGACTCAGAAATGTCACCCTGGTTGTTAAGAACAGAGGGGACAAAAACATGTGTAATCTACGAAACTGATCACAGCCCTTCCAGTGCCTGACGCAAATCTTCGATAAGATCTTCTACACTTTCGATTCCAACTGACAGTCGAATCAGGTTAACCGGCACTTCACTGTGTGGTCCCTCAACAGTTCTTCGATGCTCAATCAGGCTTTCCACTCCGCCCAGTGATGTCGCTCTGACAAACACCTTGGCCCGAGATACGAATTCACGCGCTGCATCCTGACCCCCTTTCATCTGCAGCGACATCATCCCGCCGAATCCGTTGGTCATCTGACGTTTGGCTACTTCGTGTGAGGGATGACTTGTCAACCCTGGATACAACACCCTTTCAACTGCGGGATGTTCCTCCAGAAACTCAGCAATCTGCATAGCGCTTTCACAACTGCGTTGCCAGCGGATCGATAGAGTCCGCATGCCGCGCAACAGAAGCCAGGCCTCAAATGAACCCAATATGCCGCCTGTCAATCGACGAACGTCGACGATTTCCTCCCAGCACTCGTTAACCTCTCCAGTTACAAGTACACCGGCATTAAGGTCGCTGTGCCCATTCAGATATTTTGTCGCAGAGTGAAATACGATGTCAGCACCTAAATTCAATGCCTGTGTTGAGATGGGAGACGCTGCAGTACCATCGACACCCAAAATTGCACCTGCTGCATGAGCATCATTGGCTGCTTGTTCAATATCAATCACATCCCAAGACGGGTTTATGGGCGATTCAATCCAGACGATCGCTGTCTTACCAGGAATCAGTGAACGAGCTAAATTGGCGGGGTTCGAGGGATCAAACAAAGTTAGCTCAATATTGCGTTTTTCGGATATCCGCTTTAACCAGTCGACCGTGCCGTGATACATCACTTTCGGCGCTACGATGTGTTCACCCATGTTGACGGACTCAAACACTGCAGCGATGGCTGCGAGACCTGATGCAAAAAACAACGCTGCCTCCCCACCCTCCAATTCACAGATGATCCCTTCAAGCTGCTCATAGGTGGGATTGGCGTAGCGGCCATAAACATAGTTTCCAATTAACTCCAGATCATCATCGCGAGCGAATGTCACCGAAGGGTCAATTGGCGGAACGATGCCACCGCTTGACGGATTGATGTAGTGATTGGCCTGAGCGAGTATAGTTTTGTTGTCTTTCATTGATTTTCAATTCACCATATGTTTCAATGAGTTTGGCGTCAAATGATTCAGTAGCAAATGCTGCCTGGTAATGTCAATTAAATCCTGCGGTTGATAGGCTTCGTAATCTGGCTGAACAGTTCGTATCCACTCGATCGCATGCCAGCCCCAACTGACCGCAATCGTAACGACTCCTGCTGCCTTGCCCTGCTCCATGTCACTGACGGTATCACCAATCATGCAGGACTGCGATTGATCCGATCCGTTCTCTAGTATGATGCGTTGAATTTTTTCTGCTTTGGTACCCGGAACATCTCCACCGACGATTTCATCGAAGTGCTGCTTGATTCCTTGATTCTCCAATACTCTTTGAAGTACTGCTACAGAACTTGCTGAGACTATACCAAGTTTAGCAACTTCTCTCAGTTGTTGAACAACTCTGGCAATTTCTGGGAAGAGTTGAATCTGCTTGTATCGATCAAAAAGTGCCCGGTCGATTTCAACTATGAACTCTTGTGAAAGGCTTGGATCAACATTTGCGGCTTCAACAATCTCTGCAATAGACATGCGTTTGATATTGCGCAGATCGTCCGGTACAAACGCAACAGGCTGTTTTAATTTTCGACCGGCAACGTTCACAGCTTCTGAAAAAATTTCGATGGAGTCCACCAGTACCCCATCAAAATCAAACAGTATCGTCGAATACATTTTCAAATCTCAATTGAAGGACTGCTGTTAGTCGTATACGGTTGTGGAATGAAATTAGCCGTGGTCGTTTAGATCCTTGAGTCCACAAATATGGAGACGGTACCACACATAGTCAAAGTAACTTCGATCAATATAAAGTGAGAACGATTCTTCATCAAACCGCGTAACGATACCTGCAATTGAAAATATTGCGGTTGAAGTTGCATCGCCGATTGCAAACTCGTGAAGATTGAGTGGGACTGCATGGGCCAGAACTTCCAGCGCGTCAGTGCCGGTAAGTTGAATTCCAAGATATAGATCCGAAACATTGACAACACTCAGATTTTGTGGGTCGCTATTGCAGCTGACCGCCCTATATTCAATCTGATACTCCTCATTAAGTGAAGACCGGATCAGAATTCGTCTTGGTCCGAGCCTAAGAATTTTTAACTCTACAAATGAGAAGAATTCATCGGTGTCCGGGGAATCCTCCATCGTGAAACGAGCAACAAAGTCATCCAGAAGCGGCGTGATGCAACGAACATCAAGTATGGCTTCTTGATCCATGGGTGTGATTTCGACCGAATATCCCATGGTTACATCCGTAGCCTGATCCCTTCAGCATCATAAAAAATCGGGCGTGTGACCTCTAGAGATAGCGGTTCACCTTGATCCCAGGCAAGTACTGTTTCACCAATTCTTGAACGCCCGTCAGTTAGTAATCCAAGTGCAATCGTGCGTTCCAAAACCCCACTCCATACACAAGCAGAAACAAATCCTTCTGACAGGGCTTGTTTGTCCTCCGGTGCTATGGGTGCTCCTTCCGAAATCAGTTGATTCGAGTCTTTGGGCAGTAATCCAATGAGTTCCTGACGAATTGGCTGGCTCTGTCGACGAATCTCCATTGAGCGTTTGCCAATGAAATCGTTCTTGTTCCTGCTCACCATCCATCCGTGTCCCAAGTCAATTGGATCGACTATCCCGTCAACCTCATGAGCCAGAGACAAAAATCCTTTTTCGACTCGAAGGACGTGATTGGCTTCTGATCCAACCGGGCAGATGTCCCAATTCTGCCCAACTTCGATCAGATACCTCCAGAGCTTAAGCCCGTACCTGGAAGGGGTATTGATCTCATAACTCAACTCCCCAGTGAAACTGACCCGAAATACCCTGACTGGCATCCCGGCAATGATGCCTTCCACGACATGCATGAATGGCAGAACTTCTCGTGACCAATCGATGTCTGATTCTGTGGATTGAAGCATTTGTCTTGCCAAAGGCCCGCAGACCGTCGCGTTCGCCCACTGAGAAGTGACCGGTGTGATAATCACATTCAATTCAGGGCACTCGACATTAATGAATTTGTCGAGCTTACGCTCTACTGCTGGTGCACCGCCAGTAGAACACGACAAAAGGTATTGATCATCATCAATTCGAAAGGTTACGCCATCATCAAAAACCAGCCCCTCTTCATTGAGCATCAATCCGTATTTACCCTGACCCGGTTTTAATCCGCTAAAGCTGTTGGTATAGATAAGATTGAGTAGTTTCTCCGTATCCTCGCCCCGAATAATGAATTTACCGAGTGGTGAACCATCGTAAATTCCAACATGATTTCTCACCGCGTAACACTCGCGATTGATCGCCTCATTCATGGACTCGCCTTCCATTTGGTAGTAACCAGGACGCCGCCACCTAGCTCCTGCCTCGTACATCACCGCGCCGTGCGCTCTGTGCCAATCCGTCATCGGAGTATGGCGGTAGGGCAATACCACATCACCTGTCTGACTGCCAGCAATCGAGCCAAATTCAACCGGCGTGTAGGGCGGTCGAAAAGTTGTCGTGCCAACTTCTGATGGATGGCAATCCAGATGAAAGGCAATAATCCCGATTGCATTGACATTAGCTGTCTTTCCCTGATCGAGTCCCATGCCTGTGGTTGTGTAGCGTTTCAAGTGCTCAATCTCATCGAACCCCTCCTGAATGGCGAGTTTCAGGTCGAAAACGGTAACATCTCCCGCAAAGTCGACAAACGCCTTGACGCGTTTATAACCGGCCGTTGAACTCCAGAACGGATCGACTTGATAGTCAGTGTGATCGCCGTTTGACACCTCTGGGATCGAAATCGGTGCCGCCTGAATTCCGATTCTTGACAAAGCCTTTGACCCTGTATTCACAGCAGACTTCAGACAACCTGCTACAGACATTTCGCCAGTTATGGCACCCGCGCAGTGTGTCGCCTGAACGGCTTGGTCTGGTACGAATGATGCGATATTGTCATCATAGCGAAGAGTCCCGCGCGATTGAGAGAAAAGATGAACGCTGGGATTCCAGCCACCCGAAACGCAAACCAAATCACATTCGATCTTGCCCTTTTTCTCTTTGC
Source organism: Gammaproteobacteria bacterium (assembly GCA_022823405.1). GTDB lineage: Bacteria > Pseudomonadota > Gammaproteobacteria > Arenicellales > JAJDZL01 > JAJDZL01. The sequence continues at coordinate 6,398 of JAJDXD010000073.1, forward strand.
CGGAACTATCCTGGGCGTGGACCACAACACCCTTGACTCGTTTACCAGCGCGTATCACCAATTGGATAGAAGCTCCGAGCAGCACCTCGACACTTGAATTATCCTTCCCAATAACGGTATCCAATTCAACATCACTACGCGTATCCACAATGGCGGCCAGTTCAATATCTGCTGCACGCAGATACGGCAGAATTTCGTAGGCACTGCTGTTGTTGGTGAACAGCACCGCTCGTGTTCCGGGCGCCACTCCGTAAGTCTGAACCGCTTCCATCACTGCGGAGCAGAGCATCACACCAGGCACATCATTGTTTTCAAAGACGATAGGTCGTTCGATTGCTCCCGTTGCCAATATGACCTGTTTTGCCCAAATTTTCCAGTTTCGACTGATCAGTTCTTCGGGTATCGGGGCACGTTCCGAGACGCACACCATGTTTCCTTCCTGGTAGCCCCAGGCCGTTGAATTCCAAAGGCAGGTTACGTGATCCATGCTTTTCAGTTCATCAACTGTACGGGCTATCCAATCGATTGCAAACCGCCCCTCCAGTTCTGACTTGCTGTACAGCAAACTGCCACCAGGTTGAGTCATTTCATCGACAATCATGGTCCGTGCCCCTGACTTCGCTGCGGTCAACGCCGCCATCAATCCGGCAGGACCGGCACCAATCACTAAAATATCACAATGATCAAACCGGCTCAGGAATTGACCAGCAGGCGCCCGCCTGGGTGCTTTCCCAAAGCCAGCTGCACGCCGAATCAGCGGTTCAAACGCATGCCAGTTGGGCCACATGAATGTCTTGTAGTAAAAACCGACTGGAAGAATCGGGGAAAACGCACCGAATATTGAACCAATGTCGAAACTGACGCTGGGCCAGCAGTTCACACTAGAAGCTTCGAGGCCTTCGTAAAGTGGCTGAACGCTAGCAAGAATATTGGGAGATTCGTTTATACCTGCAATCTGTATAAGTGATGTTACGTCAGCGTACCCGCGATTTTGGATCCCTCGTGGGCGGTGATACTTGAAGCTTCTGGAAAGGACGTTAACTCCGTTTGCCATGAGTGCCGAAGCGAGCGTGTCGCCCTGAAATCCGACATAATCCCTGCCATTGAATTTAAATTGCAGACTTTGCGTTCGATCAATGTAACCGCCGAATTCGAGCCTTTTTGAATTTGCCCGACTCATGAGTCAGTATCCCCATCCATGATCTCGTGTGTTGCGGTATCGCGCCGCAACTTGAACCACTCGCCACAACCTTTTTCATGGCACCAGTATTCTTCTAAAATTCCGCGGCGATTGTCCGCCTGATAAAGGTATTCAAGCCAGGCTTCGTCACTTTTGTCGATAAACTCACTACGCGGAGGCTTCACTGGACCGGCACACCGGAACTCCGTTTCAGCGCGTAATCCACACCATGGACAATGAATCAATAACATTGAGTGGTTATCCTAACCAGCGAATTGAATAATTTTTGGATAAGTTTGATCGGACAGAATACAAAATTGTGAACAATATTCGGTTACTACTGCGCAGATCACTCAATCGGTCGGAACTGTCGTTCCACCTTCAAGCAGATAATTCAATGTGGAAAATCTCTCCATCCCGTACCCCGCTGCCAGCGGGTGCGGCTCATCGCGTGCGATTAAGTGCGCAAATGTCATGCCACCGGCAGGAATGGCCTTGAATCCACCCCACCAACCGGCACTGACGTAGAATCCTTTAACTTCAGTTGCGGAAACGATCGGACTGCCATCCTGAGCGAATTCCAGGGCACCGCCCCACTGCCGCATCAACTTCAGCCGTCGGAAAGAAGGAAAAAGCTCAAGTAGCCCCGAAACAGTGTCTTCCAGCATTGGGAATTTGCCACCTTTTCTAAATGAAATCTGCTGCGCATCAGTTGCTCCACCAATCACTAACTCTCCCTTATCAGAATGGCTGAGATATACCCCTAAATCAGGGCAATTGACGACAACATCAAGAACCGGTTTGATCGGTTCAGAAACAAATGCCTGTAGGTTGTAGCACCGAAGCGGGAGTCTCAAGTCAACCAGACTCGCCACTGCAGCGTTTTCGTTACCGGTTGCAATCGCTAATTTGTTGGTCTTTATTCGCCCTCGACTTGTCTCAATTGCAGTAACCGCACCATCTTCGCCACGACGGATAGCCGTGACTTCGGCATTTTGAATAATGTCGACACCGTAAGAGTCGGCGCCTCTTGCATACCCCCATACGATCGCATCATGCCTGGCGATACCGGCACGTTCCTGAACCGAACCACCTAAAATGGGCAAACGGCAGTTTTCCATAGGAGCCAGAATCGGAATTCGCTGCCTCACCTGGTCAGGCGTCAACATCTGAAATTCGATACCCAGTCGATTCATGTTGAGCGCGCGTCTTCTCATGTTGCGCATACTCACGGTAGTCAGTAGCACATCGACTTCGCTACGCTGGCTGAGCATGATGTTGTAGTTGAGTTCCCGACTCAGTCCTTCATAGAGCTGCAACGACTTGTCAAAAAATTGAATGCTGATGTCACGCAGGTAATTGGATCGAACAACTGCAGTATTACGACCAGAATTACCACCACCAATCCAGTTTCTTTCAACCACAGCGACATTATGGATACCGTGGTTTTTCGCCAAATAATAGGCAGTAGCGAGACCATGCCCACCTCCACCGACGATGACTACATCGTATTGCTTCTTAGGCTGCGGATTTCGCCAGGCTGGTTTCCAATTTCTGTGAGCGCGAACTGCGCCACCAATCAGAGTGAAAATTGAATATCGTTGATCTGAGCGCACAGCAGTTAGTGCTGCAATATCTGGCTGAGGAAAAGCTCTGTTCGCTCACTCTTGGGGTTGGTGAAAAATTCAGTAGGAGGAGCTACTTCGACGATTTCGCCATGATCCATGAAGACCATCGTATCTGCAACTTGTTTGGCAAATCCCATCTCGTGCGTGACCACCATCATGGTCATTCCGCCTTCCGCCAACTCCACCATAATATCCAATACGCCGGATATCATTTCAGGGTCGAGGGCAGATGTCGGTTCATCGAACAGCATCACATCCGGGTGCATACACAACGATCGAGCAATCGCAACTCGTTGCTGTTGACCGCCAGACAGCTGACTCGGGTACTTTTTGGCCTGCTCAGCAATGCGAACCTTTTCCAAGTGGTGCATCGCTCTTTCTTCCGCTTCTTTTTTTGATACTTTTAAATTACGGATCGGTCCTAACATCAGGTTCTGAATCACTGTGATGTGAGGAAACAGATTAAAGTTCTGAAACACCATACCGACTTTACGGCGAATGTCCTGCAATGACTTTGGGTCATTTTGGACGACAACTCCGTCGATCAGAATTTCACCGGCTTCGAAGGTCTCAAGCTGGTTGACGCACCGTATCATCGTTGATTTACCAGAACCGGACGGGCCACAAACGACCACTCGCTCACCTGCATGGATTGTCAGGTTGATGTCCCATAGCGCACAAAAATCACCGTACCATTTGCCTACGTTAACAAATTTCAAAAGTTCCCTGCGCGACGGATCGGAATTCTTCATATCTGCATGGTCTGTCATTACAACACTCCTAGGTTCTTTGAATTCCCAAGCCGAATCGCTCAAATCTCTGGAACAAAACCGCGAGCGGAAAACACATCATGAAATACAAGGCAGCTGTAATCATCCAGGCTTCGAAAAAGTGGGTCGTGGTATTGGAAACATCCTGAGTAAGAAAAGTTAATTCCTGAACTGAGATCAACGACACGATACTCGAATCTTTCACCAACGTAATAAATTGTCCAGCCAATGGCGGCAGGATCGTGCGCAGCGCCTGTGGCATGATGACATCGCTCAGCACACGAAAGCGAGAGAGTCCGATTGCACGAGCGGCTTCCCATTGACCCTTGTCGATGGATTGAATTCCTGCCCGCACAATTTCAGTTATGTATGCACCTTCAAAAACCGCCAGACAGATGAGCCCGGCAAGAAAGTTGGTGAATAAATCGGTGGGGCCGAACAACACCTCCATTACCGCGAGAGTTCCCGGCGAAAAGGTTTGCTCAATTCTATCCAGTCCCAACAAAGGAATAATCTGACTGCTGATAAAGAAGTAAAAAACGAAAATGAAAACCACCGGCGGAATGTTCCGGATCAGTTCCACGTACAGCCGGCTGCCAAGTTTCAGGAAAAGGCTGTTACTGACCCGACACAGGCCCATGACGATTCCGATTACGGCGGCAATGATGGTGCCCCAAAATGCGAGACGCAGCGTCATCGCGACACCCTTCAGAAATAAATTGGGGAATATTTCACCTGTGATTTCGTCAACTCGAATGACGTACTCGAAAACCAGCGCCCAATCCCAGGTATATACCAGGACATGCTCCACCCGGTGATATGTGTATATCAACACTACAATGACAACGCTGATTATTGCGATGTCGAGTAGCGTAACTCGCCTGGTTTTTTCAGCCGGGGGCGGCAGTCGAGCTTCATTCATGTCAAACTATCAGAAGTTATGTGTTTCCCCAGTGAGTTGCCGGGGAAACACATAAATCAAACAACCTTACTGTTCTTCTACCTGGTCTTTCCACGTCTGTGCCTTAAACCAGAAATCATGGCGCTCTTTCAACCAACCGTTGCTCGTGTTTACGACAATCCAGTTGCTGAAGAAATTGAGCGCATCCGGGTCTCCCTTACGGAGTGCAAAGGCTTCATCTCCAGTCGTCAGGTTCTCATCAGTTGGCATGAAAAGCTTGCCTGGGTAGTTGCCCATCCAAAAGCGTGGCTTTGGTGCCGATGAAATCATTGCATGTGCATTCCCGTTGACAACTTCCTGAAAGGCTTGAGCATCATCATCGAACCGGGCAAGGCTTGCCTTCGGAAAAAGCTCTTGCGCCGCATTACAGGGTGTCGCGCCGCGACGACATGCAATTGTTACGTCTGACGCATTGAAGTCTTCGACTGCAAACCCTTCTGCCAACTCGATATTAGCGACCATCTGTTGCCCAGAATGCGCATATGGTGCAGTGAAATTTACAGTCAGATTGCGTTGCGCGGTGATAGACATACCCCCAATGATCACATCAAACTTTCGAGCAATCAAAGCGGGAATGATTCCGGACCAAGCAGTGGGAACAAATTCGACTTGCACACCCATGTCTTCAGCAACCTTTGTTGCAACATCGATCTCAAAGCCAATCAGGTCACCCTTCTTGTCTCGCATCGCCCAAGGTACAAAGGTGGACATGCCAACTCGAAGCGTACCGCGCTTTTTGATTTCTTCCAAGACACTTTCAGCAGCCAACTCCTGCGACGCCGCACCGGCCATCGCTGAAAACGCAAGCGCGAAAGCTGTAAACATCGTAACGAAAAGGTTTCTTAGTTTCATATTTAACTTTCTCCTAAAAAATAAATGACGTTACCGTCCACGCATGGCTCTTGTCTCCATCCATGAAACGAATAACGAGAGTGATACAGTCACGACAAGATAAATCCCAGCAACTGTAAACCAGATTTCGAATGCCATAAAGGTCTCCGAAATAATGTTCAATCCTTCTGTCGTCAAATCTGCAACTGCAATCACGCTAACGATTGCTGAGTGCTTGATCAGATTGATGATCAAACCAGTCATTGGCGGAAGGATGATCGGGATCGCTTGTGGAAGTATCACATCCCGATACATGTTGACGCGACTAAAGCCGAGTGCCTTGGCCGCTTCAGACTGTCCGCGAGATACTGATTGAATACCTGCGCGAATGATTTCTGCTGCAAACGAGCCCTCAAAAAAGCTCAGACACAGCACCCCGGTCCAGAACCGGTCGATTCCAAAAATTGGTGCAAAAATGAAATAGAACAGGAAAAGTTGAACAAGCAGCGGTGTATTGCGAATTGATTCAAGATAGAGATTCGCAATCAGTTTGCCTGAAAATGAATTCGACATCCTCAGCAGTGCAGTAACCAACCCGATTACCACTGACAGCACCATGCTGACTGCAGTAATCTCGAAGGTGACCATCAGTCCCTTCATTAACGCCCCCCAAATCAATTCACCATCAACAACCCGATAAATGAATTGCTCGACTCGATACCACTGCCAGTTGTATTGCATGGCGTCCGCCCCCTTATAGATGACCCATGTAGTCAGTCCTCCAAGCAACAGCAGTTGCCCGAGGTCAATAAGGGGAGACTTTCGAGTAAACAGAATACTCGGTGTGGGCGGCCGGATTCTATGCCCTGTCGCCGATTGTGCAGATTTATCCGCCATTTCGAATGTGTTGGTAGTCGCCGCTGTTATATCGATTGTTTTCGCGGCTTGAATCGAATTTTTAATTTGTTTTAGTTACAAAAGACTCAGCTCATTCCTGAAGATGTGATTGTAACCGAGATTTCAGTGCGTTTCGAAATATTACTCGGGTTTGTTCACTGTGAAGTGTAGCGTAATCCAGTGGATAGAACTCTCCAGGTTCGATATGCATGCAAACAAGCACCGGGCCTTCTAAATCCAAAATTCCTTCGATCTCTGAATTGAACTGACCGATGTCATCGAAGGAAAATGCGTATCTGTACCCTGCCGCAATCGCCATTTGATCGAATTTGATGGTTGTCGCTGCAGGAATCGGATATTTTCCGTTCACTTCATACATGTTATTCTGGCTTACAAAATGAAAAAAGTTCCTCGGTGCCATATTGGCAACTGTCACCAGCGAGCCGAGATTCATTAGCAGACTGCCGTCACCGTCCAATACGACTACTTTTTCATCCGGGACGCCCAACGCCAACCCCAATCCGTGCGAAGATGCCTGACCCATCGCACCAGTGCACAGATAGTTCAGGTCATGAGGCCTGATGTGCATCCAGTCAAACGCCGTCTGATAGACAGCAACTACAATACCGTCCGGATAGTGCCGGGCCAGCGCCTGTAGCGCCTGATCTCGTTTCATCATGCTGAATCAGACTGGCGGATTAGGTACAAATATTGCGCAAGGTGAAGAGTTCTCGTATGCGGTCTCAATCATCTCAACAATCGAGATGGCGCTCTCCTCGTCCGTGATAAATGCATAACAAAGTTCCAAGGCATCACAAATTGGTGCTAGTGCACGAATGCCAATACTTTTTGACTGATTCGGATGCGTATCGGGATCAGAACCTTGCAGTCCTACTACCATGACAACCGGTAGCTGGTATTCCACTGCAATCGCGCGTATTGCATTAATTGAATCCAGAAAGCCGGTATGCTGAATCAAAAGCAGTGCACGCTGCCCACAGAAAGAAAGGCTTGCACAAATCGAAACTCCCTCATCTTCCTTGCAGACTGGAATAAACATGAAATTGGGGTTCGATGACAGTGGCCAGAGCACTGTATCGCAGGTAACAATATCCGGCAGCGCAACAATAGACTGAATTCCGGCATCCTCGAAAGCCTTGATAATTGAAGCCCCTTTGATCGGTAGCGTCATGATGTCCTCGCTTCTTGAGCCGTAGCGGGCCCGTTGATCAAGTCCTGAAGGACGTGTGAAACCTCTTTCATCTGAGAAGGTGTTCCAATCGTAAATCGAATGCAATCGGAAAACGCGTCAGATGCCAGGCGACGGGTGAAGATTCCCTGTGCCAATAACTCACGGTGCAGGTCGGATGCCACTACCAGCTCTGGTGGAAATTTTGCCAGTAAAAAATTGGTCTGGGAAGGAAATACACGGGCACCCAATCGCTCTAGAGTGGCAGCGAACGTCTGGCGCCCCTTCAAGTTGCGTTCAAAGACACTCTTCGTGTATTCACGGTCTGCCATTGCTGCTTTGGCGCACTCAAATGCGACATTCGAAATCGGAAAAGTCATTCCGATTTTTCGAATCGCATCAGTAATCCGTTTCGGTGCGTACATCCATCCCAAGCGCAATCCAGCAAGGCCGTAAATCTTTGAAAATGTTCTTGTCATTACCACATTTTCATTTTCTTCAACAAGAGAGACCGGGTCTCCAAATTCATCGTCATCGACATATTCGAGATAGGCAGAATCCAGTATCAGGAGGACGCTGGACGGCAGATTCTGCTGCAGTCGCCTGACTTCAGACCCACTTACCCAAGTACCAGAGGGATTATCGGGATTTGCGATCATGACGATTCGAGTTTTGGACGACACACAACTCAAAACTTCATCGACATTTGTCGTAAAGTCGCTATCGTTTGCACGAACAGGAACAGCATCATTAGCGTACGCGTAGTTTGGAATTTTCTGATAGCCATTGATACTGCAGATTAATTCATCGCCCGGTCTTAGAAATGCACGAGCGAGTCTTGCCAGCAAGTCATCGGAACCGTTCCCACAAACAACACCGTCAGGACTGAGTGCATGATGATGAGCAACGCGTTCGGTTAAAGCAGCTTCCGCACCATCAGCATATCGTTCCATACTCTGAATCGCTTCGGTGGCAGCAGCTATCGCCAAGTCAGCTGGGCCAAATGCACTTTCATTGGAAGCAATATTGATACGAGTTCCAGCTAGTGCTTTATCGTCCGCTGCAACCATGTGCGGCTTTATGCTCTCTAGGCCGGGACGCAGTTCAGGGGTCATGGGTGACGAAGAAAATTAAGAAATGTTGAAACTGGTCGAATAGAAGCCTTTTATTTTCTCAAAATCATCGTCGATTCTGAGAATAATTTATCGAAAGCCAAAATTTAGTTGTTGATATTTGTTTAATAACTCGTAGTTTGTGAGCTTAAGACCGCTACCATTTTTTCAATACGATCTAGGCAACTCCAAAACATGTTCTGAGAGATAGCTCAAAATCAGATTGGTTGAAATCGGCGCGACCTGGTACAGCCGTGTTTCTCGAAACTTTCTTTCTACGTCAAATTCTTCGGCAAATCCAAATCCTCCATGCGTTTGCAGACAAGCCTCTGCAGCCTCCCACGAAGCATCAGCAGCCAGCAGCTTCGCCAGATTCGCCTCTTCACCGGGATTTGCACCTTCATCGAATAATCTCGCCGCTTCCCTAAGCATCAACTCAGCAGCCCGCATTTCTGCGTACGCTCTGGCAATTGGAAACTGTATTCCCTGGTTCTGTCCGATCGGGCGACTGAACACCACGCGTTCGTTGGCATAGGTCACTGCCCTTTCGACAAACCATTTCGCATCGCCGATACACTCCGCAGCAATTAATATCCGCTCGGCATTCATACCAGAGAGAATGTACTGAAATCCCTTTCCCTCCTCTCCGATCAAGGCATCAGCGGGAACCTCCATGTCCTCAAAAAACACTTCCGTCGTTGAGTGATTCATCATGGTGCGAACCGGACGAATCATTAACTGTGATTCTGGTATTTTCCGAGTATCAACCAGGAGGGTTGACAACCCGTCGCTTCGCTTTTTCACCTGATCAATTGGTGTTGTACGACACAATAACAGCATCAGATCAGAGTGTTCGGCTCGGGAGGTCCAGATTTTCTGACCATTCACGATATAGCGGTCACCGGAGCGAATTGCAGTGGTGTGCAATGATGATGTGTCGGTCCCGCTGCCAGGTTCAGTCACACCGAACGCCTGAAGCCGAATGGAACCATTTGCGATGCCGGGCAGATATTTCTCCTTTTGTTCTTTTGACCCGTGCCGCAGTACCGTTCCCATCATATACATCTGAGCATGGCACGCAGCAGCATTGCCTCCAGATCGGTGAACTTCCTCCAGAATGGCGGCAGCGGCTGAAATTGGCAGTTCGTAGCCACCATACTGCTGCGGAATTAGCGCGCCAAGATACCCAGAAGACGTCAGTGCATCGACAAACTCTTCGGGATATGAGCGATTCCGGTCACAGATTTGCCAGTAGTCCGATCCAAAATCGAGACAGAGTTTCCGGACTCCATCGCGTATGTCCTGGTGGTCAAGCTGATAATTCATGTCTAACAAGTATGCTGCGCGAAGGTGACTGCAGGGTTTCGATAAAAATATCGTGCGGAAATTGTGTTAGCGGAATAGATTCGATTTTATCACCCGTTTGAATTTCAGTCCGTTCAGCAAAACAATATTCATGTGATGCCGATGCCAACAAAGACATTTTCATGCCACTGATACTATTGATTGATAGGGGATAATAGTGAGTGAAACTCAATGCCTCGTCTATGAGAATTTAAAAATCATGCCACAAGCGCTTTTATCTTCTGAAAACTACCATACGTTGTTGATTGAATCAATCAGTGACCACATTTTCATCGTAACTTTAAACCGACCACAGGCTTCGAACGCCTTCAACACCCAGATGGTCCGGGAAATTTATCAGTTGTTTGAAGGAATTGCGCTAGATCAGACTGATTACCGCTGTATTGTCGTTACTGGTGCCGGGAAACGGGCATTTTGTGCGGGTGCCGATTTAAAGGAAAGGCGCTCAATGGACGACTCAGTCTGGTTGAGACAACACCTGGAAATCGAACGCATGGTGAGAGCGATCAAAGACTGCCCCATTCCCGTTATCGGAGCAGTCAATGGTGCAGCTTACGGTGGAGGATGTGAACTGGCATGTTTAATGGATTTTCTCTATGCTTCAGAAACTGCACGATTTGCGCTTCCGGAAACTGGGCTCGGAATCATTCCAGGTGCCGGCGGAACTCAAACATTACCGCGTACTGTTGGAGAACGTCGCGCCAAAGAGATTGTTCTGACCGGAAGGTCATTTACCGCACATGAGGCACTCGAGTGGGGTCTGGTCAATCAAGTCGTGCCAATTGATCAACTGTTAAGTTCGGCCATTGAAACAGCAGAAATAATTTCTGCCAACGCACCCATCGCGATCCGTCAAGCTAAAGAGTCCATTCAAAAAGGAATGCAAATGAGCCTGTCCGAGGCACTGGCGTTTGAAATCCAAGCCTACAACCGAACAGTACCGACCCGCGACCGGCGTGAAGGTATCCAGGCATTCAATGAAAAACGCAGACCAAAATTCGAGGGAAACTAAGCGACGTGAAGTTGGTGATTAATGCAGCACTGACTTGATTGCACTGCGCTAACTCAATCGCTACTCTGCAATGCGGATTCTAACAACTGTGCGACATGTATGGACTGCCTGCCAGTACCCAGTTCAATCTGGTGGCGGCAGGACGTTCCGTCTGCAACGATGATTGTGTCCTCTTTCGCATCGCGAATCGCCGGTAAAAGATCAAACTCTGCCATCTTGGTTGAAATGCGCCAGGTATCCCTATCGTAACCGAAAGCACCTGCCATACCGCAGCAACCGGAATCAATGACACTTGAGGTCAATTCGGGAATTCGTGCCAGTACACTTTCCACAAAACTCATCTGATCAAATGACTTCTGATGACAGTGACCGTGAATCAAGGCAGCCCGATCAATAGGTTTCAATTTGAGGTCGGGGTTTTCTTTTTCCAGGAACTCTTCAAACAGGAACGAATTTTGTGCCAGCAATTCTGAGACATCGCTACGGACCAATAGCGGAATCTCATCTCGCAGACCAAGCAAACAACTCGGCTCCAGTCCTACGAGCGGAATACCCTGTTTTAGATAGGATTCGACTGCTGTCAGCAAGCGGTTTACTTCCCGCTTTGCCTCATCGATCAGACCATTCGTCAGATAGGTACGCCCGCAACACAAAGGATGCTGACCGTCATCTGAAATCGGAAAGTGTATGCGGTAGCCTGCCGCGATCAATACACTTATCGCGGCTCGCAGATTAGCCGGCTCAAACCACCTGTTGAAAGTGTCAGCGAACAGGACGACCGGCTTGCCATTGGATGGTCCTAGGCTTTGCGACTGTAAAAATGGATTACGATGCCATTTTGGCAACGGACGATGACGACTCAATTTCGTAACCGGTTCCAAAACTGAACGGACAGTTGAAGAATTGGAAATTAGATTACTGATCCAGGACAAACGACTGGCATGCGGTGCGAAACGTGGCAAATGACCGATCAGTTTCTCGTGGGTTGTAACACCATGAGCACTTGATATAGCCGCCGTAGTTTCAATCTTCATTCTTGCCATGTCAACTCCAGTTGGACATTCGCGTCGGCAGGCTTTGCAACTGACACAGTATTTCATCGCTTCACGCATCGCATCAGAGGTTAATGCATCCGTACCCAGTTGACCGGAAATAGCGAGACGCAAAACGTTCGCTCTGCCCCGGGTTACATGACGCTCATCCTTAGTTGCGCGATAGGAAGGACACATCACACCCCCAGCGAGTTTTCGACAGGCGCCATTGTTATTGCACATTTCAACTGCGCCTTGAAAACCGCCTCCCTGACCGGTCCAGCCCCGCCAATCCAAAACGGTACTGATTTCAGGTACGGTGTACTCGGGCGGAAAACGGAACAGTCGAGCATCATCCATCTTTGGCGGGTTGATTATTTTTCCTGGATTCATTATTCCATCCGGGTCACACAACTGCTTGATTTCACCGAAGGTTTCGACCATCCGTTTGCCGAACATCTTCTCGTGGAACTCCGAACGACACAATCCGTCTCCATGCTCTCCAGAGTGCGACCCCCTGTATTGGAGTACCATGTCAAAACACTCTTCGGCAATGGCGCGCATAGCCTTGACATCCCGTTCTTCGCGCAAGTTCAAAACAGGACGAACATGTAGACAACCCACAGAAGCATGCGCGTACCAGGTTCCTCGGGTACCATGCTTATGAAAAATTTCTGTAAGTCTGGTGGTGTATTCGGCCAAGTCCTTAAGGTCGACAGCGCAGTCTTCCACGAAAGAAACCGGCTTGCGGTCATCTCGCATAGACATCATGATGTTGAGACCAGCCTTTCGAACTTCGAACACCGAAGCCTGGAATTTTCGGTCAATCGCATCAACCACACCGCCTCGAAATGGTTTTGGATTTGTAAACCGGTAACCGAGTTCAGCCATCAAATCACTCAGTGCCTTCAGACGTCGATAATTTTCGCTCTGATCACTTTCCGCAAATTCAACCAAAAGCAAAGCTTCTGGCTCACCATTGACCATATTTTTGACAGTGTCTCGAAACATCTCAATTTCACGGGACAATTCGATCATCGTCCGATCGATGAGTTCAACAGCAACCGGTCCCAATTTGACGATGTGCTGGGCTGAATCCATAGCTGCATGAAAAGTTGGGAAGTGACAGATGCCAAGCAGTTTGTTTTCTGGAATATGAGAGAGTTTGAGGTCGATTGTACGACTTAGGGCCAGAGTGCCTTCTGATCCAACTAGCAGGTGTGCCAGATTGATTGAATCGTTTTGGGGAACCAGAGCATCAATGTTGTAACCACCGACCCGTCGCATTTGCTTTGGAAACCGCAAATCAATTTCTTTGTGTTCTCGTTCACCAATATCGATGAACTGTGTGAAAAGAGGGTGAAGACTTGCAGATTTCACAGCTGTCTTTCCAAAGTCAAGCGTTTCGCCACTTGGCAGCAAAGCGTCCACAGCAATGACATTGTCCCGCATCAAGCCATATCGAATGGATCGGCTCCCGCAGGAATTGTTACCGGTCATTCCACCAATTGTTGCTCGACTTGCAGTGGAAACATCAACAGGAAACCAGAGTCCATGAGGCTTGAGAAATCGATTCAACTCATCCAGCACGATTCCGCCTTGGACCCGACAACGACGGTTTTCGATGTCGAGATCAATAACCCGATTCAGGAATTTGCTGTAATCCAATACGATTGCATGATTGACTGTCTGGCCGCACTGCGATGTCCCTCCTCCACGCGGCAAGAGCGGAATTCCCTGCTGTGCCGCATAGCCGAGTGTCTCTACAACATCGTTCTCGTGCTCTGCAAGTACAACTGCCAGAGGCATCATCTGGTAGCTGGAGGCATCGGTCGAGTATCGTCCGCGATCAAAATTGCCGGTCAGCACTTCGCCTTTGATACGTTTCGTCAAGTCACGCTTTATTGTGGCTGTGTTGGACATTACACCAATGAATCAGGTAGTCAAAATCAGTCGAGTGCATTTTACTTGGGCGCGGAAAAGGTAGTGGATTCCAAAGTGATTACGAAGGGAGTTGAAATTTCGTTGAACGTTTGGTTCCGATCAACCGAATTCCTTGATTTTGTAGAAACTTGTTGACTAACCAGACAGGGGGTTCAACACTTCAAAAAGCAGACTGAAATCAAAACCAAGTATACTTTGCTGTTTCTTTACACTTCGTTGCGTTAAATTCCGAATTTCAATGACTTCGATTCCTGTCATCGACATTTCTCCGCTGCACAACGAGTCTGATGCTGCACTCAGATCTGTCGGAAAAGTACTGCGCGCGGCAGCTGAGACTGACGGCTTCTTTTACATAACTGGTCATGGTGTAGACACCGATGTAATCAGTTCGACCTTTGAAACGGCCAAACAATTTTTCTCGCTGCCTACAGAAAAGAAGGCTGAAATCCAAATGTCCGACACCCACCGCGGTTTCCTGTCGATCGGGGAGTCAACCATGGAAGGCTATAGTAAAGCCGACCTGAAAGAGAGCTTTATTTGGGGAATTGATGAAGATTTCGATGACCTTTCATCTAAAGGCCAGAATCAACTACACGCACCAAATCGCTGGCCGAATGAACCCGCTGATATGCGCTCGGTTCTTAACACTTTTTTTGATGAAGTTCACAAATGCTCCCGGAAGATACTCCGTGCACTAGCTGTATCTTTGGATGAGTCTCCAAATTTTTTCACCCGAAACTTCAATCACCCAACCTCCAGAGGATCACTGATTTATTACCCAGCGACTGAAGAAAAATCCAATGGTTATGGTGTATCGCCACACTCAGATTTCGGATGCCTGTCCATGCTGTTGCAAGGAGGGCCGGGCCTAAGCGCTCAATCTTCCGATGGCAACTGGTATGAAGTCAACCCGATTCCGAATACATTTGTTGCCAACATCGGTGACCTGCTGTCACGGTGGTCAAATGGTCGTTTTCGTTCGGTTCCACATTTTGTTGTGAACAAGGGTGGCCAAGCGCGTTATTCAGTTGTAGTGTTTGTCGACCCTGATTCCCATACCGTCATAAATCCCATTCTTCACAATGGCGAGGCCGCACAATTTGAACCAATCACCTGCGATGCTTATATCAGCGGTCGATTCAATCGATCCTTCGCGTATCGAAACTAATCGATGAAATGACAGCCTGGATCAAAATGCTCTCCGATGAAGAGGCGACGGGAGAAGCAAAAGAAGCTTTGGAAACCACCAGAACGCCACACGGAACAGTGGACAACGTGATGCGAATTCACAGTCTGCGTCCTAAGACCATGCATGGTCACGTTGCACTGTATCGAAGCGTACTCCACAGCAGCGACAATTTGCTGCCATTCTGGTTTCTTGAAACTGCTGGAACCTATACCAGCCTTCTGAATAAATGTGATTACAGCGTTACACATCACAGCCTAAATTTGCGCAAATTACTGAACGACGACGAACGATACGAGCAGATCTATTCAGCTTTAAATAACCGCCAACCACACTGCGCCTTCCAAGGTAAAGAGCTGGCAATGCTAAACTATGTGGAGAAGCTGACAGTCGCTGTTGACTCTATGCTTGAGACAGACATTGAGGCTCTATTTCAAGCGGGATGCAATGACGGTGAAATCCTGGAGTTAAACCAGGTAGTCGGTTATTTCTGCTACGCCAACCGTCTTCTCAATGGTTTAGGCGTGACCACCAAAGGTGATGTGATCGGGTACTATTAGTTCACTCCCAAATTTGGAATGAGGAGTATTGACCAACAAGTAGAATTCAGGGTATTTCCATGAGCAAACAATATTCCGACATCAAATGGAATGAAACACGAATTCAATCGGGCCTCGATTTTACCTCTCCAGGAAAACGGTCCGGCGACCTGCGCCTAAAGTATTCCGACAACCAGACCCCTTTGGGTTACATACCCATTCCTGCGGGTGTCATAATCAACGGAACCGGTCCAACAATCCTCCTGACCGGCGGGGTACATGGCGATGAATTTGAAGGCCCCATTTCTCTTGTCAAGTTTCTTCGCGAAACCAATGTTGACGACATTCAGGGACGAGTCATCATTTTTCCGGCAATCAATGCTCCAGCATTGAATGCCTCGGCCAGAGTTTCACCGCTTGATGACGGAAATCTTAATCGAGCGTTTCCCGGAGACCCCAACGGAACCCCAACTCAAGTCATCGCTCATTTTGTCGAAAGCGCGGTGATGCCAGTCTGCGATGTGGCAATTGACCTGCACGCGGGTGGTAAGGCCTACTGGTTTTCTCCCTGTTCAATGGCAACCTATGATGACGACCCAACTCGTCAGGCAATGATCATGGAACTGGCAGATGTATTTGGTTGCCCCTTAGTTTGGGTGATGGGAATTTTCAATGATGATCGCAGTGTGAATGGTGCTGCTGTTCGCAACAAAATCCCTTCAATTGCGGCCGAACTGGGCGGTACGGGCCACGTCTCTCCGGATACCATGAAACTTGGAGAGAAAGGCATCCGTAACTGTCTGCGTCACTTAGGGGTTTTGTCAGGTGAAGTTGAACCGCGAAGAGAACCGGCAACTTTTTTCAAGATTGTTGATGCAAATCAAACTGTTTATGCAACGCACCGCGGCTTGTTTGAACCCGCTTTTACACCCGGTGATCGGGTTTCAGCGGGCGACCTGGTTGGCTATATTCATAGTATCAGCCATATTGAAGAACCACCAATCCGAATTGAATTCCCAATCGGTGGTGTAGCCTATGTGCGATGCCATAGGGGGTTGGTCGAGCACGGCGAAGGTCTCGCAGTGGTGGGCGTTGAATCCGACAATTCCGGTGAAGAATTCGAGCGGAACTCGTATTGAGAATGTCGCAACAGACCTGTTGTGGATGATCAGTGAACGCCGCGTCGGTACACGCAGCGACCCATACTCCACGTTTCTCGAATATTCAAGGAGTCACCAAGAATAATCAGTGCAAACAACTTCTCTGATATGGATTGCGACTGCTCAAATCTTTGCCGTATCAATCGTTGCCCGCCATCGTCCAGTATTACGAAATCCGCTTCTTTACCTATATCCAAATTACCGACGTGCTCTTCAATCTTAAGCGTCCGTGCACCGCCTAGAGTCGCGAGATAGAAAAGATCCAACTCGTCGACATTTCGGTCGCCGCCAAGACTCACAATCTTGTACATCTCTTGCATGGTCTTAAGCATTGAAAAACTCGTGCCTCCACCTACGTCTGTACCAAGAGATAGCCCAATGTGATAATCATCTAGCTGATTTAGCGGGACCAAACCACTGCCAAGAAAAGAATTAGATGTCGGACAAAGCGCGATTGATGCACCAGCATCTGCCATCCGCTGCTTCTCAGAGTCACTCAAATGGATGCAGTGAGCGAACACTGAATGGTCTGAAACCACGCCAAACTTTTCATAGACACCCAGGTAGTCAGAACAGTCTGGATATAGTTGCATTGTCCATTCATTTTCGGGTAGTGTTTCTGCCAGATGTGTGTGAAACAAAAGGTCAGGATACCTTTGCACCAATCGTCTGCATACCTCCATCTGCTTGAGAGTGGATGTTGCTGCAAACCGCAATGTGATTGAGTAGCTTTGACGTCCTTTGCCATGCCATTTTTTGATTAACCTTTCTGTTTCGGCTTCGCCACCATCATTCCCATCAAGCAACCCTTCTGGCGCGTGCCTGTCCATGAGCACCTTTCCTGCCACCATTCGAAGGCCCCGCGAATGCGCCTCTTCGAAGAACAAATCCGTAGAGTTTTCATGAACTGTCGGATAGACCTGTGCGCAGGTAGTTCCATTGCTGACCAACTCGTCGAAGAATTGTGATGCAACGGCTGCTGAGTGATTTGGATCACTAAACCTGAGTTCTTCAGGAAACGTGTAGGTCTCAAGCCATTCCAGCAGGCCGGGTGCGGGTGAACCGATAATCCGCGTTTGAGCATAGTGAATATGGGTATCTATGAATCCAGGACAAATGAAGCAACCGGGATATTCAAGAATCGGATACTGCTCCTGAAAGGTGTCTAGACATTCTTTCGTCTGAGCAATAGATTCGACGCGCCCATCCGAGATAACCATAATGGCATCCTCAAAAAAACGGAACGCCTTTGAACTCTGCCTTGGGTTCGCAACAAAGTCAAATACTGCACCACGAATCCCAAATTTTTTCATTTCTTCAGACAAACGAATTAGTCCTCAACCCGTTATATTTATACAAATCAGTGAAGTAATGAGTTCTTTCAAGTTGCCCTGAAAATTTCGGCCGTCAAATCTATTTTCCCGAAAGTCGTAAGTATCCGTCCCGAGTTTGCGGTGCCTTAATTCCCAACAGACGGCTGCCAACCTGAGTCTTCAATATCTGCGCAGTTCCCCCGCCAATGGTAAACATGCGTACGTCTCGATACATTCGCTCCAATGGTTCCTGATCACCGTATCCTCGAGCACCAAACATTTGTAGAGCATCGCTAACGACTCTGATCGCGCTTTCCGACGCAAAAAGTTTTGCCCTAGCAGCCAACAAGGGGTCAGGGAATTGGCTCTCCCTTTCTTCGGCAGACTTTGCCGCTTCGTAAAGCAGTAATCGCGATGCATGGACTGATGTATCCATGTCTGCAATCATCCACTGCAAGCCTTGAAACTCAGCGAGCGGTCGTCCAAACTGGTGCCGGTCAGTCATATAGCGCTTTGCATGGTCAAGTGACCCGGCCGCTATACCCATTGCAATCGTTCCCGCTCCGACTCGTTGACTGTTGTAGGCATTCATTAGATCAGCAAAACCTCGACGAAATCCTGATGGCGTTGGAAGCATAAATGCTTTGTCCACTTCCAGGTCATTGAAATGGAGCTCGGCTTCTGGCATTCCACACAAACCCAGAGTATGCTCTCGACGAGCAACAGTAAATCCGTCAGGCTTGATGTTGTTAGCTGGATCGTAGTGAACCAGAAATCCCCCAATTCCCAGATCCTGTCCCTCTTCATCCAAAACTCTAGCGAAAATCAAATGGAGTTTCGATACTCCACCTCCGGTAATCCAGTGCTTAACGCCATTGAGAATGTATTTTGCACCCGCTTTTTGGGCAACGGTTTTCATTTCAGTTGCAGCACTGCCAGCTTCCGGTTCAGTGATGCAAATTGCCGGTTTGTCTCCCTTGAGCACCAATGGCGCGCAGTAATTTTTCTGCTCTTCTGTGCCATAAGCCATCACTGCGCTGATGCCTCCCATATTTGATTCAACGACAATTCGTGCGCTCAGTGCGCAACTGCGCGCAATCTCCTCAATTACCAATACTGCTTCATAGAAAGATGCAGACTGTCCACCATACTGCTTTGGAATCGTCATGCCCATAAGACCTGCATCAACCAGATCGTCAACATTTTCCCAGCAGTATTCACGGGATCTGTCCCACAAACCCGCTTTTGGTGCGAACTTTTGAGATAGCTCCTCGGCAATTGATGTGAAATGAGCGGAATGATGGGATTTATTCATGAAATTAATTTGAGGTTCAAAGTAAATGTCGCTGTATCAGTTGAGTGAAAAAGACTATGCCACTATTATTCCTTCACTGAAATGGATTCCAGCATCGGAGCAGCCCACGCCTTGTGAACACGAATCTCATCCAAGCTGAGACCAGAGAGTTCGTAAGGCAGGACTAGCCAACGGTCGGTTTCGTTTATGAAGTACTCGGGGGCTGGACGTTTCGCTACTGGCCTGTACCACACGGTTGCTACCCGGATATCTTCCGGTAAATTCTTACGCAGTTTTTGACGAAGTTTCTCTTTCACCGCCTGCATGCTGTGACCGCTGCTAAACACATCATCCACCAGCAAAAGTTGATGTTGAGCCTCCAAGCGGTCCACCAAATATTCATATCCATGAACTCTGATGCTTTCAGAATTCCGTATCATGTCGGAGTAATTATCCATTCCGCGGTAGGATGTCCGAATAGCGATGTGATCTGTTTCCACTCCCAAATGTTGCAGGCACTCCTGCACAACGATGCCGACAGCACTGCCCCCACGCCAGATTCCGACAATGAAGTCAGGTCGAAAGCCGCTTTCATAAACGCGGCGGCCGAGTCGAAATCCATCCAGAATCAGATCATGCTCTTCAACAAATATTTTTTCTTGAGCCTGTAGATTTTCCATGGTGTACTATTTTAACCATGAGTGCCAAACTATACATACAACCCCAGGACCTGCTGAACGATGCCATGCGACTCGGTGCAATGGTGGTCAACAGTGGGTTTAAACCGAAGTTCATTGTTGGTATATGGCGCGGTGGGACGCCAATTGGTATTGGCGTTCAGGAAGTTTTGGCCTGGGCAGGAATAGAATCAGATCATATCGCTATTCGGACATCCTCTTACGGATCCACAATTGACCAGCGCGGTCATCTTGTTCGCATACATGGATTGAGCTATCTTGTGGACAGAGTCAATGCAGAAGACGGTCTGCTTCTTGTAGACGATGTTTTCGATACAGGGCTGACCATCGAAGCGATCGTTGACAAATTGCGCCGGAAGGCGAAATTGAATACGCCTGAAAACATTCGGGTTGCCGTTCCCTGGTATAAACCCACGCGCAACCGGACCGTCAGGGTGCCTGACTATTACTTGCATGAAACAGAACGATGGATCAAATTTCCTCACTCGCTTGAAGGTTTGAGTGACGAGGAAATTCGTACTTTCCGACCTGAAATTTGGAAAGTTCTGAACGAGTGAAACGGACTGTTAAAAATTATAAAGACCAGCAAAAGTTTCAGGGGCGATTGATATCAAGCACCCCTGAACTGTAAAGTCTATTGATTCAACCAGTAATCGCTACTGCGGTAACGAGCCTTCGACACCCATTACGTAGTAGTTCATTCCAAGCAGATCCCCATCGCTTAAAGTGGCACCCGCTCCGATAATTTCGTTACCAGACTGATCCTGGATCGGCCCAGCGAATGGGTGTAATTCTCCAGAACGAATCGCTGCGATTGTCGCTTCCGCGTCAGCAATGACTTCCGCAGACATGGATTCTGCATTGAATTCGGACGATTTGATCATATCAGCGGAATATCCACCCCAAACGTCGCCCGATTTCCAAGTGCCATCCATCACCGCTCTCGTGCGTTCAACATAGTAGGGGCCCCAATTGTTAATGGCTGAGGTCAGATGCGCTCTTGGGCCAAAGGCGGCCATGTCGGACGCCTGACCAATTGCCCAAACACCGCGTTCTTCAGCAACCTGAAGCGGTGCTGGGGAATCCGTGTGCTGAGTGATGATATCGGCACCCTGATCGATCAGAGCTTTGGCAGCATCGCCTTCTTTACCAGGATCAAACCAAGTGCTTACCCACACGACTTTGATGGTTGCATCTGGATTGACGCTACGCAAACCTAGGGCAAAAGCATTGATGCCTCTTACAACCTCTGGAATGGGGAAAGATGCGATATACCCAATCGTATTGGTCTTTGTAACGTGGCCTGCGACTCGACCATTAACGTATCGTGCTTCATAAAAGCGCGCCAGGTAAGTGGCAACGTTATCTGCACGCTTGTAGCCGGAGCAATGCTCGAAATAAGTATCTGGAAAACTTTGTGCAACCTTGATCGTTGGGTTCATATAACCAAAAGAGGTGGTAAAGATTAACTTGTTTCCGTCCGCAGCAAGCTGTCGAATAACTCGCTCGGCATCCTGACCTTCAGGAACGAATTCGACAAAACTCGTTTGTACTTTGTCACCGAATGCTTCTTCGACCGCAAGACGTCCATCGTTGTGCTGATATGTCCAACCGTGATCACCAACCGGACCGATGTACACAAACCCAATCTTTAAGGGGTCATCGGCCAACGCTAAACCCGAACTGATTGCGTAGGTAAATGCCGCAATGGCGGCGATTAAGAACTTTTTCATTCTTCCATTTCTCCTAATTCTTGTTTCTTCGCTAGTGATCAAATACAGAATCACCCAAAGAAATTATGCGTTAAATTTGAGCTTCTCTAGACTGCTCCATCGAATTATTTTAACACCAACAGACAGCCGCCATAACTTGTGAGAATAACCCGAATTCTTTTCATCCAATTCACCACGAACATCAAGCGAGATTCAAAAAATCCCAGTATGTTCCAGATGATCTCCTGTTATTGAAAATGAAATCAATCAGGTGTTGGAATGGAATATCTGACCCAGACAGGCTGGTGCGCTCAGCTTAACGCGCGAAGCATTTCTTGAAATCAGCACCAGCACGAGTATCGTAACCAGGTACGGCAACATCGACAGTACCTGTCCGGGTATTTGCACACCAAATCCTTGCAGATGTAGCTGAAAAATGGTCACCGCTCCAAACAGATAAGCGCCAATTAGGACTCGACCGGGTTTCCACGTTGCGAATACCACCAAAGCCAGCGCTATCCATCCGCGGCCTGCGGTCATTTGTTCAACCCACATTGGTGTATAGGATAAAGACAGGAAAGCACCACCCAGTCCTGCCATCGCGCCGCCAAACATCACTGCGAAAAACCTGATTCTGATCACCGAATATCCAATCGAGTGAGCAGCATCATGTGATTCCCCAACTGCTCTCAGTATCAGCCCGGCTCTGGACCGAAACAGGAAAAAATTAACAGCAACGACCATAAAGACCGAAAAATAAATCAGAAAATCCTGTTCGAACAATAAGGGGCCTAAAATCGGAATGTCTCCTAGAACTGGAATATCAAGCGTCGGCAGCTTTTCAATCGGCAATCCGATAAACGGAATTCCGAGAAGAGAACTGATGCCGATACCAAACAAAGTCAGCGCAAGTCCAGAAGCAACTTGATTGGCGAGAAAAAACAGTGTAAGCACCCCAAACAGCATAGACATGATGACACCCGCAGCAGCGCCGGCAACAATTCCAAGCGCCCAACTGCCTGTCGTTAGCATCGCGATGAATGCGCTAACCGCACCGACCAGCATCATCCCTTCTACTCCGAGATTCAGAATCCCGGATTTTTCCACCACTAACTCACCGGTTGCCGCAAGCAACAGCGGAGTGGCAGCACTCACAACAGTAAGCAGAATTAATTCAACTGTAGTAATTGCAGCCATCAGGTTGACCCTGCTGAGCTGCTGAGGCTCGTTTTTCTAATTTCAATTCGGTAGTGAATCAGAATGTCGCAGGACAGCAAAAAGAACAGTAGCATGCCTTGAAAGACACCAGCAATGCCGAGTGGCAATCCAAGCTTGATCTGTACAAACTCACCACCCAAATAAGATAGTGCTAACACCAAACTGGCAAACAATATACCGACCGGGTGCAAACGTCCCAGGAAGGCAACAATGATCGCTGAAAAGCCATAGCCGGGGGAGATAATCGGCTGTACTTGTCCAATCAATCCTGAAACTTCAATAATGCCCGCTAGTCCTGCGAGCCCGCCAGCACCCAACAAAACACACCAAATCATGAGGTTTGAACGAACCCCGGTATATCTTGCAGCCTGAGGTGCCAATCCAGATACTCTGACCTGAAATCCCGCCAGGGTTCTGGAGATCAATATCCAACCTGTGATGATTGCCAGCAAAGCAAATATCGTTCCAAGATGCAATCGTGTCCCAGACACAATCACCGGCAGTGTCGCCACGTCTTGAAAAATAACACTTTCAGGAAAGTTGTAGCCTGCCGGGTCCCGCCAAGGGCCATGAACCAAAGTGCTCAACAGCAATATTGCGACGTAGACCAGTAGCAGACTGGTCAGAATTTCGTTGGTGTTGAACCGTGTCTTTAGGAAAGCTGGGATCGATGCCCATGCCATACCACCTAATATGCCAAGAATCAGCATGGCTGGCAGCATCAGAATATTATTTGACTCGGGAAAATATATGACTAGCGCACTGCCAGCTAAAGCACCAACGGTTAACTGGCCTTCTGCACCGATATTCCAAACATTGGCTCTAAACCCCATTGAGAGCCCTACTGCGATCATCGCCAGTGGTGAAGCCTTGACCAGGAGCTCGCAAACTCCATAGAGATCACTGATCGGACTGATGAAAAATGCATACAGACTCTGAAGAGGCGGATAGCCAAGCAGGTAAAACACGACCGTCCCCGCAACCAGACTCAATCCCAAGGCCATCACTGGGGTCAACCAGGTCATCAACCTGGAGTGGGTCTGTCGAGGTACCAACTTAATTCGCACTGGTTCTACCTCATGCCGCTTCAGGATGAGCACCGCCCATCAGAAGACCAATTTTCTCAGCTGTCAGACTCGAAACTGGATGGGGCTCGGATAAACTACCAGCAAACATCACAGCAATTCGATTGCATAACTCAAGCAACTCATCCAGATCCTGTGAGATGACCAAAACCGCTGTACCATTGGCGGCCAAGTCGAGTAGTGCCTTGTGAATGGCCAATTGAGAGCCTGCATCCACACCCCAGGTCGGCTGTGAAGCGAGCATTACCAATGGCTCCTGTAAAATTTCACGACCGATCAGAAACTTTTGCAGATTTCCGCCGGACAGACTACCAGCATCAACGTGAATTCCCGCGTGTCTGACATCAAAATCATCACAGGTTTTCTGCGCAAAGGTTCGAGCATTTGAATAATTCATCCAAAGCCTGCGAGCCAGGTTGAAACGCTGGTGTCCGCCCAGAAATACATTTTCGATCAATGACATACTACCAACGGCGCCATGGCCCAAGCGTTCTTCCGGAACAATAGCCGCACCGAGTTCTCTGCGCTCACGAATACTTCGCTGCCCACACTCAACACCATTGATGCTTATGGCGGCGTTGTCGTCGGCCAGCACCTCACCGGCCAGCATTTCCATCAACTCGGTCTGTCCATTGCCGGCGACACCAGCTATTCCGAATATTTCTCCTTCACGAACATCAAAATTGATGTTCTTTAATGAAATGCTGCGTTCATCTTCAGCAATCCGCGAGAGGTTTTGAACTAAAAATTTTGTCGCACCCGTCTTTTTTAACTCGTAAGCTGGAGGATCGAGCGACCTTCCAATCATCATTTCGGCAAGGCTTCGCGTACTTTCCTTAGTTGGGTCACATTCTGCGACCACTTTACCCTGCCTTAGGATTGTGGCGTGGTGACACAACTCCTTGATTTCTTCAAGCTTATGACTGATGTAGAGAATTGCACAACCTTCCTCAGCGAGTTGGTTCAAAACTTTGAACAGGTTGTCTGCTTCCTGCGGCGTCAGAACCGAAGTCGGCTCATCCATGATGAGCAGTTTTGGAGATTGCAGCAGACAGCGAACAATTTCCACCCGCTGCCGTTCACCAACTGACAGCGAAAATACATCGCGTTCGGGATCAAGTCCCAAACCGTAGGTGTTGGAGACTTCATGAATCTTTTGTGAGAGCCCATCGCCACCCGCTTTGGAAGAAATGGCTAGTTCGATATTGTCCCGTACCGACAGCGCATCAAACAGCGAAAAATGCTGAAACACCATGCCGATTCCGATCTGGCGCGCGTGGGCTGGACTCGTCACGCTAACCGAGTTTCCCATCCAGTACATGTCGCCTTCGTCGGCGGCATAGTATCCGTAAATGATCTTGACTAGAGTGCTCTTGCCGGCACCATTTTCCCCAAGAAGCGCATGAATCTGGCCTTCTGGAATTGAAATGTCAACCGAGTCGTTAGCCAATACTCCAGGGAAAGCTTTGGTTACACCCCGAAGTTCCAGCAACGGTGAACTCACGTTTGCACCTCTGCCTGAAAAACCGATTTTTCTGTATCTTCACTAATCCCGATTCGATTTCGAACTTCCTGCAACTGCGCAGCTGTCGAAAGAGCAATGACCGCGGGGTATTTTCCGCGAATGCTGGGAAGTCCGATTGGACAGATCAACCGCTGCAGTGTAAATGAATTGATGCCATCTTTAATTAAGCGCTGCTCGAATCTTTGCCGTTTGGTATTTGAACCGATCAACCCGAGCCAGCCAAAGTTCCGTCGCTTGAGAATATGCAGACACAACTCATAATCCAATCCATGATCGTGGGTCATCACAACGAAAAAAGTCCCATCTGGCTGTGCATCAATGAAGCTGGTTAAATCATCTGGCGAAAGGGCTCTTGCATTGTCTGGGATACTCGAAGGAAACACGTCTTCACGCTGGTCCACCCAGTCAATCTGAAATGACAGATTCTGCAGCAGCGGTACAAGCGCTTTGCCAACATGTCCGGCTCCAAATAATACAATCTTGATTGGCTTCTCATTGAGGTGCGTAATAAACCATTGAGTCGAACCTTCCAAAACCAGTCTGCTGTACTCGGAACTGCCAGCAACCAGTTCCCTAGCAGTGTCCCAAACCGAATTAGGTAGATCTTCAACATCGTTTCTGCGGGACACGACCATAGTCGGGCGGTCATCGGACACGCAAGAAACCAAGTACCGTGGTCGCCCGTCACCTTCAATACCAAGCTCATGAATCAATTGATCAGCCGAGTTTCCAGAAAACATCTCATACATCAGCTGCACCGCACCGCCACAGCACTGCTTCAACGTAATGCCCAATCCTGAATACTCGGTATTTCGGGTAAACTTCTGGGGTTGGACAAGCATCGCTTGGGCGTTCTGAATCGCCTGATACTCCAGGTTTCCGCCACCGATACTGCCTTGCGAAGACTTGCTAGTAACGATCATTCGCGCCCCAACCTCTCTCGGTGCAGATCCATTGATTTCGATCACGGTCACGATCACGAAGCGATCAAGCCCGACCAGATATTCATAGAGGTCCTGCCGAAGACTCATTGACTCACACCCCACTCGAACGCATTTCATTGATTGCCATCAGCACACGCTCAGGTGTGGCAGGCGCATCAATAGCTGACCATCGTTTGTAGTCCGATAGACTTGAAACAGCATCCGTAATTGCACTGAATACGGAGACAGCCAACAGTAACGGCGGCTCACCGACTGCCTTGGATCGATAGATTGTCTGCTCGACGTTTCGGCCGCGTTCCCAGATCTTCACATTGAAGGCTTCTGGTACATCACCGCTAGCAGGAATCTTGTAAGTTGAAGGAGCGTGGGTTTTGAGTACTCCGTTATCATCCCACCACAATTCTTCGCTCGTCAACCACCCAGTGCCTTGAACAAATCCGCCTTCGATCTGACCGAGATCAACAGCCGGATTCAGTGAGCGGCCAGCATCATGAAGAATATCAACCCGGGTGATCCGATATTCGCCCGTTAGACGATCAATCGCGACCTCACTCACTGCTACGCCATAGGCGAAATAGTAAAACGGATGCCCAGTCATAGTTTTTGGGTCCCAAGTGATTTTTGGCGTTTTGTAATATCCGGTAGATGACAGTGAAACGCACGCTACTTGAGCCATCTTTGCCAGCTTCTGGAATGAAACCGATGATCGGCCCGCAATAACTGAGCCATTCAGGAAGATGACTTCGTCTTTTTCCACACCAAATGCCTTGGCAGCTACACCGATTAATCTATTTTTAATCGTTCGTGCAGCGGCTTTTGCAGCCATGCTGTTTAAATCTGATCCAGATGATGCAGCAGTTGCGGAGGTATTCGGAACCCTTGAAGTGTTGGTTTCCGCCAACTTGACCCATTCCAACGGTACTGAGAATTCATCAGCCACAACTTGTGCAACTTTGATGAATAGTCCCTGTCCCATTTCCGTCCCACCGTGATTGAGATGAATGCTACCGTCCGTGTAAACATGAACCAGTGCACCTGCCTGATTGAAGTAGGACATTGTGAATGAAACACCAAATTTTGCGGGTGTTAGCGCAATCCCTCGCAATAGGTTGGATTCACCCTGATTCAATTGTCGGATTCTCTGGCGGCGGGCATGATAGTCTGAAGATTCAACCAGTTCCACGGTCATCTCGTTCAATACAAAATCGGAAACTTTCATGCCGTAAGGGGTGATATTCCGAGTCCGTTTTCCGTAATAGTTTCGCTGCCGTACTTGAAGCGGGTCTTTTCCAAGATGACAGCCAATTTCATCAATAATTCGCTCGATACAGAGCACCGCCTGAGGCGCCCCAAACCCTCGAAATGCCGTGTTCGATACAGAATTGGTACGGCAAAGATGTGTCGTTGCAACGACATTTTCCAGGTAATAGGCATTATCAATGCTCAGGAGAGCACGATCATTGATGGGTTTGGAAAGGTCGGCGGAGTAACCGCATTTTGAAGCCATCTCAACGATCAGGCCATGAATTGTTCCATCATCTCCGAACCCTACTCGATATCTGAAAGAGAAGTCATGCCGCTTGCCGGTCGCCAGCATATCAACATCTCGATCAAGTCGAATCTTTGCGGGTCGTCCGGTTCGTTCGGCAGCCATCGCCGCAATACAGGCCCACTGCGAGGCTTGTGACTCCTTGCCGCCAAATGCGCCACCCATTCGGCGAACTTCGACTATGATCGAATGTAATTTTTTGTTCAGCAGTTTCGAAATCAGAAGCTGAATTTCAGAAGGATGTTGAGTGGAACAGTAAATCACCATGTCCCCGCCTTCTCTCGGTATCGCCATTGCGGCCTGACCTTCAAGGTAAAAATGATCCTGACCTCCATTTCGAACCGTTCCTTCAAGTTGATGTGGTGCGTCCTGAATTGCACGTTCAGGCTCACCACGTCGAATGGTTGCAGAAGGTAGAACGAATGATTCCCGTTCGAGTGCCTGTTCAATTGTCAGAACAGGCTCTTCAAGTTCGTACTCGACAACAGACTCGAGGCAAGCAAGTCGTGCCTGTAGTTCCGATTCAGCTGCTACCGCAAACAAGACCTGTCCGGCAAAGTCAACCCGACCCTCCGCAAAAACCGGATCATCTCCAATTGTTGGACTACAGTCATTTTTTCCAGGCACTATACTCGCATCAAGTACAGCAACGACACCTGGTGCACTGCCAACCCGACGTGTGTCCATCGAAGTTACTCGAGCTGCGGCATGGGGACTGAGTGCTGGCCAGATGTGCAGCAAATTTCTTGGTTCCGGAATGTCATCAATGTAAACCGCTTCGCCGGTTACATGACGTTCAGCACTATCATGGGCAATGGGCTTGTGCACACTTGCTGGCAGCAGGGACTTTGTCGGTCGATCAAGCACAATCTGCCTCCCAAACAATAGGCCTTTCGTGTCCCGAAATTTCATCGAACAGTTTTTCAAGAAGATTTCCAGCAACCCGAGTCCGGTAGTCAGAATTTCCTCTAAAGTCAGTAATGGGGGTGAAGTCCCGCTGCAATGCCTGCCGGCCCCTGTCAATTACATCGCCTGATATAGGAGAACCG
The DNA here is from genome assembly GCA_022823405.1 of Gammaproteobacteria bacterium. GTDB lineage: Bacteria > Pseudomonadota > Gammaproteobacteria > Arenicellales > JAJDZL01 > JAJDZL01. Next base: position 35,590 of record JAJDXD010000073.1, read on the forward strand.
ATTAAGGCTTCCTCACAGTGAAATGCTCGCCTTGGTGTTGCAGCCATGCCACCGAATGAGATTCGAACCGTTTGAATAATTCCAGCATTCAGGGTCACAGAGAATGCGCCACAAACCGCGGAAATGTCCTGATGAAATCGCTTGGATAATTTGTAAACCCTGAAATGCTGTCCTTCTACGGGCAGGGGCAAATCGATTCGTTCCAGAAATTCACCAGGTCTGAGGTCCTGCCTGCCATAGTCTATGAAGTAATCCTCAGCGGGTAAGGTACGAGAACCGGCAGCACATGAGATAATCAATTTTGCATCCAGCGCGATTAGAACAGGCAGACTATCTCCTATCGGCGATCCATTCGCAACGTTGCCACCGATGGTGGCCTGATTTCGAACCTGTACCGAACCATAGCGCCTAAAGAGTTCATCCAGCGATGGATAGTATAGAGAAAGCGTATCCATTGCGTCAGTTATGGTCATTGCAGAACCAATCCTGATCATCTCCTTTTCGATTGAAATGCTTTGAAGCTCCTGAATATCAGAGACTGATATGACACAATCCAGGTGTCTGCGCTCTTTGGTAACCCACAGCCCAACATCGGTTGCACCTGCCACAATTCGGCTTTCCGGATTTTCTTTGAGAATCTGTTTCAGTTCTTTAACGGTTGCCGGTGCGTGGTAGCTTTGCTGACTCATGTCAAGATGAACTGAAGGTGCGGCATCTAGATCTGACAGAGACCGTAAAGTTTGTTTTTCGCGATGATCAAATTGATCTGGACGGTGTCCATGCAAGGCCTGACGGGCCGCTCGTACAATCGGTGCATATCCGGTACAGCGACAAAGATTACCCGCCAATGCATCATCGATTGCAGCCCGGCTCGTATCACATCCATTGTGATACATGCCAAACAACGACATCACAAATCCTGGCGTGCAAAATCCACACTGCGAACCATGCTGGTCAACCATAGCCTGTTGCACCGGGTGCAGCTGTTCGTTCCTGTCTTTCAGGTGTTCAACGGTAATCAACTGCTTGCCGTGAAGAAAGGGTACAAACATGATGCAGGAATTACAGGCTTTGTATCGCAGTTTGCCATTTACATCTTCTGCGATGACGACTGTACAGGCACCGCAATCTCCTTCAGCGCACCCTTCCTTGGTACCAGTCATCCTCTCGACTTTACGAAGATACTCCAGTACGGTTGTAGTCGGCAGAATATCCGTCAGAACACGGGTTTCACTGCCCAATAAAAATCGAATTGACTGGCGGTCCTGCATCAACTTCCTCGATAAGTCGAATACCCGTATCGCGATAGCAGAAGCGGAACGTGATAGTGCTGCGTCGGATCAGAAATACCGAATCGAATCACAACCGCATCCAAAAATTTGGGTTCAGCCTGGCTGTCACTCCAGGAATCAAAGTATGCGCCTGCCTGAAATACGATTTCATAACAGCCCTTGACAAATGCGTCACCCTCCAGCAAGGGCTGATCACAGCGGCCATCGAAGTTGGTTGTATCGGATGCAACCAGTTCCCATTCGGTATCAGAATCGTCTGCTTGATCTTCATCCGATGTCAGACGATAGAGCTCGATTGCAATACCTCGCCCGGGACAGCCGTGTACCAGATCAAGTACATGTGTCGTTAATTTATTCATTGAGATGCCCTACCGAGTTGTGTGTACCAATCTCCAATGAGCTGACGTTCGGCTTCAGTCATTTGTGAAAGATTGCCAATAGGCATTGACCGGGTGGCTACGGAGGTAGTGTAGATGCGTGATGCAAGTGTGTTGATCTGTTCGTCAGTATCCATCACGATGCCCCCCGGTGCCACTTGAAAATCATTATGCACCGGCGCCGCGGAATGACAGATAGTACAACGTTCATGAATGACGCTGCGTACGTTTTCTATTGAAACTGATTTTACAGTATCCAAAGTCGACCGAGATTCGGGCAAAGTCATCAGCGCAATCAGGATGAAGATACCAGCCCCGACCAGTAGTAGCCACCACTTCGTACCCGGCAGATGGCGAACGTTAAAGTAGTGTCGGACGACGATTCCGGCAACAGCAATTCCAATCAATATCAGCCAATTCCAGCTGCTGCTGAAAGTTGACGGGTAATGACTGCTGATCATGATGAACAACACTGGCAACGTCAAATAATTGTTGTGCCGGGAGCGGGTCAGTCCTGCCCTACCAAGTGCCGCATCCCGTTCTCCGCCTGTTTCCATTGCCCGAACCAGTGATTTTTGTGAAGGAACAATCACTGCCATCACATTAAGCACCATGACAGTACCAATGGCCGCACCCACATGGATAAATGCACCGCGCCCACTAAACGTATTACACAGAAGAATCGTCAGGAGACAAAAGTATGTAAATATGATGAGCGCAAGAAGCAAGTGCCGCTCGGCAAAGGCCGACCGGCACATCAGATCGTAAAATATCCAGGAGATTGCCAATGTAGCAACTCCGATCGTTATCCCCTGCCAGGGAGCAATTTGAGCGACTGACTGATCCAGTAAGTAAGCGTTGGCATTTCCATAAAAGATCAAAACCAGCAATCCCAGGCCCGTAAACCACGTGAAATAAGCCTCCCACTTGAACCAATGGAGCTGAGCTGGTAACTCATCCGGGGCAACCTCGTACTTTTGAACGTGGTAAAACCCACCGCCATGTATTGCCCAGAGGTCCCCTTCAATGGAGGGGTTTACCGACTGCTGTCGAATGAGACGGTTTTCGAGCCAATTGAAATAGAACGACGCACCGATCCATGCGATGCCAACTGTCAGATGGGCCCAGCGTAACGACAGTTCAAGCCATTCTTGGAGGTGGACTTCAATCATCGATATTTGATTGAGATTCCTGATTGATAAGCCAGGAGCGAATTTCATTCGCTCTCATTTAATTTTTCCGAGTAGAAGCAGATCGCGTGAGAATTATAGTGAACGAACTGATTGCAGAGATGCTGGCCATTCGTTCAATTGGACTACTTTACCTAGTTGATAACACTCCATTTCGCTTGTTATAACTCGAAAAAATCACTAATCTCCTTTGGGTCCGGTCAACACAATATTTCGACCAGGTGGATTCACTTATCTCCTGAACTTGATCTTACGCGGAAACCTTGGTGTTTCGCACTTCTGACTGCGAAAGAAAAATGATGGCAAGCACAATTAGTAATGAACCGAAAATTGTCCAAAAATCCGGAAACTCTCGAAATACCAGCAACCCTATGATTGCAGCCCAGACTAGCCGGGTACAGTTCACTGGAAGAACGACCGTTGCATCATACATCTTTAAAGATTTTGTCATACCTAGATGGCCAACTGTCCAGCACAATCCAATCAGAATCACATTAATAAACTGCTCGGTCGACATGGGCGTCCAGACAGAAAAGGCAAAAAGTGCTGAAACCAGGCATGTGACCGCGAGTGTCCAGGTGATGATCACAACCGGTGTTTCCGTTCGAGCGAGTACTTTAGCAGCAACCAGCGCAAACCCCCAGATAAGTGAAGCCAAAAGAACTGCATAGGCCCCCAGCGAAGCTTCTATATATCCCGGGCGAAGAATTGCTACGATCCCAACAAATGTAACAATCACACTGACCCAACGGTGAAAATACATAATTTCTCGCAGAAAGAGGACTGATAGAATCACAGCGAAAACAATGCCAACAAAGCTGAGAGATGTCGCTTCAACGAGCGGTGTCAGCGTCAATCCTAAGAAAAAGAGCAGGTTTGCAACCGCAACCAGTGTGCCGCGAAGAACAAGTAGCTTTTTGCGCTGAGATTTGAACTGATGCTGCTTTCTGAATGTTGAAAGAACACCGAGTGAGATTAACCCGACAACGCTGCTGATAAAAGTAATCTGAAAACTATGAATGTCCTGTCCGAGGTGACGCACCAGCGCGTGCATGGTTGCAAGAAAAAACGTTGAAGTCACCATCAGAAGAATTGCGCCGATGGCTGGTGAGATTCGCTTCACGTGCTTAAAAGATGGTAACACATGACCGACACAACGCGTGTCAGAAAGATTGTGGGATGAAAGAGATTCTTTACGAAAGTATTATTCTGTGCTCAAAACCAAAGCATCCTGTGCGTTCCAACACACTTCAACCGGTGTGTTGATCTCCAAAGGAACTTGATCAGGCCGCTGTTCCACCAGAAATGGCTTATCTGCTCCAACATCAACAAATATATCCAGCAGATTACCGGAAAATGTAGAACTGACGACTTTCCCCGGAATTTGATTGTCATATCTGTCTTCGTGTCCTGACCTGCCAATCGCAAGTTTTTCCGGTCGAATGCCGACGCAGAGAGATTTCGACTGTACTTCGGTCGCAATTTTTGCACGAATATTCACGTCATTGAGGATCCTCAGATCTGCAATCCCTCCTGATTTGTCCAACAGCTCTGCATCAAGTAGGTTGATGCGGCCGACGAAATCGGCAACAAAAGAACTTTGCGGAAAGTTATAGATATCCCGAGCAGTCCCTACCTGTTCAATCTCACCATTCCTCATAACGGCAATTCGGTCAGACATGTTCATTGCTTCAGTTTGATCGTGAGTGACGAAGACCGTTGTAATTTGGAGTTCCTGTTGAATTCTTCGCAATTCCAACTGCATAGCTTCCCGAAGCTTAAGGTCCAAAGCGCCTAGCGGTTCGTCCATTAGTAACACTTTCGGTGGATATGCTACGGCACGTGCAACTGAAATTCGCTGTGCCTGTCCGCCACTCAGTTCTGAGGGATAGCGTTCTTCCACGCCAGGCAAACGCACCAACTCAAGTAGTTCCACTACCCTGTCATTGATTTTTTCTTTTGGGGTACGCCTTTCCCGCAGAGGAAAGGCAATGTTCTCTTTAATGGTGAGATGCGGAAAAAGCGCATAGTCCTGAAAGACCATACCGATTTCCCTTTTTTGCGGGGGGAGATTCGTGATGTCCTGATCACCCAGAAGAATCTGTCCCTGATCTGGATCATTAAATCCCGCAATTAGCCGGAGAGTGGTTGTTTTGCCACAACCAGAAGGACCGAGGAGGGTGATGAATTCACCCTCCTCTATATCCAAACTAATGGTCTTTAGAGCGACTACACTGCCAAATCTCTTGGTAACATTCCGCAGAGCAACGCGCTGTGACATAGTTGGCGATCAGTGAAATTTATCGCACTGCTGAATATTACTGAGCAATTGCTCTGTTCCACTGGTCGGTCCAGTCCGGTATGATGACTTTCGAATAGTCAACTCTCAGTTGGTTGGCAACCTTTTCGGGATCCAGTACGATCATTTCCGCGACAAGCGGATCTTCCGCCATTGCTTCAAAAACGCTCTGATTGACGGGAACCAGACCGGTTTTTATGGCCATCTTCAGCTGATAGTCAGCACTGATGAACTGATTAATGTACCATTGGGCAGCTTCAGCATTCTTACTGTTTTTCATGACTCCAAACCAGCCTTCTGAGGCGACACCAACAAGCTCGTCATTGATTCGTGGATGGACGGTAGTCACATTCTGGCCGGCGAGTTTTTTGGTGCGCAAACACCAACCTGCATGAACGACTGAAGCAATGATGTCACCTGACTCAAACTGCGCCATCGTCTCGCCACCACGGGCCCAAAACTTCAATACATTCATTTCCTTAACAAGATTCAGTCCCGGTTCAATGTTGGTTTCGTCGCCACCTTCAGCAAACGTTACACCAGCCAGACCGGTAAGGCCACCACCCGAATTGATGTCAGGAAACTGGATCCGTCCGGCAAGTTTTGGATGGACAAGATCACGATAGGTTGTGGGTACCGGAATCCCTTCTTCTGCAAATTTATCCTTGTGGTAGCAGATGACTTCCTGGGTTTCCCACGATCCGACCAACCACTCGTTGTAGCGACTTTCCGACAGGAATTCAGTGTTGGGAATTAAGCTCAAATCCAGTGGATGAAGCACGTCAAGTTCATGATAGTCTTTTACTTGAGCAGCAAGAATTTCAACCACGTCAAATGGTGCTTGACCACGCGCTGCAACAATTTTTGCGAAATTTGCCGCTGGGGATCCGGTTACAAACTCGACTTTTCCGCCTTCTGCTTCAAATTTTGATACGATGTTTTCCACCTGGTTGTCTTTCCACAACCCTCCCCACGTACCAACGAGAAGCGTTACACCATCAAACTGACCCGCTGCTAAGGCCGATGATGACAAAAATAATGTAATAAATATGCCAGCCATGGCATTTTTAACTGATTTAAACATCTCTCACTTTCTCCTTATTCAATTTTTTCAATCAACCATTGAATTTTCAGCGTTGAGACGAATTCTTTTGCAGGTCGATACCATCAGGTATTTGCCAAACAATAACGTGCATTGCGTCTGACATCACAAGAAAATTCAGCTAGTTTGTAGAGTTTACAACAAAACTCTTCGACTGCCATAAATTTCATCGATGCACGCTTGCTTTGTGGGATTGTGCGAATGGCTCCAATCGATTATCCCACTCCACGAGAACCACCTACTTTCAATAACGCATCAAGTCCAATGACCTTTTGAACAAGCAGGAGCAGAAGCAGGCAAATGATAATCACCAATGTAGCAGATGCCATCAGGCTCGGTTCAAAATCGTTTTCTAGTGCGAAGAATATTTCGACTGGATAGGTTACAAATCCTGGCGAACTCAAAAATATGGCAACCGGAACATCTGAAAATGAAACCATGAACGCATACAGCGCTCCCGCATAGACTCCGGGCATGATCACCGGTAGAGTAACACGGAAAAAGGCTCGCCTCGGTGATGCCCCATGAATGACAGCAGCCTCCTCAAGACGCGTATCGAATCTTTGCAGAATCGCAGTGACCGTGCCGACAACATAAGGTGTGGCGATGAAGATATGACCGAGTGCAAGGCCGATGATAGAGCCTTGCCAATAGAATCCGGTCAAGTCGCCAATCCAGTAGAACAGCTGCAGAAAAGCAATTCCGGTTACGATTGCCGGAATCTGCAATGGTGCGCGAAAAATTGCACTGATCAGAGCTTTTCCGGGAACGTTACTGCGTACCAGACCAAGCGCAGCGGGCACGCCCAAAAGACAGCCACACAGTGATGCTACTGTCGCAAGCACGAAGCTCAACAGCAGCGCGTCGATCTGGCCTTCGGGAATCTGGGTGTACCAGTATAGCGAGAAAGAATCAGGTGGGAAGGTGAATGAAGCCTCAACGTTTTCCGTCGGACCGTTCAGTGATGTACCGATAACAACCACCATGGGTGATAGGAGAAATATGTACGAAATGGAGCAGTAAAGTCCAAAGAAGAATCGGCCGATTGCCTTTTGTAATCTGTAGGTTACAAACTTCATGAAATGTCCTTAGACAACTACGAGATGAGCGGCGCGCAAACGTCGAAGCAGATAAATTGACAAAAGATTGATGATAATCACCGAAACCAGCAATACTGCAGCAATCGTCGCCCCCATGGAATACTTGATATCCATCATAACGATCCGTTGAATCATCACGGGGAGCGTGAAGACAAGTCCACCCCCAAGAAGTGCTGCAGACGTGAATGCCCCCATACACATGTTGAACACCATGAGAAGCATCGCTGTAACACCTGGCAAAGACAGCGGGAAAATGATGCGGTAGTACACACGCCAGCGATTTGCACCATGAATTTGCGCGGCGGATTCCAGCGATTTTGGTATTGTTTGAATGATGCTGTACAGCAGAAGAACACCAAATCCAAGCGTAAAGTGCATCAACCCAATAACCACGCCTGTTTCATTACCGAACACTGAAAAAGGTTTGTCAAATAGCCCGATGGCAAGCATTGTCTGATTAAAGAGGCCATTAGCGGAGAATATGACAATCAACCCGTAGACTTTGATCACGATAGTGATAAAGGTCGATACAACAATTCCCGCGAGCAAGATCATCGACCAACTCGATCGCATGCGCGCAATCAGATAAGCGACCGGAAACCCCAGAATCAATGTCGACAGTGCTGCAAGTGCTGAAGTCTTAACAGTAACCCAGAGAATCTTGAGATAGAAACCATCTGTGAGAAATTGAACATAGTTTTCAATGACCAACTCGTCACCAACGCGCCCAAGGCCAAGATCTTCAAAAAAACTTGCTCTCAGAAAGACAAACTGTGATGCCGCAACCAGAGTGAACCCGACAATAAGCGGAGGAATTAGCAGTATCCACCATCTAACCCACATTGCAACACCCCATCTGCCTGCGAGACTGTTGGTCAGATCTTTTTAATGACATATAGTAGATATTTGAATGGTGTTGTACGATTTTAACGGCTTTTAATGACTTTTAATGAAACCACATCAGCCTTTCTTCTGCCGAATTTCTCGGGCCTTGGCACGCATGTGCTCTTTCAGTTTCGCTTGCGCCTCAGCAGTGCCATCGTGAAATGTCCCGACAAACTTGTCCATGGGAATTTCCAGTCCACCGTAATTGCAGTGAATGAACCGATGATGCATCTGATGATGAAAGGTTCCAAGCGAAATGATCTTACGCCGTTTCCCTGCTATCGAGTTGTAGCCACAATGTGTGGTCACTGCAGACAAAGCGAAATACTGAAGATGATAAAGAACATGAATAGGATGAGACAGGATAATCCAGTGAACTAAAACCGATCCCAAAAAGATCAGGTGTTCAATCGGATGCATGGACATTCCCGACCACGGGCCAACGTTGGTGTTTCGATGATGCACATGATGGGCAATCTTGTAGAGTGGTTTCCAGTGTAGCCAGCGGTGAACAATATAAAAGTAAAGAGTCTCCCAAACCGGCACAATCAGGAATATCGCAACGAACCAGACCGGATTTTGAGCCCACTCCATGATTTCCAGGTAACCGTTCGCAAATCCCCAAATGAGCAATGCTTCGTATCCTGTCCAGATCGTAACGCCACTAACAATTGTCCAGAACATGTTATCCAGTACCTGGTCTCGGAAGGTATAGAGGCGCCCTTTGCCGAAGCGCTTGCTATCGTATCGTCTTCTGTCTTTCTGAAAGCGGAATACATAGAAGTAAAGATGCAGACCACCGGCAAAAATCATCATCAAAACGAAATTTCTGAGCCACATCAGGCCAATCCAATCGAAGGCAAAACTCTTTGACACCTCAAGCGGTGGCTGGAAATAATTCCAAGACAGCCACGCAGCGAAAACGATGATCAATTTCTCCGAAATTGGAAACCAACTTCGAACGAACCAGTTCATAATTTTCAAAGGGTCCATGGGCCACTCAAATAGCGGTGATACAGCCAGGGGAGTGTCAGGCTGATAGTTCCAGTGAGGAACGCCATCCTTTTGTGACCGAGGATTCGGTGAAATTGTCTCAGCAGTCATGTTCAGATCATCTTTTTGAAGCTCTAATCAACACATCATACACACGCGTATGTCTCAGAACAACAATTTTTTTGAATTGATTCAGCGGCAAATGCTGGAATCGTCCCAAAAGACCTTTCTGGAGCTGCATGACTCACGCTCGATTTCCTTTTCGGACGCAAACCGACTTTCAGCTCAACTCGCCAACAAACTGAACGAATTAGGTTTGCAACCTGGCGATCGAGTAACCGCACAAATTGATAAATCAGCACAAGCAGTCCTACTGTATTTGGCTTGCATCAGAGCAGGCCTTGTTTTTCACCCCCTGAATACTGCCTATACACTGAAAGAACTGGATCATTTCCTGGAAGACGCACAACCGATGCTGTTTGTGTGCGGTTCGAAGCGCGCGGATGATGCAACTGAACTGATGGAAAAATACAAAATCCAGCTGGTTGAAACGCTCGAAGCAAATGGGACGGGTACATTGTGTGAAGATATTACTGATTATGACGAGCGCTTTGAAACGGTGGTGCGTGATGGGAACGACACTGCTTTATTGATCTATACATCCGGAACGACTGGCAAACCCAAGGGTGCGATGATTACGCACGAAAATATCAGATCGAACGCAGCCAGTCTGAGCCAAGTTTGGGGCTGGCAAAGAAATGATGTCCTGTTGCACGTACTGCCAATTTTTCATGTTCACGGCCTTTGTGTTGCGTTGCACATACCCTTACTGATGGGCACAAAAATTCTGTTTCAACCCAGGTTTTCGGTTTCGGAAACCATTAAATTGCTTCCGCAGTCCACTGTTATGATGGCGGTACCCACCATTTACACGCGTCTATTGTCTGATGCGGAATTCAAGACAGATGTATGTGATGGCATGCGGCTGTTTGTATCCGGGTCGGCACCCCTGTTGCCGGAAACGTTTACACAGTTTGAACAACGAACTGGACACCGAATTTTAGAGCGCTATGGAATGTCAGAAGCGCAAATGATCACGTCAAACCCCTTGAATGGTGCTCGACGGAGCGGAACTGTTGGGTTTCCATTACCCGATGTTGAAGTTCGCGTGTGTGATGATGATGGCAGACCACTTGAATGTGGGGAGATTGGCGCACTTGAAATCAAGGGCCCTAATGTATTCAAGGGATATTGGCGTAATCCAGATGCCACACAATTGACGTTTCGCGAAGATGGCTACTTCATCACTGGAGATGTAGCAAGAATTGATGAAGATGGTGTGGTTTCCATTGTCGGGAGGGAAAAAGACTTGATCATTTCAGCGGGTTTTAACATTTATCCCAGTGAAATTGAATTCCAAATCAATCAAATTCCATTGATAAGCGACTCGGCGGTTTTCGGAGTGTCTCACCCAGATCTGGGGGAAGGAGTTGTCGCTGCAGTTATCCGACAATCGGACCGGTTGAGTGAATTACAAATTATTGAGTCGCTTGAAAAAAACCTATCTGCGTTCAAGATTCCTCGGCAAATTGTATTTGTCGATGAGTTCCCGAGAAACGCGATGGGGAAAATTGAAAAAAATCGACTGAGAGAATCGTACCGTTCAATCTTTACTGATGAAGGTACCTGATTTTCAATGCTTCTCCATTTCCTTTGACAACTCGTCCATCAAACCTGACACACCTCCCAATGACCAACCTCCATCGACAGGTATAACGGTACCTGTGACATAATCTGCCAACGGTGATGCCAGAAACATCGCCATCCTTCCAATATCCGAAGATTGTCCAAGTCGTTTAAGTGGTACAGACTCGACAACTGAATTCAGCAACTCTGGAGTGGGTGCCAATCGTTTCATTCCTTCAGTATCCTGTATTGGACCGGGGACGATTGAATTGACGCGAATGCCTTCGCCACCCCATTCCATGGCGAAAGTCCGAGTAATCATATCGACACCAGCCTTCGCGGCGCACACGTGCGATTGCAGAATCATCGGGATGAATGCCTGCGGTGCCGAAATATTAATTATTGAACCTCCGGGTTTTCTCAAATGAGGGTAAGCTGCTTTCAACACGTGAAATGTGCCGAGCAAATCAATATTGACGACCGCGGCAAATCCGTTTGGTGACATATCAGTTGCCCGGGCAGGGAAATTGCCGGCAGCACCAGACACTAAAACGTCAAATTCTCCAAACTCATGCGCAAAATGTTTGAGGCCTTTAGTTATCTGATCATAATTTCGGACATCCGCGATAAACCCGAGAACTTCACCACCTGACTGCCTTAGAAACTTGACAGCAGATTCAACTTTCTCTGGTGTACGGCTGATGACCCCGAGTCTTGCACCCGAATCGGCAAAGTTTTTTGCTACACCGAGGTTGATGCCACTGGTACCACCGACCACAATGACAGTGTTGGCGGAAAAGTTGAAATCAAGATTTTCGCCCATGACTAATAGTCAGGTCGAAAGGCTGGTTCTGATGAGAAAAGAAGAGGAATTCGTATAAGATTCAAGATGCTGCGGAATCTTTTCCTTCGACTGCGGAAAGAATCATGTAAAGGACGGACATACCAGCGCCCCACCATGCAACATTTGATAAAACTGACCCGGTAAACGTATCAAAAGAAGCCAAAACGAGGCAACATACAATTGAAACAATTCCCATAAGATAATTCATGCCCAAACTCCAATAAGTTAAATTGACGATTCGATCAAGCTTAATTTGATTTTATCAAACATGGAAGTGTAAAAACTTCTAGCGCTCGATTTCATTTAACATCGGACAAATTTTAACTACTGCGAGCAGTAGCAATTCTAACCCCAATACCTAGTAAGCGTTATTCAATGTCGTTTTACCGTGCCCGCTCCCTGTGGTGTATTATTTTGTAACCTCCGATAAATTCCCCTCGACTGACCAACCGCCAGCCGATGGGATTATCAAACAAACGAAGAGCCTTGAACGTGTCGGCATACGACGCTGACTATCGAAACCGTATAATCTGTGCGCTAAGTGCCATTCTAAACCTGGCTGCCTAAGTTCAGAGTGGAAGTCAGGTCTGAAGAGATGACAAACCGGGGAATAATGAGCGAAATCCAAGACCCAGGCACCACAACTAAAAATGTCAAAGTAGACCTGAAACAGTGTCGAGTGACAGACCAGACTGCATACAATATGCCGATACCATTTCAAATTTTCATATTTTGACCTTTGCCATAAAAGGAACTTAGCAACTGCAATTCTGTACTATGTTTTCAGGGGGTGATCATGGAAGTTCTTGACCTGTCACACGAATGTAGCGCCCAAAAACTCCACCTTCCAGCAACTGGCGGATTTGCATGGACCGGCGATAGCATCGATCCGAAATCTTGTATCGTTGCGATTAGAACCGCCGCGCGGAACGAATTGTTGCGGGTCGTTGACATCATGGAATCGAATCCACTGCCCACTCTGCTTAGACGTATGGAAGATTTTGAAATTCCACACACCCTACAGATGATGGCAGAAGTTAAGCGTCGACTTGATGAACCACCCGGGGTAGCCGTGATTAACAGTCTACCGCTAAATCAACTGAGCGAAGCGCAGGCAATCGATCTATTCTGGATAGTCGGTCAGAAAATCGGGCGAAATGTTGCGCAAAAGTGGGACGGAACGATGATTTACCACGTCCGAGACACAGGTGCAGAATATGGATATGGCGTACGCGGCTCCTATACCAGTGTTGAACTAGTGTTTCACAACGATAACGCTTTCGGAATCGCCATGCCTCACTATGTAGGTCTGATGTGCTTAAGACCTTCAGCGCAAGGAGGCTTGAGCCGATTTTGCAGCCTCTACACTGTGCACAATCGAATGCTCGATAAATACCCGAAAGAACTTGATCGTCTTTACGAGCCTGTTTACTGGGACAGACAGGCAGAACACATTTCTGGTGCGCCACTAGTAGCAAAAGCACCTGTTTTCCGTTTTGATAAAGAACGCCTATGGACTCGAGCAAACCCGAGTCTCATCACGAAAGGCTATGAAGTGGCTGAAATCAAAATGGATAGCGCAACGGAAGATGCAGTACTTGCCCTTAAAGAGGTTTCTGAAGATCCATCAATTTGGTTTGAGTTGCCGCTTGAAAGGGGGCACCTGCAGTACATCAATAACATTGACATCGCGCACTATCGCAGTGAGATAGTTGATGATCCAAATTCAGATAAAAAGCGCCATTTGGTTCGTACCTGGCATCGCGATACGGGTAAAGCCATCTACGACGGCTAACTGAATTCCATCATTCACGTCCTTGTCCATAACAAGTTCCGTGCGGAGAGTTACAACCCAACCAGCACAAATTCTGGTACCACCATGTTTTGTGTTCACAGACAGCTGCTCGCCTGTGACTAGTAGTTTTTCTGGGTAAATCACCGACCCCAAATTTCTGCGCTTTTTCTGGATTGAACCGTTCGGAATGTTTCGATAGAAAGTCGAATTTTTCATTGACAAAGATTCGCGTAAAATTTTGAGTTATCACCTCGGTGCAATCAATGACCAAACTAAGTATCAATCTGAACAAAATTGCATTGCTAAGAAATGCAAGAGGCATGAATTTCCCTAAGGTACTCGACTTTGCTGAGCTTTGTGTCAAATACGGTACCCACGGCATAACCGTCCATCCGCGTCCAGATCAGCGTCATGCCACTTATCAGGACACTTTCGAGTTAGCAGAATTTTGTCAGGATTTTCCTGATGTTGAGTTTAACGTTGAAGGTTATCCGACTACAGACTTTTTGGAAGTCGTAAAATCCGCCAAACCCGATCAGTGTACGTTAGTACCGGATGCGCCAGATCAAATCACCTCCGATCACGGTTGGAACACTCAGTCAGAAAACCATTTTCTTCGACCGCTACTTGCCGACCTCAGAGAACATGGCATTCGAACCAGTATTTTTCTTGACCCGGATCCATCTTTGATTCCGTCTGCAGCAGAAACCGGTGCCGACAGAATTGAACTCTACACAGAAGAATACGCCCAGACCTACAACACTGAAGATCACGAACAGGTTTTTGAAAAATACCGAAAGGCTTCAGTCATTGCACAGGAGCATGGGCTTGGCGTCAATGCTGGCCACGATTTAAATCAAGAGAACTTAGGGAAGTTTCTGACTATCCCAGATGTTCTTGAAGTGTCTATCGGGCACGCTCTGACAGTTGAGGCTTTAATCCAGGGCTTTGAATCGACAGTTCGATCTTACGTATCAATTGTGGAAAAGTCAGCGACCTAGTGTTTGCGTCGCAAGGGGATTTCGATTTTGACCATTCCAGTCGTCACGATGGAATGGCTTTCCTGATTTTCAGATATTTAGCTGCGCCTACCCCTGGAAATCAACCACGTTCTGCACTTGCTCGCCTAATCCTTCCACCCCAAGCTTGACTTGATTACCCGGTCGGAGAAACACCGGTGGATTCAATCCAAATCCGACGCCTGATGGGGTGCCAGTCAGAATCAGGTCACCAGGCATCAGCGTCATGTACCGGCTCACGTAACTGACAATATGAGCCACCCCAAAAATCATGTCATCTGTTGAACCGTCTTGATATCGATTACCGTCTACATCGAGCCATAAGTGGAGATTCTGTGGATCGGGAATTTCATCGCGCGTGGCAAGAAAAGGCCCCAAAGGGCAGAAAGTGTCCGCACTCTTACCCTTCACCCATTGCCCGGTTCCCTCAATTTGAAATGCGCGTTCGGATACATCGTTCGCAACACAGTATCCGGCAATGTAGTCAAATGCCTCGCTTTCCTCGACATACCGTGCGACACGTCCAATAGCGACAGTCAATTCAACTTCCCAATCGGTCTTTTCACTGCCCATCGGCAACATTAAGTCGTCATTCGGCCCGACGATTGATGTCGTTGCCTTCATAAACAGGATAGGTTCTTCCGGGATCTTCAAACCCGCTTCTTCGGCGTGTAGACGATAGTTGAGACCTATGCAAACCAGCTTACCGACGTTCGCGACGGGCGGTCCAATTCTAGGCGCACCTTCAACACGACTCAAGTCGTCTAAGTTAAGACTTGCTAGTTTGTCCAGGTTATCGGGTGCCAATACCGATCCATCAATATCATGAACGTGTTCGGACAAATCTCGAATGTTGCCCTGCTGGTCAAAAATACCAGGTTTTTCCTGGCCTGCTTCGCCATAACGCACGAGTTTCATAAATATCTCCTAATGTAAATTCTTGGTGAAAAATTCTTGATCTGCACCAATCCAAAACAATCCAATCAATTCGCATTTTGAATTAAGCGCCATATGCTTTCTGAAGTCACTGGCATTTGCACCTCTTCGATTCCCAACGGCCGCAACGCATCAACTATGGCATTCATAATTGCTGCAGGCGCCCCCGTTATACCTAGCTCTCCAACACCTTTGGTTCCGAGTGGGTTTTCATCGGTTTCAACAGGATTCCACAAACTCTCAAACATGGGCAAATCATCAGCCCTCGGCAGTGTGTAGTCCATGAAACTACCACTTAACAGCTGCCCTGTGGATTCATCATAGTGCGCTTTTTCCAGTAGTGCGTGTCCAACACCTTGGGTAACTCCACCATGAATTTGTCCTTCACAAATCACTGGGTTGTAGATTTTGCCAGGATCGCTCACTGTTACAAATCGGCAGATGCGAACTGTACCCGTTTCAGCATCAACCTCAACTTCACAGGATTGAGCACCGCTGGCGAACATCCCTGCTTGAATAAAGTGTTCATGCTCGACCGTCAGTGGTTTGCCAGTTTCTTCGATGATCAATTTGGTAATTTCAAACAGACTGACCTGCCGATCAGTTCCAGAAACAGTAAACGACCCATAAGCATATGCCAAGTCGTTCTCTGCAACTTCAAGATGCTGTGCCGCATACTCGCGTGCCTTTTTCAGTACTTTCTCAACGCCGAAATGAATTGCTGAACCTCCCATACGAAGAGATCGGGATGCGTGAGTGCCACTTCCAGTGCGAACCCGGTCCGTATCGCCATCGACTATCCGAATCCTGTCAAGTGGAAGTTGCAAACGACTCGCCAAGAGTTGTGCGAATACGGTTTCATGCCCGACGCCAATCGATTTGGTTCCGACTCTCGCCTCGACAACATCGCCAAGAACTGATAATTCTGCAAACTCATTGGGTGAACCACCGACACTGTCGAGATAAACCGAATAACCCAACCCGCGATACATACCCTGCTGGGCGGAAACCCGCTTTCTAGTCTGATACTCATTCATATCGAGATACTCTAACAGCTTGTCAAAGTTAGCCGGATAGTTACCTGCAAAATACTGAGCACCACTTGGCGCTTTCCAAGGCATTTCACCTGCCTGGATCATATTTAATTTCCTGAAACGAACAGGATCTATACCCAATTCATAAGCGGCTTTATCAACAACTCGTTCCAGTGCAAAAGACGCTTCTGCTCGGGCTACCCCGCGAAAGGCCCCAATATTTGCTGTATTGGTAAACACACCTTTGATCTGAAAATTGCTGACTGGTATCCGATAAACGCCACAATTGACTAGGTGCATATAAGACGCGTGAAGCCAGATACTGCGTTGATTCAAGTAAGCTCCAAGCCGCCACGCGCTCACAAGTCGAATTGCAGTCATTTTGCCTTGATGATCAACTGCAAGTTTGGCAGTTAAGCGTTGATCCCTCGATTGAGAGTCGGTCAGAAAGCTTTCAGACCGTTCCAATGTGCATCGTACCGGTGTACCTGTTTGCTGAGCAAGCCAAGCAAGTACCGCAAATTCGGGGTAGGGCGATGTACGCGCACCAAAGCCTCCTCCCGTATCTGGCGAGATGACCCTGACTTTTTCGGGCGGTTCATTCAGTATGTCGGCAATTCCCTTTTGGTGCCAATGAACTGACTGACTACCACAAATTACCTCGTATCGATCTGTTTCTTGGTCAAACCGCGCAATGACAGCCCGCGGCTCTAAGAATGCAATGACGTGACGAGGATAGTCGACCGTTACCGAAACAACCTTGAAAGCTTTAGCAAAAGCATCATCAACAGCCTGTGCATCTCCATATTCGGCGTCCACACAGAGATTACTCTCAAGTTCATCCCACACCAGTGGTGCCTCTGACTTCAGTGCCTGGTTGATATCAACTACAACTTCAAGTGGTTCGTACTCCACATCGACCGTTTCAGCTGCATCCCGCGCAGCTAGGCTGCTATCTGCAACGACCACTGCGACCGGCTCCCCTACAACACGAACCTTATCCCTGGCAAGTGGCCATCGCGACACAACGGGAAGTTGGCTACCATCTTTGTTAATGATTGGAAAGTCTGGGTTACGCGTCAGAGGATCAATCGGCTTCAGACCAACTTTGGCTAGTGTTTCACCAGTCGCAATTTTGAGGACACCTGGCATTTTTGCCGCGTTGGAGGTGTCGATGGAATTAATGCGCGCATGGGCATATGGGCTACGCACAAAACAGGCGAACAATTCACCCTCAAAGTGCAAGTCATCCGTGAAGGAACCATTGCCAGTGAGCAATCGATCATCTTCAACACGCAATATTGGTTTGCCGATCAAATCTCCCATTTTCAAAGTTCAACTGTCAGTTCGAAATTCTTACCAGTGTTTCCCAAATTGATTGTCGGCTCGTGCAAGTGGTGTGAAACTGAATTCGCTGAGAACTCAGCGCGACTTAACTGCAAATAATTCGCAGCTCAAAACGCTTGAATTCTGGTAATTACACACTAACTATAAATGCCAAATACGACAAATCATGTTTTTCGGTAACATGGAGTACCTCGATGTCAGAAGAAACAACAATAGACAAAATTGATTTTCAAGCTGAAGTCCAGCAACTACTGAACCTCGTTATTCACTCTTTGTACTCGGAACGGGAAGTATTCCTGCGAGAGTTGATTTCCAATGCTTCAGATGCCTGTGGACGACTTCGGTTCGAGTCTCTAACCAATCCCGACATGCTGGAGTCAGAACACACGCCAGCCGTTGAATTGGAAATTGCGAAGAGGCCCAAGACCATCACCATCCGAGATAACGGCATTGGAATGACCCGCGAAGAGGTCGCAGAGAATATCGGAACGATTGCCCGGTCAGGCACCAAGAAATTTGTTGAGGCTCTCACTGGAGAACAGTCCGAAGATGCTAATCTGATCGGACAGTTTGGAGTCGGCTTCTATTCTGTGTTCATGGTTGCCGAAAGAGTCGTCATGAAAACTCGCAAAGCAGGTACTGCAAAGGATCAAGGTGTCGTTTGGGAGTCAGATGGAGTAAGTGGCTACACAATTGAAGATCAGTCAATTGAAAATCATGGCACTGAGATCATCATTACACTGCGTAAGGATGCCAAAGAATTTTTAGATACAGGTCAGGTTTCAAGCGTCATTAAGAAGTATGCAGATCACATCTCTGTTCCAATTCGACTTCGAGCCGCTCCAACTGCCAAAAAAGAAGAAGAGTGGGAACTCGTAAACGACGGTTCAGCGCTCTGGACCCGGGCGCGCAAAGACATATCCGATGAGGAATATGACAATTTCTATAAGTCACTCACCTTCGATTTTGAAAATCCGCTGCTAAGATTGCACAATCGTGTCGAGGGGCGACTGGAGTATTCCGCTCTAGTCTTTATTCCAGTTCATGCGCCATATGACCTGTGGGATGCCGACCGTCAGCGCGGTATCAAGCTCTATGTTCGACGCGTATTCATAGCGGATGACACAAAAAACCTGATGCCAAGCTACCTTCGGTTTGTACGTGGCGTTATCGACTCCGATGACCTGCCATTGAACATTTCACGGGAATTTCTTCAGAAGAACAAACAAGTCGAACGAATTCGCGCTGGTGTTGTCAAGAAAATACTTGGCGAACTCAAGCGCGTTGCCAAGAAGGACATTGAGAAATATCAGACCTTCTGGAAAGAGTTTGGTCGGGCGTTTAAAGAAGGAATTACAGAGGACGAGGACAACCGGCAGACAATTGCTGAATTGCTTCGATTCGCTACGACAAAGAGCGAAGGTGATGAACAGACCGAATCATTGCAGCAATACATTGATCGCATGCATGAAAAACAGGATGCGATTTATTACATCACCGCTGACAGCCACGCTTCCGCTCAAGGCTCTCCACATCTTGAGGTTTTCAAAAAGCATAACATCGAAGTCATTCTGATGAGCGACCATATTGATGAGTGGGTAGTCATGCATTTGACCGAATTTCAAGACAAACCTCTGAAATCAATTGCCAAAGGCGACCTTGAACTGGACTGGCTTGATTCCGAGGAAAAAGCTGAAGACCAGCCCGATGAAAAAGTGGAGGCACTGGTCGGCAAACTGAAAGATGTATTGGGCAGTCGAATTACTGATGTACGAGTCACATCCCGATTGACTGATTCACCGGCATGCCTGGTCGTTGGCGATTACGGACTCAGTCGTAATTTAACGCGTATTCTGAAAGCCACCGGTCAGAGCTCGTACAACGTACCACCAATTATGGAAATCAATCCGAATCACCAGATTATTCGAAACTTGGTGGAATCAGATGACAATCTGGATGACTGGGCACATGTCCTGTTTGATCAGGCTGTCTTGAGCGAAGGTTCTGCGCTGGATGATCCTGCCGATTATGTTCGACGGATCAATACTCTGCTCTCAAGCGCTTCCGGCGAGAAAAGCCCAATCATAATTGCTCCGTAACATTTCCGGTCGACACTGTCGACCGGATGCATTCGAAGGAGAGTTCGACCGCTCCGGCTGATGGTGGGATTGCCGAATTTGAAGCACATCCACAAGCTGTCCGATGAGCAGCTAGTCATCGGACAGCTTGTAAATCCGTACTGGCTGTACTTTTGCGGCGAGAGTCATTATCAGATCGACTGTCCGATTGATTCAGGGTCGACCAGCTAGAGTAAGCGGAACAGACCAGTGAAGCAAGCTGTCAGAATCATGGTTTCGGTCGCAATCCTCTTGGCTACGCCGAAAACAGCAGTGGGAATTTCCGTCAGCACCATACTTCCAATTCCCGAAATAACCAAACCAGGAGCGGTTGCGGTCGATGTGCCGACAAGAAGGAACCAATTGTCCCTGTTGGCTGCAACGCACCTGTGTCCGAATTCTTTGCCATTTGGAGATGCTCTTTTGTTCGACAGTGTGTTGGCCCCGAGCGGTTATGGACTCGATGATCGATTTAACGCAGTCAGTGCTCGATTCAGAACTCTTGGTGCAGCTTGCCTGGGAGGAGTTAAAGAAGCTTGCAAATCCATTTACGACTATGCTCTGGATTGGGCTCAGAATTCAGGGCTCGGAGGGCCAAAGGGTGGCAAGAATGATGGACTCTTCTGGAATGGTACACTAACCGCCAATATGCGTCTTCTTTCCCCGATGCTCGCTGCGCTTGGTGTTGCAGAGCAAGTCAGTCCGCTTCCAACGCAAGATCGGGATGTTTTGGACAGGTGGCTCAACACTAAAGTTGACGAATACGAACATGGAATGCGCGGCGAGGGCAGGTATAAAAGAGGAAAAGATGGCACAAGCGCGTTAAAGTCTGCTCACAACCATGCAGTTCAGTCATCGATAGTGGCGATGTCATACGGTGCTTGGAGTAATAACAAAAAGTATTTCAAGACTGGCATAAAGCAGTGGTTCATTACACTGAAATCAATGCGCAAGGACGGTAGTTTGCCGATAGAAACTCGTCGAGGGGCACGCGCTCTTTTCTATCATGGTCGTACGCTCAGTGCATTAGTGCAACTGGCAGAGAGAGCTGCTGTGCAGGGAGTCGATTTATACAATTCAGCCCCTAGGAAGAGAAAGACAATTCACCAGGCTGTGGCATTCTTTATCGACGCCATCGAAGAACCTGATTTGGTATTGAAGTATGCAAAGACCAACAAGGCTCCAGGTCCAAGCAAGAACTACAAGATCCAGGATTTGGGCGGACTTGGCAGCACAATGGGCTGGATTGCGCCTTATATCAGCCGGTTCCCCGATCATCCCAACAGCCTGCGACTTCGGGCAATACATTCGAAACCCACGAATCATTTGATGAGAGAGTTAGCTAGTGCCGTAAGTATCAATGGATATTCTGCCGAGTGGATTGGTGTCGACGCGAGATGCTTCTATGCAGACCCTCGCCTTCCATAACTAGTCGGCCCTGAATAAAACACTAATCGTCGATATATCGTTGTTACTATTAAATATTGCTGTCGTTTTTCCTGGTTTGAAATTATCGGAAACGATCTATTGATCAACTAGAGTTTCGGTCAAAAACGAACTCCGAAAGTCAAGTTCCTTGAGAGTTCAATTGTTTTCGTGGGTGGAATCGGAAAGTCTGGAATTCAATCCAGAGTAGTACGCCGAAATATCTTCAATATCCTTGTCGCTCAAATTAGCACTGAGTTCATTCATCACCTGATGTTTACGAACACCGGATCTGTAATCACTAAGTGACTTCATCAGATAGTCCTGATATTGTCCGGATATGATTGGCGTCTTCTCACCGAGTACAACGTTGCCTTTTCTGTGGCAGGTCAGACACGGCTGCGCTTTGTTTCTGCCTGCTACAGCGTCACCCGTCGCTAAGCAATCATCAGGAACAGCAAGTAGGAATAATGCACCAAACAGAATCTGTGCTGCGAATGGAATTACTTTTCCCAAAGCAATGCAATGAATTAATCAACCAATCGGAAATAAAGCAATCAAAACCAGAATGTAAACCACTACAAGCCATATCGCCTAGCGTGGGAACATGGCTTGCAGTGAATACAGGACCGCCTATACACTTCCCCCGTAAAACCGACGTAAATCGAAACTACAAGATCTCAAAAGCGTTGTTTTGTAGCCGTGATCAGCTTAGTGTGTTCGTCAATTCTCGCTGATAAACAGCGACTGGACTTTACTGCCCCACAATATCGTCATGCATACCGCCTAACACGCCCATAATCGTGTCATGCTCGTCCTGACCAACACCAGACGACATCATGGCTTTCGACATTTGTTCAGCAAGCGCACCGAACTCCGCTTCCGTGATATCCATACCTGTGTGAGCATCCTTCATATTCATTCCGGAATATGTACAAGGACCGCCTGTCGCCTCACAAACCTGTTCAATTAACAGCATCTTTAAGTTATCAAGATCTGTATTTGCAAAACGTGCATTGATTCGATCGTCCCCGCCAACATTGGTCAAAAATGCCTCCACAACGGTAGTAATTCCATCTGTACCACCAATTTTGTCATACAGGCTTTTCTCTTCCGCGAGAAGGTTATCCGATGATGTTGAAATAAACAAACAAAACGAAAATGCGGCAACACCCAATACCAAATGATTTAACTTAGTCATTGAATCTTCTCCATTAACTGATTTAGTAACGTTCAATTTAATCATTAGAACGCTTTACCCAATCCAATTCCATTATGGCACAAAATATCAAATGGTCAATTTGGACGTAGTTGCAAAGAAATTCCAATTTGGCAAATTACCCAAATTGATGATTTCCAATCGAACATCTGGTTGTTAATTCACTCAGCTAGGGATTTTTCCAGACGACAATTAGGATGAGTGATTGGGAGACTTGCTTCAGCACACCACCTACTGGTTCAGCGATACAGAATGAGCGGGGTACTATATTCTCGAAAATATCCTCGTATTTCATCCAAGTAATGGACGATATACGAGGATGATTACTAAATAAGTTGAAAATGAACTCAACAAAGCCCTGCAAAAGCAAGCGGCTGTCTTACTATTTTGTCCTCGTCAAGTTGGTAAAACAACACTTTCGCATGTCTAATGAAGAAAAAATGACTCGCTTTATTTGGATTTAGCAGAATTGTCGAATCAGGATAGACTCGTAAATTTGATTTCGAATACTATTCGTCA
The DNA here is from genome assembly GCA_022823405.1 of Gammaproteobacteria bacterium. Lineage (GTDB taxonomy): Bacteria > Pseudomonadota > Gammaproteobacteria > Arenicellales > JAJDZL01 > JAJDZL01. The sequence goes on from JAJDXD010000073.1 coordinate 58,769, forward strand.
ATGAGTTTTCAAACTTGCGAAATTTAATTCTCTATTGCAGTGTTTGTTTTGTGGCCGACTGAATTCTAGATAATTACTTCAAACCAAAGTGAATATTGGTGAATCTACAGGTTGGGTTGAATCGACTTTCGCCAGCAACCTGTCAAACTCTATATAATCTGCGGGATTGTCGCGGCTGATCAGTATCAATTTGTTGTTCGTTCAAATCTCGACAAGCGTAGCGGGGTATGGCGCAGTCTGGTAGCGCACCTGCTTTGGGAGCAGGGAGTCGGGGGTTCAAATCCCTCTACCCCGACCAGTGTGATATGCGCCTGTAGCTCAACTGGATAGAGCAACGGCCTTCGACAAGGAGCCTTTTCAGGGAATTAAACCTGTTAAGTGGAGGGCACTGTATCGGTGAAACCTTAACGCGTAAGGGCGATGGCAATACCGAGGAAACCGTCAAACCACGGGATCCGTAGAGACTATACGTGCCCCACCTGAGATGGTGAAGATATAGTCCAGACTACAAACCGGCTGATCAACGCCGGGCAATGAAAATTGTAGTAGTATGCTAAGCCGTAGGTTACAGGTTCGAGTCCTGTCAGGCGTGCATTTTTGGACTTCAGTTCAACACACTGCCATAGTGTAGAAACTGGAGTAATCAAGTACTTTGGTAAGTGGTGGGCGTAGCTCAGTTGGTAGAGCCCTGGATTGTGGTTCCAGTGGTCGTGGGTTCGAATCCCATCGTCCACCCCACTCTTGACCGATGCACAACCGGGGAATGAAGCCTGATGCAACTGCCGTCACTCAGCGAAATTGAAAACGCTGCCGCTCAAATCGCACCATATGTATCGCCGACACCACAATACCAGTGGCCACTCCTCAGTGATCGATGTAATTCTGAAGTCTGGGTTAAGCACGAAAACACCACACCCATCGGATCATTCAAAATTCGCGGCGGTATTACTTATATGGCCGATCTGGACACAGATCGCGTTATCTGCGCCACCCGCGGCAATCACGGTCAGTCTGTCGCGTACGCTGCGCGTATTTTTGGGATGCGGGCAACGGTAGTTGTTCCCAAAGACAACAGTGCTGCAAAAAACACTTCCATGCGCGCATTCGGCGCAACACTGATTGAATACGGTCGAGACTTTACGGAAGCGCACGAATATGCTCATCAGCTAGCTGATGAGCAAAATCTTCACTTTGTTCCTTCATTTCATCGCAAACTGGTCGTGGGTGTCGCCACTTGCGGACTGGAACTGCTTAAGCGTGTTCCAGACCTTGATGAAGTTTATGTTCCCGTTGGCTTGGGCTCCGAAATTTGTGCAATGATCGCCGTACGTGAAGCACTTGGACTAAAAACCGAAATAATTGGTGTAGTAGCAGACAAAGCGCCTGCATATGCACTGTCTTTTGAAAAAGGCCAGGTTGTATCAACCGATTCGGCCGACACCTTCGCCGATGGTGTTGCAGTTAGAGTTCCCGATGCAGAAGCACTCGCCATCATGACACAGCATGTTTCCCGATTCATTCGAGTGACTGAGCGAGAAATCGCTGAGGCCATGTGCATCTACTTCACTGATACCCACCATGTTGTTGAAGGTGCCGGAGCATCTAGCCTGGCAGCCTTGATTAAAGACAAGTCTCGTTCTGACAGCCGATGCGCGGGTGTCATTGCATCAGGTGGCAATGTCAATCAGGACCTCTACTGCAAAATTCTTAACGGCAGTTACTGCTTCGATTAAGCCCGGTTCCAATGACAGCCTCAAAAAGACGCATTTCTAGAGACAGAAAGAGGCGAGGTTCTCAGTCTGTCCCACGGCTCAAATGGCAGCGGGTAGTCAATCCCTATCCACCATTTGAAATTCTATCCGCGGATCAGATTGAGACCATTCACCAGGCCACGCTGGAAGTCCTGAGAGACACCGGGATCAAATTCTTAAGCCAAAGGGCGCGTGATGTTTTCCGCAGAGCCGGTGCAGAAATCGATGATGCACAAGCGATTGTAAAACTTGATCCGGATTTGGTTGAAGAACTCGTCTCGCATACTCCTGACAGTTTTACGCTTGTTGCCCGCAATTTGAACCGTTCCATCGAAATGGGTGGCAACAACATTAACTTCGCCACTGTCGGCGGACCATCATTTATCTCCGACCTTGATGGCGGTCGGCGAAACGGAACGCTTGAAGATTTGAATAGGTTTTTCAAGATTGTGCATCAGCTTGAAATCTTTCACTTGGGCGGTGCAAGTCCATTTGAGCCACATGAACTTCCGGCAGAAACGCGGCACCTTGACAAATACCTTGCCGCAATTACCCATCACGACAAAATTTGGCTTTCCAACATGTTGGGTGCCTACCGGGCATGCGATGGCCTGAGAATGAGGGCCATTGTGCACGGTATAGACCTTGATCAACCGCCTGATGAGGTATTGACGGTAGGTAATATCAACATTAATTCACCACGGCAGGTCGATGAATCAATGTCGGATTCTCTCATTGAATTCGCAACCATGAATCAGGGCACACTGATCACGCCTTTTACTCTGCTTGGTGCAATGGCTCCAACAACGATGGCCGGAGCACTGGTTCAGCAGAACGCAGAAGCTCTCGCCTGTATCGCTCTTTCTCAAGCCGTTCAGAAAGGTGCGCCTGTCATCTACGGCAGTTTTTCAAGCAATGTTGACATGAAATCTGGCTCCCCTGCATTCGGAACCCCAGAATATGTACGCACCACGCTGGCCAGTGCCCAACTTGCCCGGCGCTATTCATTGCCGTTCCGAGCCAGTGGTTCGAACGCCTCGAATGCCCCCGATGAACAGGCAACCTATGAAACCTGTATGTCGACATGGGCGGCGGTAATGGGTCACACCAATCTGTTACTTCACGGTGGAGGCTGGCTGGAAGGCGGCCTCGTTGCATCGTTCGAAAAACTCATCATCGATGCGGAAATCCTACAGCTGATGGCCGAGTCTTTGAAGCCGATACCAATAAACCGAGATACACTGGCCGTTGAAGCGATCGCCGAAGTTTCTCCCGGCGGGCACTTTTTCGAATCCTCTCACACCATGCAACGATACCAGGACATCTTCTATTCGCCACTGCTATCGGACTGGCGTAATTTTGAAACCTGGTATGACGACGGAGCACTGCACGCCTTCAAGCGCGCCAATCATGTCTGGAAAACCTTGGAGAATGAATATGAAGCTCCGCCGCTAGACAAGTCGATCCGGGAGGAACTGGAAGCGTATGTTGTGCGTCGTAAAACCGAAATCGAAAACGGTGACGAAGACAGAGTTCTATTCGGTCGCTGTCCCTAACTTTGAACCCCGCTCTGGAATCAGCATGTCACCGTCTCAACAGCATCCGAATTGTGCTTTTCTTTCTCGTTAATGACTATTCGAAGCCAATTGCGATAAAGAAGTTCAGCATGGACACGCCATGTGTTGTCAATCAGCGGTAAGATATTTGACTCTGGCAGTTCCGGCAAGTCCAAACCCTGCTCCAAAGCAAGTAAAAATTCAGTGCGGTATTCATCAAGGCTCTGCTTTGCTGAATCGGGCAAATAATTCAGCGGATAATCAGGGTAATTGGAGCGCTCTCTCAACCTGAAGCGATTGATTTCACGCTTGTATTCTTTCAACAGGCTGACTGAATCGTATTCCGGGTGCCCCTGCAGAAACACCCACCTGCTGCCGTCTTCGCTGACTGCGATACCAAAGTCCGCATCTTGACTGGAGGCAAGAACCTGAACGCCATGTGGTTCCATCTGCTCGGCGGTCATTTCAAAAACATGCGACCGCGGTTCTTCATACTGCTCAGGCAGATCCGCCATCAACGGATGTTTGGTTTGGGTTACCCGATGAGAGAATACTCCCCACCGCTTGTCCGGCTGGCAGCGGATTCGTTCAATTCCATGAAATATCTTCAAAATGGCATGCGATGCCAGACACGAACACAAAATTGTCGGAACATACTCATTCGCCCAGAGTACCACCTCTTCAAAGTAAGGCCAGAACTTCTCCGCAGTGATTTCAAAGTTTCCTGGGTTTGCGCCAGTCAGAACCAAGCCATCCAGTTTGATTTTCGTGATCTCATCGAACGAAACGTAGGCCTTGGAAACATACGCCAGAGTATCAGCAGACCTTGGCAGGCCTTCGATACTAAATGGATGAATCTGAACGACGCAGTCATCAGCACCAGCCGCCAACAGTCTGTAAAACTGCCGCTCAGTCGCTCTAAGCGCCCGGTCTGGCATCATGTTTAGAAAACCGATTTGAAGCGATGGCGTATCTGCGTTCTGCCCCGTAATTTCAATATTCTCGCAGACAAGACGCTCCCAGGAGTCTAGATCGCGATAGCGCAATAAAGGCATGAGTTAATCTTGGATTTACAGATTGGGATTAATTCAGTCGTCCAAAACGGTGCAGACAAGATCAACAAAATCCTGTTCATCACGCACACGGTCCAGTTCATCCGCTGCAATGGTATAGCCGTACTTTTTGGCGATGCGTTCATACTTTGGTCGACGAGAGTGCACCAGCTTTGGAAAGATCCATCGAACGAACTGATTGGGATCAATTTGGTCGGTTTGTGTCAACTGATTCGTTTCCAAATACTCAGCCAATTGCACTTCAAGAAAATTCGCTTCATAGTAGAGCGGTTTTGGATGCTTGATCTGCCGTTCAATAATTTCAGACTCAAACTCCGGACTCACGTCGATCAACAAAATTAGCGTCTGTCGGGCCAGTTCTTCAAGCACGCGTTCGTCGCCTAATTCACACAAACTACCGCTTGAATCATTAACAAAATTGTCGTAGCCGTATATCGACTTCGCTTTGCCGACAAACTCCCCGACGTCGTACATGGACTGAATTTCGGCCTCACGGTGCAATTCCTGACGCCGCATGAACTCTTCCAACGGCAGTCCTCCTTTCGTCTGGTCACCCAGCATCCCGACGAACTTGGATAGAAGGTCCAGATTTTCGAATGTCATGGCACTTTCGATGCTAATGGAATCGCTGCGCAGCAAATCCCTGAGAAAGTCAATTTGCATCGCCTTTTCCTTGATGTTATCAATGATTGGTTCATCCAGATAGCGAGTGCCAATGCGATAGTCTGCAGAATAGTGAAACCAGGAAGTTGTAGGGAGTTTGCGCGCCAGCGTTGTCTTTCCACAACCCGACATGCCCATCAGAGTTACGATCTTGCGCTCGGCACTTTTGAACTCTTTTTTAGTCAATTTCATAACTGTAACTGGATTGGATTCGGCACAGTATCGCGCACGTATCATTCATGATTTTGTTTTGATCAGTCAGAATTTGGCTGTCTGCGGAGCAATTCGTGAATATCCAGCCGGGTAAGCTCATCAAATCCACCAACGCTGACACCATCTACAAAAATTTGGGGAACAGTGCGCTGACCAGCACTTCGTGTCAACATCTCACCTTTTCGAGTCGAGTCAATGAGTACGTCGTATTCGGTAAACGCAATTCCCTCCTTGTTTAGCAGACTCTTAGCTGCCTGACAGTATCCACAAAGGGGACTGGTATAGATTTCAACTCTTTCCATTATCTTCTAACTAACACCTGTGCTTCCAAATCCACCGACTGCTCGGGCAGTTGGTTCAAATTCATCAACTCTAATCAGTTTTGGCCGAATGACAGGAACAAATACCATCTGTGCAATTCGGTCGCCGGGGTGAATTGTGAAATCGTCACCACCCCGATTCCAACATGAAACGAAGACCTGACCCTGATAATCCGAATCAATCAACCCCACCAGATTACCCAGTACGATGCCATGTTTGTGACCCAGTCCTGAACGCGGCAACAAGATCGCGGCAATTCCCGGATCGCGAATATCGATGGCAATGCCGGTCGGAATCAGTTCACAATCTGAGGGTTGAAGAATTAATTCAGTTTCGATACAGGCCCGAAGATCCAATCCCGCTGCACCTTCGGTCGAACGCTCCGGTAAGGGTATCGACTGACCGATCCTGTTATCGAGTACTTTGTAGCGTACCTCTTGCATGGAATCGTGCCGAAATCTCTTGGATCAAGTCTACTGCAATTCTGGTTTTCAACGCTGGTCCTAGTGACACCACGCCTGTCCGATCAATAAGCTGCAAGGTATTGTAGTCCGAGCCAAGTGCGTTTGATTCGCCACTGACTGCATTTGCTGCAATCAGATCTGCACGTTTGGCCAGCAATTTCTTACGAGCCTCAGAGATGAGATTGTCCGTTTCTGCCGCAAACCCAACACTGAACAAATCAGGCGCTTTTTCTTTAACTTTTGCCAAGATATCGGGATTCCGTACAAATTCCATTTTAAGTACTTCCTCACCCTGTTTCTTGATTTTGCTCGCTGCCTGAGTCTGAGGCCGATAGTCAGCAACTGCTGCAACTGCAATTAAAATATCCTGTCCATTAAGATTCGCCATGACTGCTTCCAGCATTTCCCTGGCGCTGGTGACCTTGATGACTTTAGCAACCCTTTTGGGCAGTGGCTGTGTTGCTGGGCCTGAAACCAGAGTAACATCGGCACCGGCTTGGACTGCGGCATCGGCGATCGCATACCCCATTTTTCCGGAACTTAAATTTGTGATGCCTCTCACTGGATCAATTGCTTCCCAGGTAGAACCAGCTGTAACAAGAACGCTCAGTCCACTTAATTCTTCACTACTGAACAATTCACTAACCTGTCTGACAATTACTTCAGGCTGCAGCATGCGTCCTGGTCCAACTTCACCGCAAGCCTGATCTCCACTATCTGGCCCCATCACTGTAATTGTGCGCTCTCGTAATTGATTGACATTGTTTTGAGTTGCTGGACTTGACCACATGACGCGGTTCATAGCAGGGGCGATAGCAATTTTGGACTCAGTTGCCAGACATAATGTCGTCAAAAGATCATCTGCAAAACCATGCGTCAAGCGCGCAATAAATGCGGCGGTTGCCGGTGCGATAACAATCGCATCCGCCCAACGTGCCAGTTCGATGTGACTCATACCCGCTTCAGCTTCCTCATCGAATGTTTCACTTCGAACCGCATTGCCACTCACTGCCTGCATCGTAAGACTTGAGATGAAGGCCTCGGCGTTCCTGGTCATGACAACACGCACTTCAGCACCGACTTCACACAGTCTGCGTGCCAACTCTGCCGATTTATAAGCAGCAATTCCACCCGTTACACCAAGCAGAATTCGCTTGCCGTGCAAAGAAACGGGGTGACTTTTTGGGCTGTTCACAGTATTTATCGCTTTGATTTTTTCAACTAATAGTATAGAATGTGCGCCTTCATTCACACATTTCAATCTTCAGGTTCTGGGAACGATGCCAAGGATTTGTCAGGTTACTGGAAAAAAGACGGTTAGCGGAAACAACGTTTCGCATTCGCACATCAAAACCAAGCGCAGGTTTCGCCCCAACCTGCATTATCGGCGCTTCTGGGTTGAGAGCGAAAATCGCTGGGTCAAGCTTCGGGTCAGTCGAAAGGCGATTCGTACCATCGACAAAAATGGCATCGAAAGTGTGTTGGAAGACTTGCGAGCTGATGGTATCAAGGTCTAACCGGAGAATCTGAACCATGCGCGAGAAAATTAAACTTGAGTCATCCGCCGGAACCGGACACTTCTACACAACCTGGAAAAACAAGCGCAACACCGAAAAGAAACTTGAATTGCGTAAATTTGATCCAGTAGCCGGAAAGCACGTAATCTACAAGGAAACCAAACTGAAGTGAGCTACGGCTACTTTCAGATTCTCATTACTGATTAATTGTCAGTTCGCAGTAGCGCCTTTCAGTCGGGCGGAAAATTTCATTAGGGCATCGATGTCAGATTCTTCTGCTCGCTGACACCACTCCTCCAGCGACTGACACACCTGTTCATACGAATTTGACGAACGTGAAGCGATGTTCTGTAAAGACTCCTTCATCGCATAAACTGTCGCAATTCTTGAATTGGTCTCCAGAACTTTATTCAACCATTCTTTTTTCAGGTCGCTCAATCTTGAGTGATCGGAGGCTAACAGTCGCTTAGCTTGTTTGAGCAGACGCCGCGTTTCTCCAGAAGCTGAACGAATTTCTTCGCGGCAAACCCCTTTCACTACGTCATTGGCATATTTTGACATCACCTGAAAGCGATTTGCCACAAACACCTTAACTGTTTCAAAATCACAGTGCTGTTTGTTCTGGTTAAACGTCAGTTTCGGAATTTTTCGCTGAATTTTTACCAGTTTGAATTTATTCAGCAACCGTACATAGCACCACCCAAGATCGATTTCCCACTTTCGTGCAGAAAACTGTGCTGAAGCGGAGTACGCGTGGTGATTGTTGTGCAGTTCCTCACCGCCGATAACGATCCCCCACGGAACAATATTGCGACTGGCGTCAGGTAAATTAAAGTTCCTGTATCCCAGATAATGCCCGACACCATTGATTACACCGGCAGCCCAAAACGGAATCCACACCATTTGAACAGCCCAAATGGAAACCCCAGCGACAAGCCCAAATGCAAAAACGTTGATCAGGAGCATCAAAAATAAACCCGTATTAGGGTACTTTGCATAGACATGCCGTTCCAACCAGTCATCCGGTGTACCGACACCGTACTGATCTAAAATGCCCGGTAGCCGTGCTGCACGGCGATACAAAATCAACCCTCCCCATAGTACGCGGTTAATTCCAACCTTCTGTGGACTGTGCGGGTCGTCGTCACTTTCGACCGTAGCATGATGTTTACGATGGACCGCTACCCACTCTTTGGTGATGATTCCAGTTGTAAGCCAAAGCCAAAAGCGAAAGAAGTGGCTCAGTACAGGGTGCAGTTGTAGTGCTCCATGAGCTTGATGCCGATGGAGAAAAATCGTAACTGATACAATCGTAATATGGGTAAGCGCCAGGGTGACAAGCACATAGCCCCACCACGGTAGTTGAAACAGAAAGAATTCCAGCACGCAGGTTGCCTCAGATCAAAAGTCTACCGTTCTCGGTAGACGATGCGACCTCTGGTCAGGTCGTAAGGAGTCAATTGAACCACAACTCGATCACCGCGCAGAATGCGTATGTAGTTCTTGCGTATCTTACCGGAAATATGGGCGGTTACGATGTGATCGTTATCCAATTTGACTTTAAAATTAGTGTTTGGCAGTGTTTCAAGTACAGTACCGTTCATTTCGATTTGGTCTTCTTTAGCCACAATATTCGAGTTTTCCCTCCGAGATTGTCAAAGTCATATTAAGTATATGCCAAATGTAACTGCTTTCCTTAGTCTGTAATTTTTCCGATTTGGCAATTGAGGGAATGTAAAAATGCTCTGGATAAAAACATTTCACATCGTATTCGTGGTTACCTGGTTCGCTGGTCTTTTTTATCTGCCACGACTATTTGTCTATCACGCGATGACTGAAGATGAAATCAGCAATCAGCGGTTCAAAGTGATGGAACGAAAACTCTACTTTGGAATTGCAACTCCAAGTGCCGTATTGGCGCTTGGTACGGGGATGTGGTTATGGTTGGGCTACGGATTCGGCGGGATGTGGCTGATGTACAAACTACTACTGGTACTGATCCTCATCACCTACCATTTGTGGTGCTGGCGATATCTTGCAATTTTCAAAACCGACCGCAATGTTCGCTCGCATACGTTTTTCCGACTGTTCAATGAACTGCCAGTCGTACTTCTAATCGTTATTGTAGCGCTGGTTGTACTTAAGCCCTTCTAGTGCTTGAACGTCACTCTTGAATTACGCAGACTCACACTTGGCGGCGCCCAGAATGGGACCGGTGATGCGTGCTTGAAACGCGTTGTACTGCTGAATGATGATTGCACAGCCCTGATTGTCTGAAAGCGGTTCAAGTTCTGATTCAATCACAAGGGGTTCACCCTGCCACTGGCCAATTGACCGAAAGTCGCGAACAACGTTGGAATTCGTCAGTGTTTTGCCCATGTTTTCGCCGGATGGAATCTCAGTGACATGGTGCCTGTCGAATGTAACCAACCAAACATCGGCTTTTGCCGAGTGATCACCGTCCACCTTTATAGTCAACTGACCATCTTCAGATACCTTGGCAGACGCTTGCAGCTGAAGCTCAGATGCTTTGCTTATCAGATTCTGTGCCTGCAGTGACCTGCTGCCAACAAATGCGTAGGAACCATTAACGACCATTTGAGGTGTGTAAACACCTGTTCGACCAGCTAATCTCATTCTGTTGTAATTACGCTGTCTTTGACTATATTCGGGTGAAGAGTACGGATCTTTCCATTGTCCAGCAGAACCGTAAACCAAGGTGTCCCAGTAATCGACATGAAACTCCAACGCCAACACTTCTTCGTTCTCTTCCACTATTCGGGTGAGTAGAGATTCAGCAGGCGGACAGGAATAACACGATTGTGAAGTGAACAATTCAAAGACATGTTTGGTTTCGGAATCCGCATGGGATGCTGGCGGGTAAGCAAACACGACCAGGACCGCTGTAAAAATTCCAAAGATGCGAGTTCGGAAAGACATAATGACCATCCCCTTGATTACGTTTGATAGCTGATTAGACAGGTTAAAGAGCATTTTGTTTGGAAGGCTCTGTGAAGATCAGGTAATTTTCACAAGGTAAGCACTTCCATTCATAGCATTTCCGCTTTCAATTAGTCGGACATAATCTTTCAATCGGTCGGCATATGTTTAACAAACGGTCATATAATCACTTTCAATCAGTCAAATCAAAAAGAACACGTTTTGTATCCTCGATTCGTTGAACACCGAGTCAACGAAGCTCTAGCCGACACTCGGATTGTTTTGCTTTGTGGGCCTCGTCAATCAGGTAAAACAACGCTTGCACAGCAGATTGCGAGTGATAAATATCCGTTTATTACGCTTGACGACCCTTTTGTACTTGAAAGTGCTACAGACGACCCTGTTGGTTTTGTGCGCGGCATAAATCGAGCTGTAATTGACGAAGTTCATCGCGCTCCAAATCTTATTCTACCAATCAAGACCTCGGTAGATGCCGACTTGAGAGCAGGTCGGTTTTTGCTAACCGGGTCTGCGAATCTGATGATGCTTCCCCATCTCGCCGATTCGCTTGCAGGGCGCATAGCAATAATGCGCTTGCTACCCTTATCGCAAGCTGAATTAATTGAGCGTCAGTCGTGTTTTCTGGAACAAGTGTTCTTGGGAAAATCACCAAAGCCTGCGAACTTGCTCATCGGCGATGACCTCGTCAGTGCTGTGCTTACAGGTGGATACCCTGAAGTGCTGGCGCGTTCAAGTTGGCGCCGTCGACAAGACTGGCATCTGGACTATATCGAAACAATTGTCCAGAGAGACATTCGTGACATTGCTCGGATTGAAAAATTGGGTGTTATGCCAAGGTTGTTGAGAGTCCTCGCCGAGTTTTCCGGACAACTTGTCAATTACTCGAGTCTCGGTTCAAGGTTGGGTATTAACCATGTTTCCACCCAAAAATATGTGGACATTTTTGAAAGTCTGTATATCGTCCACACGTTACAACCATGGTTTACGAACAAACTAAAGCGTCTAACAAAGACTCCGAAATTGCATTTTCTTGACTCTGGCTTACTTGCCACACTCAGAGATCTGTCTCCAGATAGATTGGTTAATGATCGGGTGATATTTGGCGCGTTGCTGGAAAGTTTCGTTTTCGGTGAACTACTCAAAAACGCAAGTTGGTCCAAGGAACGGTTTGTATTCTCACACTTCCGGGACAAAGAGCGCAATGAAGTAGATTTTGTGATTGAAGACAGACGCGGTCGAGTCGTCGGGATAGAGGTAAAAGCATCCGCGACCGTAACTAAAAAAGATTTTTCTGGGTTGCGAAAACTGGCAACTGCGTGCGGTAACAAGTTTGTTTTTGGTCTGGTGTTGTATGACGGCGACCAGTCAATACCTTTCGGAGAAAGTATGGTCGCCGCCCCGGTTTCGGCACTGTGGGCGTAAACTAATGTTCGTAAATGTTCTACAGGTAACAGATCTAAAGCCTACCTGTGGTTGTTAAAATGCATTTTCAACTGCAGCAATCGCACCAACCTATCAGGCGAATTCTGTTCATTTTATCGAGGCAGGGCATCACTTATATCGGGATGAGATCGAGCAGGCCAATTTAACTGAAGTAAGTCCAATTGTTTAACATCGTTCTGGTTGCACCTGAAATTCCCCCAAACACTGGAAATATCATACGCCTTTGCGCGAACACTGGCTGCAGATTACACCTGATTGAACCGCTCGGCTTTGAGATGAGCGATGCCCGCTTGAAACGAGCTGGGTTAGATTATCGGGAAGGCGTCCAGATTGAGACTTATTCGACTTTTGAAGACTTGACCCGATCTTATCCACTAAGTCGCAAATTGATTTTCTCGCGACGCTACAGCAGGTTCTACACTTCTGTGAGATTTTTGCCCGACGACCTTTTGATTTTTGGCTCAGAAACAGCGGGCTTACCGGAACACATTCACCAAAGTGTCGGCGATGAACAAAAATTGACGTTGCCCATGCTGCCGGACAATCGAAGCCTCAACCTGTCCAACTCCGTTTCGATCGTAGTTTTTGAGGCATGGCGCCAGCACGGGTTTCAGGGATCTGCGTGCTAGGTGACTGACCGTATTGAATTGGTGCGGCTACTATAAAGAGCGCACCCGAAATTCTTACCAAACGCCAGAATTCGGCATTGATTGCCAAGGCTCTTCTGGCGGCATTGCCTTGCCTTTTTGCAGAAGTTCAACAGAGATACCATCAGGCGATCTGACGAAAGCCATGCGACCATCACGAGGTGGGCGATTAATCGTGACGCCTCCGTTTTCCAGTCGCTTGCATATCTCATATATGTTGTCCACCTCATAAGCGAGGTGTCCGAAATTTCGTCCGCCGGAATACTCCTCGGGGTCCCAGTTATAAGTCAATTCAATTTGCGCATCTTCATTGCCTGCCGCAGCCAGAAATATCAGGGTAAACCGCCCCTGCTCATTGTGCGAACGATGCAACTCTGTAAGACCCAGATTGTCGACATAAAATTTGAGGGACTCATCGATGTCAGACACCCTGACCATCGTATGTAGGTATTTCATACTTCAGTACACTCGTGTCCAGTTAAAAATCAAATATTAAGCTTGCCTTCAGAGAAACCTATGAATAGTCAGACCACCAACAACTTCGGAACCAATCCAATTGCCGGTCACTTTTACTTTTATTGAGTCCGCTACTCTTTTATTGGAAACTATAAAAATTGCTTGCAACTGAAGATCGAAATTTGAGGTGATTTTGTTAAATACCCTATCTCGCCAGCTGTCATCAAATTATTGGAAGAAATCAGAATCGAAAACAACTAGCCACGGTGGAGTATGGATATCTGCACGCAACATCTTCAACAAAATGTCCATTATTGCGAGAGCCTGCTCTGAACTGCTTAAGAGTTCAAAAGGCAAATAAAAACTACGACCATCGGAGACTCTGAAATTTACCGTTTTGATTCCAGTGCGTTTCATTTTGAATCCAAAAGGTGATGTCATAAATATTTCTTCATGAAGCATGTCCCAAATTATCTGTTTATCTACATTTAATTGTCCTGACAAAGCTGATATTGCGTAAGATAAACTCCTGTGGGAATTCACTTGTGAATTAAAAATATTCTCATTTAGATTAATTACATTGAACAGCGATTGTGGCCATGACGCAACTATATTCCCATCAATTTCGATACGAATCCTTTGAGCGGGAGGTAAGTGACTTGCCCGACATACAAGTAGTTGTTGCTGACTCAACTGTACTGTAGTTGCTTTGTTGTCATGCGAAACTACGGCCTCTAGCATTGCATTGCCCTCTGAACCACGACAAAATCTGAAGCGATCAGCGAATTGATTGTAGTTTGATTGTCCTGAAAAAGTAGCTATTGCTTGGCAAAATGTGGCCGAACCTGCACTTTCACCTCCATATACGACGTTGTACCTCCCAAGATTAATGTCAACGAGTTCCTCAAATATTCCGATACCCTTCATACTCACTCGACTGATCCCATCCTTGAGATTGCCTCCCGCATTGGCAAGGAGCGAAAATACCCATTCCTCGTGCTGTTGTTTCCACTTTTTTAATTAATCAACGCTGTATTTACTTGGATTATCGTCGATCAACTTTCCATGGGTCTGGCAGAGCCACAACCCATTTTTCTCGCTTGATCGCTCTTCTGGTGTTAAAGCGGAATCATAGCAGGGCCACCAACTGAGGCAGCGGTAATGTGAGCTGCAACACCAATTTGGCTTACACCTGACAAGCGATCATCGGAAGGGCCAGTTGTAATTTGGCGACAATCGGGAAAAGAGCATATGTTTCCAGCTCTCTTGGCAATCAATTCCTTGTTTTTTTGCGAAAATTCGTGGCGGTTTTTAATCGCTGAACTTCGGTCTGCTTTTCCTTGCGTCATTAGTTTGCTTGCACTCAATTTGCATTGATTAAAGTTGCCTAATACGTCGATTTACCCTTCAAGTGTTTATACGAGCCCCACTCCACATGAACTGTAACGTGTGAATTTCTGCCATGTTCAAACGAAGGCCCAATTGAACCTTTTGAAAGACATCGCCCACTTATCCAACCACAGACAAGGCGAGAAAAATCGATCATCAAGTTTAATCGAGGCAATGATTTGCAAGACATTGTCGTAATTATTCGCTCTAGCGACTGTCAATCGAAGCATCGAAGCCACGGTAGTTGGGTGGGATGCTCACTCGCCAGAGAATACCACCTTACACGGTACACGAGGTATCCAGGTTAAGCTACCCATTAGCCAAACTCGACTCGCAGGCGTTTCGCCCGCTCCCGAAAAGCTTGCTCACCTCCTTCAAGAATATCGCAGACTTTTGCGCGGATATGCGCATCTTCTAAACTCCCGCTCTCGTAGCTGATTTCAGGTAACTTTCCCTGATCATGCGGTCCACAACTAGCGACAATCACTTGATCGGCATCCGCGTTGACAACCAGGTTTGCGTTGTGAGTTACAATGATGATCTGTCTACGTAGTTTCTCCTTGCGAAACCGCGCGACAAGTTCTTCGAAAATTGACTTTGGGTCTAGGTTCTCTTCAGGCTGGTCTATCATTAGTGGCCGGTCATCATCCCGGTCGATGGCAAGATATAGCAAGAGTAGTACGATTCCTCGCGTCCCAGGTGAAAGTCGCTCTATTTCCAAACCGTCGAACGTCAAACTGTAGGTGACTGAAATATGGTCTGTGCTATATATCCAATCTGAAATGCGGCGAGCCCAAATACGGTACTCTGCGAACTGCGTCTTTTTATCGTATAGTGCACTTTTCACAATCTCGTCCCTGTACTTATCGCGAAACTTTGCCATCGCCTCGGACACGATAAGCCCGTCGCCCGTCTGCCAAGCGGCTCGAAGGTACTTGTTAGCCGCGGATAGCAAAGCGCCGCGTCCACGGAAAATGTCTCCACGCCGCGAATCGAGTAGTTTTTCACCCGCAGTTGCCCATTCTTCCACATCGACATGACGTTTTATGGAAATTGCAAGGCGGGCAACAGCTCCTTCGGCCGATTCCAACTGCGCATCAAGGGGTTCGTATAGGGACCTTAGTGCGTTTTCCTCAGCTAGTATGCCGTTAAACACTTCGGAATAGTCGCTGTTTCTCTTCCTCATCAACTCGGCGATCCGTGTCTTTGCACCCTTAGCGTCATTGATGTCATTTTTTACGGATTTTAGTTGCACTTTCGTCTTGGCAATCTTTTTGGTCAGTATCGCAAACTGGCGTTGCTTGCGCCTATCCGCTCCAATCAACAACTCCAAACGTTGTGCTTCCGCTTCGAGCACGCGCAGAGGAACCTTTTCCAGATTTACCCCTTCCGGTAGCAACGACGCATCCGACTGAATTACGTCTCCGAGCTCGTCTCGTTCCTGTTCTGGTGCTGTTCCTATTAGTTGTTGAATTTTGCTCTCCACTTTATGCAGTTTTTCCTTCAGCAATTTATCAACATCCCCCACAAATTCTGTCAAAAACTGTTGCCACTCGGTATTGCCGAGAGCGGCGTGCTGGCGTTTCCGGGATAGCTGGCGTACCGCACTTGGTGCAATGGTCTGACGGTGTTCGCGGACATCTGCCTGAAGTAACTCAAGGGTGCTTTTCTGACGATCAAGCCCGGCAATCACTTCGCGTAGATTTTCCACCGCGTTAGAAACTTCCTCGAACGTTTTGGCCTTTTCCTGTTCACCCATCGTGATTAATTTGCCCTTTGACGCTAAGTCCGACTTAATTTCCTGTTTGAGCTGTTGACGACGAACCTTCCACTCTGCGAGCTTGTCGATCTTGTCCCGCTCGCTAGCCATCTCATCAGTCGCCTCCACAATGCTACGCTCGTGGGCGTCGCGTTTCTGCCGTCCCAGCGCAGCCCTTGCATCGAGTAGGTCATGAAAGGTTTCCGAGGCTTGACGGGTTTCGGCTGAATGGGCTGAAAAAATCACCCTTTCGATCTCTGCCACCAAGGCATCGCTAGCTCCTGAGGCTGAGCATAGCGTTTCCACGAAATGCTGCGACAAATATTGCACGCGCGGATTGTCTAAAAAACCCTCGAACCCCAAATTTTCGAGTTCATTCTCGGAAATTTGACCGTCTCCCCATTCAATATGGGCGACTTCGTCGTCGATATATTCCTGTGCACGTTCCACAAACGACCGTGCATGGACATGAGATGACAGCGAATATGCTCCTGCAGCGATCATGTCCACAAGTGCTGTCTTTCCCGATCCGCGGGCTCCGATGATACCAACGAGCCCTGGATTCAGCGGTACGCTTTCGGTTGTGAACCAAGGTGCGTTCAACACTTCGATGCTCGCGATTACATTAGAGGGGACAGGCCCGGTCGGTGGACTCGTAGCCACGATGACACGATCCTCGGGCTCCAAACAAATCTGCCGAAGCGCTTCAAAATTAAGGTCTCCTTTGATCCACGAATACCTCTCATGGTCAGGCGCGCCGACCCTCTCCTGCCCGTGCGCATCGCTTCCATGAAGGCAGGGTTTGAGGGCACCATAATTTCCGATAATTTCTTTCGATCCGGCTTTTTCTGTCTTACCCAGCCAATAAGCTCTCGCCTGCGGTGATGACGCGAACATAATGTGCGCTGCCATCTCAATCTTTCGCCGAAGCGCCGAAAGCGACGCGTCCTTTTGCAAACCCGATGTGCCATCCGCTCGACCTGTCGCCACCGCAATCAGGGCGTTTTGCTGAATCCACTCACTTGCCTTCCATCGCTCGTCGAAGCTGTCGAACTCGACTTTGAACTGATTTCCGCCCACTTTAAGCGCCTTCTTTTCAGATTTGCAATTTTTGTTATGTGTGTACCCGAGCGCAATTAGGTCGTCCTTCGTGCAGGCGAATTCCTCATTCTGATAGCGAAAGGTCAAGCGCGACAGAAATCGCTTAATCTGGATGACATGGTCGTCAGGTTCAGGATTGATCAGCAGATGGAAATTGATTGCTTTGTCACGATCAGTGCCAGTGGCGAGCCGCAACTCAACATTGGGAAAAATGAATCCGACATTCGGGAGGCGACCATCAGCCTTAGCTGTGACAACCGATTCATATGTATCAAGCAGGTAATAATCGGTAACACCAATCGCCTGAATTAAGGGGTTCGCAGTTTCTAGGGCGTCAAAATAACTCTCCCACTTATTTTCTCCGGAATACTGGTCGTTGAGAACAGTGCCAGGCGCATGAATATGGGGTTCCCATCGGCGCCAGACCGACCCTCTTGTGAGGTGTTTGTTTGGAGTCATGGATACCATCGGAACTTGTACAGATATTTCAACGCGCGATTCGTTAATGCCATGCCTCTACGCCCATCCTGGGTCTTAGACTCCACAAACTAAATTAAAACCCACCCAAATTGCGGTGGCCCGCGTGTGACTTCAACATACCTAGGCTTGGTTGCCTAGCTGACTGCATTGAGGTTGTTGTAAATTGTTCAACGAAACTACTTCATTTCTGTACCCGATACAAACCGATTTTAGGGTTGTCGCCTAAAATTCATCAATCTTTGGGAAAAGGCGGTTGCAACTCCTGAACTCAGTTGTCTTGGGCAAACCTATTCGCAAGAGGCGATCGTTAAATTATCTGCCTATTTATTCGCGGTTGGTGTCGAGCTTTGCGAAGCAATTGTGACATAATGTGGTATCTAGTCAATAAAGTATTCATTTTACGGTGTTACTACATGAAAACTGAGATGGAAAAGCCGTAATTTATGAATTGAATACCCTGTATTGAGATGCGGCGTTATAGCGTTAGGTTGGAACAATCTAGTCAGACTTTTGCGATGGAAATTATATAGAATAGTGGCGAAAATATGATATAATGATATGAAAACAAATTTGTAAATAATTAGGTATATAAAGACGTTTACACACATGTCTCACAAAGCCCCAAGCAAGCATTACCGCAAAGGAATTTCTCTGATCGAAATATTCCGAATGTTTCCGGATGATGCCACAGCGGAGAAATGGTTTACAGATGTTCGATGGCCGGATGGTGTTCATTGCCCTCACTGTGGATCTGACAACGTTCAGACAGGCGCAAAGCACAAAACCATGCCTTTGCGCTGCAGAAACTATAAAGAGTGTGGCAGGAAATTCTCCGTCAAAACCGAAACTGTGATGGAGGGATCCAATCTTGGGTATCGGGTTTGGGCGGTCGCCACTTTCCTTCTCACCACCAGTCTTAAAAGCATTTCGTCAACGAAACTTCACCAGGACTTAGGCGTTACCCAAACAACTGCCTGGCATCTTGCATATCGGATCCGGAATTCGTTTGAAGAAGACGATCAGAATTTCAATGGTGTTGTCGAGGCGGATGAATCAACTTTGGTGGGCTTGAAAAGAATATGTATTGGGATAAGAAACTGAATGAAAGGCGAGAGACTGTTGGAAATACTGCGGTTGCTGGCATGAAAGGTAAACGACTGCGATACGAGGAACTGACTTCCGGTGATGGAGCGGATTCAGTAGCAATCCCGTGATTGATGCAAATAATCTTATCGTTGGAGACGCAGTCGAGATTTTGAATTCTTGGAACGAAGCCTGCGTTGATCTGACTGTTACGAGCCCACCTTACGACAACCTCAGAAATTACAAAGGTTATTCCTTTGATGCCGAATTGATGCTGTCGGCCATACATCGCGTAACTAAGAAAGGCGGCGTGTGTGTGTGGGTAGTTGGGGAGAAAATCAATGGCGGCCGCAGCTTATCAAGTTTTGATCATGCATTTATTGGTCGAGACTGCGGGTTTACTGTTCACGATGTAATGATTTATCAAAAGAAGAACACGCCGTTTCAGCGGTCAAATGCATACACAAACTGCTATGAGCTGATGATTGTGTTCTCGAAAGGAAAGCCTAAAACGTTCAATCCGCTGAAAGAACCTACCAAAAGACACGGCTGGGAAACCGCTGTATCCAATAAAGGTCCCGATGCGGTGAATCGCAAGCGGCCGGTTGAACTGAAAAAGGAGAAGACTAAAAACAACATTTGGCAATACGCGGTGGGATACGGCGGAACGACTACCGACAAGATCGCATTTCAGCATCCTGCGGTATTCCCTGAAAAACTCGCAGCAGATCACATTCTGTCCTGGACAAATCCAGGAGACATTGTTCTTGATCCGATGTGCGGAAGCGGAACCACCTGCAAGATGGCACACAAGAATAACCGAAAATGGATTGGCATTGATATATCAAAAGAATATATTGAAATCGCTAAAAATCGCATGGCAAAAGCATCAAATTTAACCGTATGACTGCCAAACGAGACACATCAGGTATACGCGTTCCGGAGCCCATTGCTCCTGAATGGGTTGTAATCATCGCAGACGGGCGTTTGGCGATGGTACAAAAACGCACGGATCGGGGTGTAAAAGTCAAATTGCCATTGGGAGGAAGAGAATTGATGCTCCCAATTAATGCTACTCGTCCCTTTAACCCAGAAGATTATCCGGTTCAACTCAGTGCCGCCAAACGAAAAAGAATGAAACAAAAGGGGGAAACGCCACGAGACGAAATCGAAAAGGTATGCAATCAGTGTTTTACTATCAAACCAGTCGCACTTTTTGCAGCGAACCAGACTCGAAAAGATGGTTCAACAATTTACCGACCTACATGCATTGACTGTAGACAGGGTGTTGATGGAGTGAGGAACCACGAAACCCGCAAAGACGGAACAATCCCTGTTGAACCTGTCAACGGGTCATTCTGGCGCTGTCCAATTTGTGAGAAAGAAGGAATAGTAGGTGTGACCGTGAAGTTGGTTTTGGATCACGGGCATCTGACAGGCGACGCAAGGGACTACATTTGTGACAGTTGCAATACTGGTTTGGGGCGCTTTCGCAATGGCAAGAATTTTCTCAGGAATGCTGTCGCCTTTTTGGAGAAGTGGGAACCAGATGAATAATAGTGGATTGAACTTTTGGTGAAACATAAGCAGACCAAACCGAAAATTTACCGAAAAGACCTGCGTATCGATGCAACTCCGCACCAAGTAGCCAGAGCGATTGTCAGGGGCGGCGCACCGAGACGGGTTGAGAAGAAGAAAAAGTTTGCTTGATCTCTTAATTTAGTTGAGTGGCTGAAACGATTGGATTTGGACGGAATATTGCCACTATTCTATATATTTCTCTTTAGGATCATAATCTTAGATTGACGACTGTAAAATAATTATTACAAATACGTCAAAAAGTGTTTTCCAATTGCAAAATGAGTCTGAAATTAACCACGGAGCGGAAATAAACCTGTTAAAAAATCCGTAAAAAAACAGTTGCGTAGCAACAAGGATATGCGCCTCCCAAAAGCGCGCAATTCCTGGTGTTTTTTATGGA